>QHZE01000446.1 GCA_003225335.1 Acidobacteriota bacterium
TTAGCGCGATCGCCCTTTGCCTCATTATGGTCCTCTTGGCGGCGGCGAGTCCTCGGACGGCGGGCGCTACCGCTCAAGGCCCATCAGCCGCCTCGGAGGGGCATCGCGAGCAAGGCGTCTCTTACTTCCGGCAGAAAAATCTGCAAAGAGCCCTGGGTGAGTTTCGTTCGGCCGTTGAGCTCGATCCAAGCGACGCAGTCTCCCACGATTACATCGGAGTGATCCTGGGCGAATCTGGAATGACGGAGGCATCGATTCCCGCATTTCAAAAAGCGATTCAGCTGAACGAAAAGTTCGCCGAGGCGCATTTTCACCTGGGCCTGGCTTACGATCGAACAGGAAGGATCGCTGACGCAATAGCCCAGTATCAGGAGGCTTTGTGTCTCAAGCCGGAACTGGCCGAGGCTCGATACGGGCTGAGCTCGATTTGCGTCAGAGCAGGCGACCTGAACGGCGCGATTCGCCTGCTTCGCCAGGTCATTGAGGCGGCGCCCAACTTCAGCGAGGCACGGTACAATCTCGCGCTGAATCTGTGGAACAGGTACAAGAAGTCGACAGAGCTGAGGCTGAAGAGCGATCTCGACGAAGCGGTGCAGGAGCTGCTGGCCGCAAGCCGGCTTGAGCCCCGGCAACCGAAGATTCATGCGGCTCTGGGCCGAATCCTTGCCGAAAGGCAGGATCTGGCAAGGGCTGTGGAGCACTTGCGAAAGGCAGCAGAGCTCACGCCCGACAGCCCTGAATATCGATATGACCTCGGTCTCGCCTTGAGGCTCAAGGGCGAATTCGACGCTGCCGAGTCGGAGTTTCGCGCGGCGATCCGATACAATCCCAAATATGCGTTTGCGCACCGCGCGCTGGGATTGGTCCTTCGGCAGAAAGGAGATTTTGAAGGCGCGGCCGCCGAACTCCGAGTCTCTGTGGCGGAGCTCCCCGAAGACGCCGAGGGCCGCCACCTGTTAGGGACCGTCCTTCTCAAATTGAATGACTTGAACGGGGCAATCGAAGAGCTCCGCCGGGCAACGCGCCTGGATCCCTATCTGTCGGAAGCGCGTGTCAAGCTGGCGCAGGCTCTGCAAAAAGCGGGGGAGAAGGAAGAGGCGCGTAAGGAATTGATCGAGGTCCAGAGAATTGACGCCGAGAAAGCCGGAGTCGGGCGCGCCATGCTTCTCATTGAGAAAGCCGCGGACCACATCAAGAAAAGCGAACCTGTGAAAGCCATAGCAGAGTTGCGAGAGGCCGCCGCCGTCAGCCCCAAGTTTCCCGAAGCGCACTATCAACTCGGTCTGGCCCTGCGGCAGTCTTCTGACGATGTGGCCGGGAGCGAAGCCGCTTTCCGGCGGGTTCTGGAGCTGGATCCCGATCATGCCGTGGCTCATTATCAATTGGGACTGCTGTTGCAAAAAAGGGGCGACGGGGCGATCGCGTCCTCCGAGCTTCGAAAAGCAGCCCAACTTGCGCCGGGTTTGGCGGAAGCGCACCGCGCGTTGGGACGAATCGCCGGGGATGCGGAGGATTGGGCGGCCGCGGTGGTGGAGCTCAAAGCTCTTCTTGCCTGGGAGCCGGGAGACGCGGATGCTCATTATCGAGTGGGTCACGCTCTGTTGCGGTTACGTAAGTTCGACGAAGCTGTCGCAGAACTTCGGTCGGCCGTGGCTTCAAAGAACGAATTAGCCGAAGCCCATTATGATCTAGCGGTCGCATTGAAAGCCGGGGGCGAGCTGGAAGAAGCTGCGCGGGAGTTTCGTGTCGCGCAAAAACTCAACCCCTCGCTCACGATTCCTCGATGAGGAAAAATACGGGGACAGTCACCGAAATTCCCGAAATTCCTGTTTGCCCAGGTCCCAATGGGGTGACGGGAATTTCGGTGACTGTCCCCGTATTTTTTCTGTTAACCCTCGCGGTACAAACTGGCGTTGAGGTTCGCGGTCAAGGAGTGGCCGTTCCAAAGCGCCCCCCGCGCCAGGCGCCCGCCCCCAAACTCGACATCCCACTCCCCAAAGTTCACTTCGAAGATGTTGCCTCCAAGGCGGGCCTGGCCGCCCGGCATGTGACCGGACAAGAGCGCGAGAAGAGATATATTCTTGAAACGGTCGGCAGCGGGGTCGCGCTGTTCGACTACAACAACGATGGCTGGCTCGATATTTTCCTGGTTAACGGAACCACCTTCGAGGGGTTTCCCAAGGGCCAGGAACCTACCAATCACCTCTACCGCAACAACAAGGATGGAACCTTCACCGATGTCACGGCGCAGGCGAATCTGGTCCGGTCAGGCTGGGGCCAGGGCGTCTGCGTGGGCGATTATGACAATGACGGCTACGACGATTTGTTCGTGACCTATTTCGGGCAAAACGTTCTTTACCGGAACACCGGCCAGGGCCGGTTCGCCGACGTCACGCAAAACGCGGGGCTGATGCACAAATCCGCGCGCTGGAGCACGGGATGCTCTTTTTTGGATTATGACAAGGACGGCGACCTGGATTTGTTCGTGGCCAACTATGTCGATTTCGAAGTTGAAAAAACGCCTGCCAAGGGCAGCGGCCGGTATTGTACGTGGAAGGGCATTCCGGTCATGTGCGGACCTCGCGGGCTTCCCGCGGGAAAGAACATTCTCTACCGGAATAACGGCGACGGAACCTTTACCGACGTCTCTGAAAAGAGCGGTGTTGCCGGCCCGGCCGGCCATTATGCCTTTACACCGGCCGTCTCCGATTACGATAACGACGGCTGGCCGGATATTTACGTCGCCTGTGATTCCACTCCCAACCTTCTTTACCATAATGAAGGCAACGGGACTTTCACTGATGCTGGCATGCTCTCCGGAAGCGCGCTTAACGAGGACGGGCAGGAGCAGGCCGGAATGGGAGTTTCGGCCGCCGACTACGACTCAGATGGCTTCATCGATCTTGTCAAGACAAACTTCGCCGACGACACCTCGACGCTCTATCGCAACAACGGAGACGGGACGTTCACGGATGCCAGTTTTCAAGCGGGTCTCGGCGTGAATACCCGGTCTCTGGGCTGGGGAACAGGCTTTTTTGATTTCGATAACGACGGCTGGAAAGACATTTTCATGGTGAACGGGCATGTCTATCCGGAAGTGGACAGCCAAACGGACGAGCGTTACAGGCAAGAGCGCTTGCTGTACTGGAATCTCCGCAACGGAAAATTTCTGGATATATCCGCCCACGCAGGCGCGGGGATCAGTGCCAGGTGGAGCTCCCGGGGAGCGGCCGTAGGAGACATGGACAACGACGGCGGCTTGGAGATCGTCGTCAATAACATGAATGACAGGCCCAGCCTGTTGAAGAATTTCGGGGAAAGGAAAAATTGGCTGTTGATCAAGCTTTCTGGCAAGGAGTCCAACCGTGATGGCATTGGCGCCAGGGTAACCCTGGTCGCCGGCCGCCTCAGGCAAATGGATGAAGTGCGCAGCGGCGGCAGCTTTATCTCCCACAACGACCTGAGGCTCCATTTCGGGATCGGGGATGCTGCGAGAGTGGACCGCGCTGAAGTCCTCTGGCCTAGCGGAAGATTCGAGGCTTTTGAGGACTTAAAGGCCAACCAGGTGGTCGTGCTGCAGGAGGGCCGGGGAAAACCTCTGGCTCAGAAGCCCCGGCAGGTCAAGCACTGACGGGGGTCTGATCGGGTATAGGCACAAAAAAATTTACACGAAAGTTAAGAGAGGTGCTCCGCCGTACTGAGTGAGGCGAAGCGGGGTGGTCCCCATGGCCGGGTTGGGGCTTTGGAAGCACCCCGCCTGCTCAGACTCCGTCCTCGCAGGCACCCCTCCCAACTTGGGGGGATTTTACCCCGCACCGGCCCTGACGGCAAAGGCCATTTTCCATCCTAATTTCATCTTTTTTCACCGCCGTGGTCAAGGTCTGCGATGAACGCCCCTATGACTGCGGTGTGTGCTGGAGTGGAAAAAATGATTTGAAAATGACCAATGACAAATCCCCGGGGCAATCTGATCCGGTCCATTTGTCATTTGTCATCGGTCATTTGTCATTGGTCATTTCGCGGGCCTGGAGGCCTTGGATCTCCGCGCTCTGAGCGTGAAGTGGTCCAATATAAGAAATTGCTGACTTTGCCGAGACCCTGCCTTTGCCCCGGGACCCCTTTAGTTTGCGACCCGTTGCGAGCTAAGTTCACATCGCGTGCGCTCGTATTCGATCACCTTGTGCAATATGTCGTCGAGCGTGTGCGTGTTGCGGTAGTCCACGAGATTTCTCACCTTGGTAATGTCCGGAACGCGCCGCTCCATGTCTTCGAACCCTTCCTGATAAGCGCTCTCGTAGGGAATGTGAGTGATAGGGGAGGCGCTTCCCGTGAGCTGCTTGACACGGCCGGCCAGATCGTTGATCGAAATCTCGCCTTCGCCGCCGATGTTGAAGATTTCACCGACAGCCCTCGGTTCGTCGATCAGGGCCATCACGCAGCGGACCACATCGCCGACATAGGTGAAATTGCGCGTTTGCGTGCCGTCTCCGTAGACCGTGATGGGCTCGTTGCGCAGAGCCTGGCCGACAAAGCGCGGGATGACCATACCGTAGCGGCCGGTCTGGCGCGGACCGACGGTGTTGAAAAAGCGCGCCACAGTAACCGGAAGCCGCTTTATCTTCCAGTAGGCGAGGCCCAGGAACTCATCGAGGGCTTTTGAGCTCGCGTAGCTCCAGCGCGCGACGGTCGTGGAGCCGTAGATGCGGTTGTCCTCTTCGTTCAGCGGGACTTTCGAGTTGCGTCCGTAGACCTCGGAAGTGGACGCGAGAAACACCTTCTTGCGAAATTTGTTCGCCAGATCGAGGACGATCTCGGTCCCGACGATATTGGTGTGCAAGGACTTCAGAGGGTCGTCAATGATGAGCCGGACGCCCACGGCCGCCGCCAGGTGGGCCACGACTTCGCAAATCCCGGTCAGTTCCAGCATGGCCAGCCGGTTGAGGACCGTGTCGTTGACGAAGTGGAACTTGTGGTTATCCATCAGGGGTTTGATGTTGTCAAGGTTTCCGGTGGAGAGGTCGTCGATCACGTAGACCTCGTCCCCGCGCTTCAGATATGCTTCCGCCAGGTATGAGCCAATAAACCCAGCCCCGCCCGTAATCAGTATCCTCACCGGTAGTCCTCCCGAATGTTTGTGACCGTAGTATGCCAGAAGACAGGGGGAAGTATGCAGAAGGCGGAAGGCAGAAGGCAGTAGTATGCTTCCGCCTACCGCCTTCTGCTTTCCGCCTTCTGCCTTTAGGCTTATCGGCTGGAATTCCCGTTTTCTGGAGGGAATCCATTCGCTATAATCCGGCGGTTCGGGTGACACTTCGATGAAGGACGCGTCCAGTTTGAGTCCTCCCCCGCGGAAAGACGAGGCGAGGACACGGCGATATGTTTTCGCCACCATTGCCTTTCTGTGCCTGTCTCTCATACTCGGCCAGATCTTCCTGCATCAGACGTCTGTCGGAAGCCCCAAGTTCGTTCGCGGCACCTTCCTTCTCTGGACGGTCACGGTCCTGGTTATCCTCGCCCTTCTGATTCTGGCCACAGTTCTGGGACGCAATCTCATCAAGCTGTACTTCGAGCGTAAGAGCGGCCGCGTTGGCAGCAAGTTCAAGACCAGGATGGTGACTGTTTCCGTGATCCTCTCGCTGCTTCCGGCGCTTCTGCTCTTCTTTCTGGCTTACGGGCTCATCAATTTTTCCATCGAACAATGGTTCAGCGCGCCCGCAGAGCAGATGCTCGAGAACAGCAAGGCGATAACCGAGCAGTACTACGAAGAGACGGAACAGCGTTCCCGGCATGCTGCTGCGAGCGTCGCGTCCAGCATGGAATCCGAGGAGCTTATTTCCCCCGAGCGTCGCGGCAAGCTGGAAGCGAGACTCTCCCAACTGCGCCAGCAGCACCTGCTCGATGGCCTGCGCGTGTTTGACCCGCGTGGGAATCTTGCCGCTGAAGCTGGAACGCGCGCGCTCGGCTTCAAGACCAGTCCGGCGCTGACGGGGCTCGTTTTGCGCGCCATACATGGCGCATCGGAATTCCAGGTGCAGCGCGTCTCCCCGGATGACGCGCTCAGGGAAGCCGTTTGGGCGACGGCTCCCATCTTCGGCCGCGGCGGGAAGATTATCGGCGCCGTTCTGGCGGAATCCCTCATACCGCGCAGCGTCCGCTTCAAATCTGTCTCCGTGATGGAAGCCTACGAAAAATACAGGCTGCTCCAGCGCGAGAAGAGCGCCTTGCGATTTACCGTCGTTATGATGCTGGCTCTCTCGACCCTGCTGATCGTGTTTGCCTTTTTGTGGTTTGCCATGTACCTGGCGAAGAGGATCACGGTCCCGATCCAGGCGCTGGCCGAAGGCGCCGCCGCGGTCGCCGGCGGCAACCTGGGTTACCGCGTGGAATGCGAGGCGTTTGACGAGCTGGACAACCTCGTGGAAGCCTTCAATCGCATGACCGCGGAGCTTCAGGAGAACAAATCCAATATCGAAGCGGCCCAGAACAATCTACGCCAGACTAACGTCGAGCTGGACAATCGCAGGCGCTACATCGAGACGATTCTCCAGACCATCGCGACCGCCGTGATCTCCCTGGACGCCAACTACCGGGTGCGTACGATGAACCGCGCCGCGGTCCAGATGCTGCAGGTAGAAGGTCCGGTCGAGGGGCTTCGGCTCGAAGACGTCGTAAAGGGAGGCGCTTGCGAGACGCTTCGGATGCTCCTCCACAAATCCTCGGTTCTGGGCAGGGCCGTGCGGGACATCGAACTGGCCCTGTACGGAAAGACGCTGCACCTGGCCACCACCGTGACTCCGCTCGTCGACAGCGAGGGGCAGCCCACGGGCTGGGTTCTGGTGCTGGACGACGTGACGGAGCTGCTGCGCGCGGAGAGAATGGCGGCCTGGCAGGAAGTCGCCCGGCGCCTCGCCCACGAGATCAAAAACCCGCTGACCCCGATCCAGCTTTCGGCCGAGCGCATTCTCCGGCGGTACCGGCAAATTTTCGCCCAGCATGAAGCTCTTTCTCCGGCACACCGGCAAATCGAGACCGCCTCTTTCGAGAAGCTGCTCGACGAGTGCATCCAGACGATCACGCACGAAGCGGGTTCGCTCAAGCGGCTGGTCGACGAGTTCTCCCGTTTCGCGCGACTGCCGGCCGCCCGCCTGGAAGAGGTTGACGTCCACCGTATTCTCGAAAATGCCCTGAATCTTTACAACGGCCGCATCCAAGACGTTCGCATCGTAAGGGCGTTTTCCCCGGACATCCCGCTTGTGCGGCTGGATCCGGAGCAGATGAAGCGTGTTTTCATAAACCTTTTCGACAATGCACTGGAGGCGATGGCCGGCAACTCCAATGCCAAGGTTCTGCAAATTCGCACCTGCCGGAAAACGGAAGAGAGCTGCGTGCACATCGAAATCAGCGACACTGGACGGGGTTTCCCGCAGGAGTATCAGGACAGCCTTTTCCTGCCTTACTTCTCCACCCGCAAGGACGGGACCGGGCTGGGTCTTGCGATTGTTCGCCAGATCATCACCGAGCATCATGGTCACGTGCGCGCTGAAGCCAACTTGCCTCTCGGCACGCGGATCCTCATCGATTTGCCCCTGGTACCATCCTGAAATTGACGATTGACGATTGAAAGATGGCGTCGATTCATACTGAGCGGCACAGCCGCAGCCAAAAATCTTCTTATCGATTCTTCGCGTCTTTGCGTCTTAGCGGTGGATGCGGCGTCCCTGTTTTTCACCACAAAGACGCGAAGGCGCAAAGAATCGCTAGGAATTTGCGCCAACGCCCATGAGCCGGCCCGCGATTCTCGTAGTGGACGACGAAAAAGGTGTGCAGTCTGCTCTCCAGGGCATTCTGCGCGACGAAGGGTTCGACGCCTTCGCAGTGTCCAGCGGTGAGGAGTGCCTGTCGCTCCTCACGCGCAGGGACTTTTCCGTCGTCCTGCTCGATGTCTGGCTTCCGGGCATGGACGGCTTGAAGGTGCTGGAGCAAATTCGGAAGATTGCGCCCCTGGCCACCGTCGTAATGATTTCGGGCCATGGATCTGTTGAGTCCGCCGTGCGGGCCACGAAACTGGGGGCTTTTGATTTCGTCGAAAAACCCCTCTCGCTCGAGAAGACGCTGCTGGTTGTAAAAAACGCCCTGCATCAAAGGCGACTCGAGGAAGAAAACCGGCTCTTGAGGGAGCAGATCAATCAAAAATACGTGATGATCGGCGACTCTGTCCCCATGCAGGCACTGCGCCAGCAAATCGAGTTCGCCGCGCCCACAAATGGGAGGGTGCTGATTTACGGTGAGAACGGAACCGGCAAAGAGCTCGTCGCGCATCTCCTGCATCTGCGTAGCGATCGGCGTGACAGACCTTTCATCGAAATGAATTGCGCGGCCATCCCCGAGGAGCTGATCGAAAGCGAGCTGTTCGGGCATGTGAAGGGATCGTTTACGGGAGCCTCCGAGGACAAGGAAGGAAAGTTTGCACAGGCGGATGGAGGAACGTTGTTTCTGGACGAGGTGGGAGACATGAGCCTGAAAACCCAGGCCAAAGTGCTGCGGGTCATCGAAGAGCAGCGGTTTACGCCTGTGGGCGGAAACACCTCGGTGAAAGTGGATGTTCGGGTGATCGCGTCCACGAACAAGAATCTAGGGAGGGAGATGGAACTGGGAAACTTCAGGGAGGACCTTTACTACCGGTTGAACGTCCTCCCGTTTCAAGTCCCTCCCCTGAGGGAGCGCAAGGAGGACATAGAGGCTCTGATCCGGTACTTCTTGGAGGACTTCGCGAAGAAATACGGGAGAAAGCCCCCTGTCGTAACGCGGAAAGCGATGGAGGTGCTGGAGGGCTACCCCTGGCCCGGGAACGTGCGGGAGCTGCGGAACATGATGGAGAGGCTCGTCATCATGCAGCCCCGCAATCGGATCGATGTCTTCGATCTGCCGGACGAGATCCTGCGCCGCACCGTGCTGGCCTCCGCGGAACCGGAGGAATCCCCTACGCTGCAGGACGCTCGCGAAAGGTTTGAAAGAGAGTTCATCCTGAAGACGCTCGCAGAATACAGAGGCAATATCAGTCGCGCCTCTCAGGCGCTGGGAGTCGAGCGGAGCAATCTGTATCGGAAAATGAAACAATTGGGAATACCCTACCTGGCAAGAGAGAACGGAGATGCGGAATAAGCGGGCCACGAATTTCTCAAATTACACGAAAACGGGCTGGCTACGATCAAAGAATTCGTGAAATTCGTCGAATTCGTGGCAAGTCTTTCTGGCGTCAATTCCTTCCGCGAGGTTCCTCCCGAAACTGAGGAGCTGTGAAAAAAATCATCCACGACTCGCTCGAACCTCAAGCTTTAGCTTGCAGCCTGAAGGCTGAACTCCAAACACTGAGGGATTACGATGCGGAATAACACTTCCACCACACAGGCACAAAGACACAAAAGATCGCGAAGGTTTCTTCTGTCTGCCGCATCGGCAACGATGCTTCTTTGCCTTGCGGCGCATCCTCAAGAGCGGGCCTCAGGGCGCGCGGACCAAACTCAAGGGAATGCTTTGGGGCGGGTGTTCTACGGCAACTTCACATCGCCCTCCGTGCGCAGCTTTGAAAGCCGCGGCGACGGGCCGCTGGATGGGATGATCAAGGAAGGCAAGCTGCAGCTGACGCAGGAGGACGCCGTGCGTCTGGCGCTCGAGAACAATGTGGACATCAATGTGGAACGGTATGGCCCCGACTCCAGCCTCTGGGGAATCGACAAGGGCCGCGCTGTCTTGAATCCCGCCGTATCGCTCAGCAGCAATCTGAACCGCCTGGTGACGCCGGCGGGCAGTGTGTTACAGGGAGGAGAAACGCTGCTGAATCTGAACACCGACTACAATCTGACCATCCACAAGCCCTTCGAGCCCGGCCTGGACGTGGACGTCAATTTCGCCACGCGTCGCGCGCGCTCCTCGAGCTTCTTCCAAAGCCTGAACCCCTCTTTCGCCCCGACTCTGGGAGTGACCTTCACGCAGCATCTCCTCAAGGACTTTGGCGGAATCACCCGGGGCCGTTTCCTGCGCATCGCAAGAAACAGCCTGAACATGTCGCAGGAAGAGTTTGTGGTGCGGGCCACGGATGTCATCACGAACGTTCTCAATACGTACTGGGACCTGGTTTTCAACGAAGAGGACATCAACGTCCGGGAAGCCTCGAAGAAACTCGCGGAGGTGGTGCTCGAGCAAAACAGGATCCAGGAGCAGGTAGGGACTATGGCGCCATTGGATGTGATCCAGGCAGAGGCCGAAGTTGCCGCTCGCAACGAACAGCTCGTGACAGCCCGCCACAGCCGGCGTATCACGGAAGACGGGCTCAAGAAACTGATCTCATCGCGCCTGGATCCCGGTGCGATCCCCGCCTCGATAGTACCGACGAGCGGGCCGGCGGCGCCTCCGGCGCCTGCGAGCGATGTGTCCGAGGCGATCCGGCGCGCCCTGGAGATCCGCCCCGAGGTGAGACAGTCCCTGCTCGATCTGGAGAACAAGAAGATCGACGTGCAATACACTCGCAACCAGCTCAAACCGATGCTGGATTTCGTGGCGGGCTATTCCCAGAACGGTCTGGGCGGCGTTCGGATCCTACGGGACTATTCCCAAGGTTTTTTCGGCGGCCCCGTGATAGGCATTGAGAGAGGGGGCTTTTTCGACTCACTCGACAGCCTCTTCAGCCGCAAGTTCCTGGGCTATTCGCTGGGATTCAGTCTCCAGCTGCCGATTGGCAACGACGAGGCGCGCGCCACCAATGCCCAGGCTCAAATTTCTTACAAGCAAGGAGAGGAGCGGCTGCGGGCGCAGCGGCAAAGAATCGCGCTGGAGGTTCGCGAGGCCTACGACCGCATGGCAATGAACCGGGCGAGAGTGGAATCGGCCGAGGTCACCGTGCGTTACGCGGGAAAGCGGCTGGAAGGGGAGCAGGACAAATTCAACATGGGAGCCAGCACCACGCGTTTCATTCTGGAGGCCCAGAGAGACCTGCAGGATGCGCAAAGCCGGCTCTTGCAGGCGAAGATCGATCTCGTCAAAAGCCGCATCGCCCTGGACAAAGCCGTGGGCGACACCTTTTCCGCCTACAATATCGAGTTGAAGGACGCCCTCCGCTTAAAATAGGGACGTTTTGTCGAGTGGGGAAGGCCCCAGGGCAAGGTCGGCAGTTTCTTCAAGATGACCAATGACAGATGACAAATTCCCGGAGCAAACGCAATCTGGGCAAGGATTTTTCCAACATTCTTGGGGCGTCCTCTTTGGAGTGCGCAAGCTTGCTTGCGCCTTTCCGGAGGCGGAGCAACTCCACACGAACAAAGGCGGCAGCAAGCTGCCGCACTCCAAAGCGCACAGTGGACCATAGTTTTGGTTGCGGCTGGGCTGCTCCGTGTTCATCTGTGTTCATCTGTGGTTTCGTTCATTCTTTTGGTTGCGGCTCCGCTGCGCCAGGGAATTCGTGGCCAGTAACAGGAAGACCGCCACGAATTCCACGAATTAGATTCTCCACAGCTTCTGAGAGAGTTAACAGCGGCACGCATTGACTCCCACTTCTAATTGCACGAGTTTTTATTTCCGTTCACCCGGCGATACCGGCAAAATGCGGCTATGAACAACGTGCAGTTGGCCGTTCACTTTTTTCTGCAGATTGCGGTCATCCTGCTTTTCTCCCGCCTGGTTGGCGCCGTCGCCCTGCGGTTTGGTCAGCCGCAGGTTGTCGCCGAGATGCTCGCCGGCGTCCTGCTCGGTCCGTCACTTTTCGGGCTCCTGCTGCCGGAGTGGCAGCAGTGGCTGTTTCCGTGGGACAAGGCGCAGAAAATGCGCGACGCGCAAAGCTACCTGTTCCCGGCATCTGAGCTCGGACTGGCGCTCTACATGTTCATAGTCGGATTGGAGTTCCGTGTGGATATCGTCCGGCGGCGTTTCAAAAGCTCGCTTGTCGTTTCCATCGCGGGCATGGTGACACCCTTCATCCTGGGCGCGGCGCTCGGTTGGGTTTTCTTCCACCACACCAGGCTGTTCCCGGAGAGAACTTCACTGATGGAGGCGATGCTCTTTCTCGGCGCCGCCATGTGCATTACGGCCTTTCCAGTGCTGGCGCGCATCATCCATTTCAAGAAGCTCACCGGAACGGTTATGGGCACCGTGGCGCTCGGAGCGGGAGCTATTGACGACGCGACTGCCTGGTGCCTGCTGGCCGTCGTGCTCGCCAGCTTCGAAAGCAATTGGAATCACGCGCTGCTGAATGCCGGCGGCGGTGTGAGTTATGTCGCGTTCATACTTCTTGTCATGCGGCCTTTGCTGGTCAGATCCCAAAGTTTCTTGGTGAAAAACGGCGCGCTGACAGAAGCCGGCCTTGTGGTTGGACTCGCGTTGATGGCGCTCGGGGCTGCGTTCACTGATCTGATCGGTCTCCACGCGGTCTTCGGTGCGTTTGTCATGGGGGCCGCCATGCCACGTGGGATCGTCGTCCGCGACCTGATCGCGCGCATTGAGCCGCTCACGGTCGCGCTGCTCCTGCCGCTCTTTTTCACATACTCCGGGCTGAACACAAAGATCGGCCTGCTCGACTCCACGTTTCTCTGGCTGATGTGCGGCGCAGTGCTCGCCGCAGCGATTTTCGGCAAGGGGGTCGCTTGTTGGCTGGCGGCTCGCCTCACGGACATCTCAAGCCGTGAGGCTCTCGGCATCGGCACCTTGATGAATGCGCGCGGCCTGATGGAGCTCATCATCATCAACATCGGGCTTCAGCGCGGCATCATTTCTCCGGCTCTGTTCGCGACCCTGGTTATCATGGCCGTCGTCACGACACTCATGGCCTCGCCGATCTTCGACCGGCTCGTCGGTACGGGCACGTATCAGCCCGTCGCCGAGCCGTTGCCGGATACTGGCGCGCGCGACGAGCTCGAAGTCAGTCGCTAGCTTAGCTAGTTTCTGGCGCGAAACCAAGGACCCCGAAGGGGTCAAGCAGGACAGCCCAGGGCGCGAGCCCTGGGTTCAAGGTCCAGATTGCGGAAAGCCCTGAAAGGGCGGCGCAGGGAGTTCGGTCTCAACTCCAGATAAATGCTCGTCATAAGGCACGTCTTTGGTACCGGGACCCACTGCATCGCCCCTTCGGGGCTCCCGTTGTTACTGTCCTTGTTCCCAGGGCTTGCGCCCTGGGCTTTCCTGAGTCGCCCCTGCGGGGCTAGTTTCGCACCAGAAACTAGCTAAGCTCGAGCGCCCGGTGAGGCATTTGACATAGGAGTGGGAGTCTCCTTGAGCCGTAGTCAAGCGGTACTCATAGCCCAAGGCGGGGATGAACCCCCGTCGGCCATGGAGGATGGGCCCCATCCAGGGGCTTAAAGGACAATGGGTTATCGCCATTATCGGAACATGGAGGGCAGGGCGCGCCCTTCCAGGGGCTTGTATGGAAAATACGTTACCGTATTTATGAAATCACGTACTTCGGTTAGGTGCCGTGCGGAAACAGAATCGGCGTTGAACCACGGCGTCAGCGGTCAGCGGGCTAGCCCCAGCGCATAACGCAGAGCGTCGTCCAATTCGTCCAGTCTACCGTCTGGCAGAGTTCCAACAAACTGAGTCAGCTTCCTCTTAAACATGAGAGTCAGAAAGTCACAACGCATGGCGCTTTCCCGCGGCACGCCCTCCTCAGTGCCGAGGACCACTTCGCTGCGAAGCCCCAGAACCTCGCCATAGACAGGAGCGCAGATCACGGTCGAGACGTCATCGTTCGATGCTATGAAATCACGCGAGACGACCACATAGAACCCAGGCTTGTGTCCGCGCTCAGGAATTTTCTCGGCGGCACGATAAATCTCACCTCGTTTCACAGCCTGGCTTGTTCCTTGATCAGAGCGACTGCTTGGCGCTCCAGGCGCTTGCGATGCTGGCGAAAGATTTCCCGTTCCCGGTCTTCCTCAGCCACGCGTTCCAGCCGGGTTACGTAATCCAGAACGGCTCGACGGATGAAGGCTGAGCGATTGCCGGGCTGCGTGTCACCTCGTGCTACGAGGCGATCCATACGCCGGAGAGTGGATTCGTCAATAGTAACCGCAATAGTCTTCATATTGCGGATTATACGCGTCCAGGACAGGATGATCAATTTTCAAATTGGTTGCGGCCATGCCGCGCCACGTTTGTCGAGCTACCGTTCGATGATCTCCCGCAGCGGACGCACGTAGATGTTCCGGTATGCCACCGGTCCGTGGTCGCCCTGCAGCATGATGGGATTGGCCGGCGCTTCCGGGATCTCCATGGCCGCCCGGGTCGGTCCGTCAACTTCCACGTTGTTCTGGATCGAGAGGCCGTTATGAACCACGCGGATGAACTTTGCATTTTCGATCTTCTTCCCGTTCGCATCGAAGCGGGGGGCGCGGAACCAGATACAGAACGACTGCCACTCGCCCGGCCGGCGGGAGGCGTTGCGGCTCGGCGCCGATCCGCCCACACCGCGGTTGTTGATCCAGCGGTGGTAGATGCCGCCGCAATCCGAGGATGCGATCGGCTCCGTCGATCCCCAACTGTCGAACACCTGCACTTCGTAAAGGCCGTGCAGGTACACGCCCGAGTTCGATCCCTTGGAGATCATGAACTCCAGATAAAGCTCGGCGTCTCCGAATCTCTGATCGGTCACGAGGTTGACCGTCCTGCCGTTCGGTCCGTTGAGGATGCGGCCGCCGGGCACGGGGCCCGGCACGGCCCTCAGGCGCGCCGGTCCTAACAGGCGGTCCCACAAGATGCCGGTGGTCGTAAACCAATCGTTCCGGCTGGAACCCAACCCGTGCCAGCCCGACAGATCCTTGCCGTTCAACAGCTGCGTCCACCCGTCCTCGAGCAGGAACGGAGGATCGCCGTGCATCTCGCCGTCATTCAACTCCGGCCTCTGTTGCGCGGCCAGCGGCAAAACCAGGGCCATTACCGGTATCAACTTCCACATAGGAAATCACCTCGATCGCCGATTGATGTCTGCGACGCAATTCTGCCACGCTCCCTTCCGGAATTAAATGAAAGAGAGCTTCATGCCGCAATGCCTCAGTGTTTTGGAGTATTTTTCTGTGTCCTCCTGGGAGCACACACATCCTGTTTTCACCACAAAGACGCGAAGACACAAAGGTCCACCACCCTCTTGCCCGTGTGAATCTTCGTGTCTTTGTGGTGAGATTTTTGGATTTGCGACACCCTATGTCTTCAGGCTGCTGTGGGCAGGCTAAAGCCTGAACTCCGAACCATGAGACAGAGAACTGTTGACAGCTTTCGAGGGGCGCGATTATCTTCACCTCGAATCCATGAACTGATAGTCGAGTTCGAGAGAGCAGGCGCCAGGGCGCCGCTCAGGAAACGTTTACGAGGTGCTCGACCTCACACATCAGCAAGGACAAATCGGGGAATCAAGATGCGACGCCTGATTCAAATACTGCCCGGCCTCGTGGTGATCGCGGGTCTGTTGGTCACTTGCGTCCCGGGCTCGTACGCGCAATCGGCTCAAATCACAGGAAGAGTAACAGACCCGAGCGGCGCAGTAGTTCCGGGCGTGGAGATCGCTGTCACCAACGTTCAGACGAGCGTACAAAAGACGATCATCACGAATGGCGCGGGGATCTACGTCCTTCCGTTCCTTGTTCCCGGCACCTACAAGGCGAGGATTCACAAGAAAGGCGTGCCGTGATGAAAGCGAGAGTGCCGTTGAACGTTCTTCACTGGTTGACGGTGGCTTCATTCATCCTGACGTGGGGAGCTGCCGGCGCATCGGCGGGAGCTTTGCGCGCGTCCTGCGTGAAGGTCGATATCACGCCGGAAAAGAGCCAGTGGCTGCTGGGCTATGCGGCGAGACAGTCCGAAGGGGTGCACGACAGGCTGTACCACCGGATCGTTGCTCTCGATGACGGCAAGACGGAGATCATCATCGCGTCATCCGATCTGGCTCTCGTCTGTCCGTCGCTCGTCGACGATTCGTTGAGGCAGCTCGAGAAAGAGACCGGCGTCAAGCGACAGCAGATCTGGTGGACCGTAACCCACACCCATTCCGCACCCGAGGTCGGTCCGCCGGGGCTGGCCCCTTTGTTTCTGGGGGACAGATACACGCACGAGCCCAACCCCGAGTACTCGGAGCGGGCGATCAAGGCGTTCCTCGAGGGAGTCAAGCAAGCCCGCGCCAGGCTCGAGCCCGCCCGCCTGGGAGCAGGGACCGGAATGTCATTGGCCAATATCAACAGGCGCGCCAGGGACGTCGACGGCCGGGTTTCTTTAGGGCTCAACCCTGATGGTCCCGTGGATCGCCAGATCGGACTTGTCC
Organism: Acidobacteriota bacterium; assembly: GCA_003225335.1. GTDB lineage: Bacteria > Acidobacteriota > UBA6911 > UBA6911 > UBA6911 > Gp18-AA60. The sequence goes on from QHZE01000446.1 coordinate 16,292, forward strand.
GCCTCGAGCGCATGAATGGAACGCCGCTGGCTTTGATCGTGAACTACGCCATGCACGGGACGGTGCTGGGGGGAAAGAATCTCGAGATCAGCGGAGACGCGCCAGGGATCGTCGCCGAATACGTCGAGCAGAAGCTGGGCGCGCCCATGTTGTACATAAATGGCGCTGCCGGAAACGTGGCGCCGATCTACAGCGGGTATGCCGATTTCAGGAGCGGGCACATCACTCAGTTCAACGTGCTGCTGGGCGATAGGATCCTGGAGGCAAATCGGCTGATTGCCAAGACCGGATCGGAAGTCAATCTCTGGGCCGGTCAGAAGATCATCGAGACACCGCGAAAGCCTGGACTCGGTTGGACAGAGGATCTGAAGGAGTATGCTCGGGTGACGAGCGACGGGACAAACCTGGTGCGGATACCGGTATCGTTCTTGAGGATCAATAGCGAGGTCCTGATCTGGGCGGCACCCTTGGAGCTCTTCAACGAGATTGCGGTCGGAGTACGGAATCACTCGCCGTATCCCTTCACCTTCTATTTTGGTTACAACAATGGCTGGCTCGGATACTTGCCCACGGCGGCGGCCTTTGCCGAAGGGGGTTACGAACCGGGGGTGTCTCCGTTTACCGATCAGGCCGAGACAGATTTCACCAACGGAGTGATCACCTATCTGCAGGCCATCCCTCGATAGCGCGTGGAGCGCAGCCTTCAGGCTGCACTAAATCCGGGCAGGCTAAAGCCTGAACTCCAAACCCGTGACTTGGCTGTCCCGGCTTCGTGGTGCAAATTTGACCGTTTTGTGAGCAATGGCGCTCACCAAATGGACCTAATATGATCACACTGCATTTTCGCTTGACCGCCTAATCGCCGGTGTTATAACTAATTCCGTTCTGGATCTGTAAAAAAAAAAGCGCCTACATCCTTTTACGAGCGCCGCTCTGTTCTGTCGGTGATCGTTGCTTCAGTGGCCGGGTGTTGCTCCGATTTGTCCGCCGATAGTCCGTGCGGCACGGGAGGGTCACCGTGCGGGTCATCTGCAGTCTCTTCGTCCTCTTGTTCGCTCTGAGCGCCACACTTCTCGCCCAGCGAGCCGATCGCGCCGCCATCACCGGCGTCGTTTCCGACCCCAGCGGCAGCAACGTTCCTGGGGCTACCGTCAGAATTCGAAACGATGACACCGGAGTAGAAACCGCTCTCACCACAAATACCGCCGGGGCATATACGTCACCGTCGCTGGTGCTCGGAACTTATGCGGTAACGGTGGAGATGCCCGGTTTCAAAACCGCTGTCCGTTCCGGCATCGTGCTGAGCGGGGGACTGGTGGTTCGGCAGGATTTTGCGCTCGAGCTCGGCACCGTCTCCGAACGAGTGGAGGTGTCCGCCCAAACGGAGGTCATGAACGCGACACAGGCGGACGTCACCAGAAGCCGAACGGAGATCCCATGTTTCGCGGCAGCCAGTTCGGTTCGAGGCTGAATGGCGGTCAATCATTCGCGGCGGAGAACTTTTTCGACGGCGTCGCGTTCGGATACGCCGCCGGTCATCAGCAGAGTCATGAGAGCGCGCCGCCGATAGAAAGCGTCGGCGAGATGAAAGTCATCACGTCATCGTACTCGGCTCAGTACGGTCACACGAGCGGCGGCACTATTGAGTACACGTCAAAGTCGGGAACGAAAGAGCTGCACGGGAGTTTGTACGAATACTTTGCAAACGACGCATTGAACGCCCGCGGATTCTTCCCCGAGAAGGTATCCAAGCAGCGGAGCAATGCCTTCGGGTTTACTACCGGCGGGCCCGTGTATATCCCCAAAGTCTACGATGGGCGCAACAAGACCTTCTTCTTCACAAACTTCGATTGGCTGAAGTTCCGGTCCGGAGTACTGCCGGGTTTTGGAAACACCACCCCGGTCGATGCTTTCAAGCAAGGCGATTTCAGCGCGCTTTTGACGGGAAAACAGGCCGGTACGGACGCGCTGGGCCGCGCGGTTATGGAAGGGCAGATCTTCAACCCCGCGAGCACACACCTGGTTAACGGGGTTCCGGTTCGTGACCCGTATCCGGGCAACATCATACCCGCCGGCGATCCACTCCGCAGCCAGGTGGCGGCCAGGTACATTCCGTTAATGGCCCGCCCGAACAGGCCGGGACTTGCATTCAACGTAGCCGGAAATCCCTCGGGCGACCAGACCTGGATAGCCGATTTCCGGACGATCCTGTTTCGGATCGACCACCAGGCGACCGACAAGTTCAAGTTCGCGACCAGTTTCTTCTGGCCACACCGCCCGGCGATTCGCAATTGTGGCGAGGTTCTCGGCTGCACCCCAACTTTCGATCCGGAAGCGAACAAGGACTACGTCGGGAACGGTTTCTTCCAGCGGATCGCAACTCATCACGCCACACAGCAGTTCGACTACATCATCAGGAAAGACCTTCTGTGGCATGGGACCGTATCGTGGGACCGCTGGTTTATGGGCGGCAGCCCGCTGTCGTCGGGACTGAACTGGCCGGACAGGTTGTGGGGCGCAAACCAGAGCGGCATTGTGGACAAAACCGCGGGACCCCCGAACATCACGTTCTCCGGCAATATCCCGTATACGCAACTGGGGATGCAGTGGATCGGGTTCGGATTTGAAGCGATCAATCGGTGGCAGTTTGCGAATGACCTGACTTGGGTCAAAGGCAGACACTCGATCAAAGTCGGTTATGAGTTCCGCCACCATCAGTTCAATTTTCATGGCTGGGCGGCGAGCACTGGCGGCAGTTTCAATTTTAATCGCTTGACCACCGGCGGTTACGACGAGAAGGGCAACAGCATCAGCGCAACGGGCGATCCGTTCGCATCGTTCCTGTTGGGTCAGGTTCAAGCCGCCAGCTTTACAATTCCTCAGTACACCACCTTTACCGGCAATTACACCTCGACGTATGTCAATGATGACGTCAAACTCACGAGCCGTCTGAACCTTACGCTGGGTTTGCGCTTCGATTACCAGTTCCCGTGGAGCGAGCGTCACGACAGCATGTCCACGTTTGACCCGTCCGTTCCGAATCCCGGGGCTGGCGGCAGGCCGGGCGCGCTGGTATTCGCGGGCACCGGTCCCGGGAGGTCAGGTCAGCATACATTCGACGAGATCCCGGTCAACGCATTCGGACCCCGATTTGGCTTCGCGTACAAGCTGACCGACAAGACTGTGTTTCGAGGCGGGTACGGCATCTACTACGCGGGAGTGGCGTTCGGCCAGGGACCGGCGCCGATTCGGGGCTTCGAGTCGGTGCCGACTGCGCCGAACCTGACCAATGGTTTGTATCCTGCGTTCCATCTGGACCAGGGCTTCCCCAGGGATCGCATCATTTTCCCGCCCTTCATCGACCCGAGTTTCTCGAACGGGACGTCACCGGTCGGGTATGCGCGAGATGGGTTGACACTGCCGAGATATCAGAACTGGTCCTTTACAATTCAGCGGCAGCTCGGGGAAGCCACGCTTCTCGACCTTTCCTACGTTGGGAATCGTGGAACCCGGTTGCCCCACAATGGCCAGTTCCTTGGGCCCCTGCAGAACATGAACGATCCCAAAGTGCTGGCCCTGGGCGCCGTGGTTCTGCAAGCGGACATCAATTCAGCCGAAGCCAAGGCCGCGGGAATCACGCCTCCTTATCCAGGTTTCAAGGGTAACGTCGCCCAGGCGCTCAGGCCTTTCCCGCAGTATCAATTTATTGATTGGCGCGACGTTCCGATAGGGCAGAGTATTTACCATTCCTTCCAGGCCAGAGTGGATCGAAGGTTTGCCGCCGGCTTGCAGTTCCGCGCATTCTACACATGGGCCAAGTTGCTGAACGACCGTGCCGAGAGCGGGCAGCGGGGTGGCGGAGCCGTACAGAACCCGCTCGATACCCAGCGTGCCGAGCGGAGTGTGAGCGATGACGATGTTCCGCATGCGTTTGTCTTCTCATGGACGTATGAGCTGCCCTTTGCCAAGACCTCGCGCGGAGTTGTTCGCGCTCTCGCCCACGGTTGGAGTTTGAATGGCATCCTGCGGTACGAAAGTGGGCGGCCGCTTGCG
>QHZE01000447.1 GCA_003225335.1 Acidobacteriota bacterium
AGGGGAAGGTTCAGTTGTTGAACCTTGAGCCCGACCAGTTCGCTCACTCGAAGTCCCGAAGCATAAAGAATCTCCAGCATCGCGCGATCCCGGCAGCCCAGAGGTTCGGCGCTGTCGGGCTGTTGAAGGAGCCTCGTGATTTCCCCGCCGGTGAGAAACCTGGGGAGAGGTTTGAAGGCCCGCGGGGACACAATCTCTTCCGTGGGATCACGCTCGATCACCCGATCCCCGAGAAGGAACCTGAAGAACAGACGCGCAGCCGAGAGCGCCCTTGAGACCGATCTCGGGGAGAGCCCCTGCTTTCGCAGGACCTGACTCCACAGCAGCACTGCCTCTTGGTCGAGCGCGGTCAGCTCCTTCGAGTTTGCGTTGGCAAATTCCCTAAGCTTTCGAAGGTCCTGGAGATAAGCCCCCACGGAATTTGGCGCGAGACCTCTCTCCACGCGCAGATAGGTTTCGAACTCCTGCAACCAGTCGCGCTTCACTTTGCAGTACGGGTGACCCTTCGTCGAATCATGGTGTACAGTTCGGCCGCTTCCTGAACGCGAAACAGGCGTAACAGGAGGACAACGGAAACAGCGCCCACCGCAATCGCAAAGCCCAGGACCGTGGCGAGACTGGCGGTCCCCCGTATAGGTACAACACGCTCTCCCAGCTTATAGGCCAGAAGAGCCAGGGACGCCATCGCGAACGAGGCAATCGCGATCCTTCCGTATACGGCAATCTCTTTCCAGTCCCACTTCCATCCCGTGCGGCGTCCCAGCTGCCGCAGCAGCAGGAAGAAATTCATCCAGGACGCGACCGCGGTCGACAGCGCCAGTCCGAGGAAACCCAGAGGCGCGATAAACAAGAAGTTCACGGCGATCTTGACAGCCACGGTGAACATGCTGGTCCTGACTGGGGTGCGCGTGTCATCCAAGGCATAGAATGTGGGGACCAGGATCTTTACGGCCGAATAGGCAAAAAGCGCCAATGCATAAAGCAACACAACCTGGCTTGTCTTAATCGTGTCGCTCGGAAGAAAGGAACCGCGCTCGTACAGCAGACGCACAATTTCTTCGCGAAAAACAATCAATCCCGCGGTGGCGGGAAATGTAAGGCACGCGGCAATGCGGAGGCTTGAGCCTATGGTGTCCCGCAGCTTGCTCAAGGCATTCTGGGCAGCGTGGTGCGAGACTGCCGCCAGTGTGGCAGTAGCGACCGCGACGCCGAACACTCCAATAGGAAGTTGCATCAGCCGGAAAGCGTAGTTCAAATAGGAAACCGGGCCGTCACCGTAGCGGGAGGCGATCTGGTTATCCACGGTTATGTTGATCTGCGTGGCAGAGAGCCCGATGACGGCGGGCAGCATGAGCTTTCCAATGTGCCGGAGCCATGGATCGGAGAAGTCGAGCGCGAGCCGGTAGCGAAACCCCAGCCGGCAAGCGGAAGGCATCTGAACAAGGAATTGACTGGCCCCGCCGGCCAGTGCTCCGACTGCCATGGAAACTATAGGCTCCAGCCCGTAGCGCGGCAGGAGGGGGGAGAGGAAAATACCTGCCAGAATGCAGCAAACGTTGAAGGCGGAAGCTGCCAGCGCCGGAATGAAAAAGACGCCGCAGGCATTGAGCATTCCCATGGCTACGGCCGCCAGGGCGACGGTCAGTAGAAACGGGGACATGATCCTTGTCATCTGGACCGTCAGTTCAAACTTGGCCTGCTGCTGCGCGAAGCCTCCGGCCAGGAGATACACAAAGCCCCGCGCTCCGAAATAAATGAGGAGCGTCACCAATCCCAGAATCACCAAGAGCGCATTCATGACCCGGCTTGCCAGAAGCCACGCCTGGGACTTGCCGCCCTGGTTCAAGACCCGCACGAACGTCGGCACGAAGGCCGAACTGAGGGCCCCTTCGGCAAACAGGTCGCGCAGGAGATTGGGGATCCTGTAAGCCACGTTGAATGCATCGGTGAGGATGCCGGCCCCGAAATACTTGGCCATCACCATTTCCCGGGCCAGTCCCAGGACCCTGCTGATCATCGTGGCCAGGCTTATCAATCCGGCGGACCGCGCAACGCTGCGCGGCCGGCCGGCGGGTTGCGTATGGGCGCCCCCTTCGAAGCTCGCCGGAACCTCTTTGTCTGTCACACTAGAAATTCCCCTGATCGCACCCAGAGACGGGGCAACCGCAAAGTCGTTACAGGAATCTTGGGCACTTTCAGACGCGCTGAAAACTCCAAATGATCAATGACAAATGACCGATGATAAATAGAGCGGCGTGGCTTGTCCGTGGGATTTGTCATCTGTCATCGGTCACTTATCATTCGTCATTTTCAAAAAATTGCCGACTTGGCCGAAACCCTCCACCCCCCAGAGACTGCGATTCAGACAGTGACCCTGCAGCGGCAAGACGTCCTGTTTCACCACGGAGACACAGGTCGTGAGAAAAAATTCAAAATCCACGGCTTTCACGCCCGTAAATTGTTGAAAATACTAGGGGCGTTTTTGCACTTTCCTATTTTTTCTCACGACCACAGAGGGCACGGAGATTTCACAGAGGCATCGGGTTTCTCCGTGCATCTCCGTGTACTCGGTGTCTCCGTGGTGAATAAGGTGCTTGAACCCTTCTTGAGCTTGGCTTCCCACAACTCGTCGGCCTTCCCTGGGTTGTCTACGTTTAACTCCTTCTACTCCTTCTCCCTCTCCTTGACTCCCCGCGATGGCCATACTAGCCTAGCACAGCGTATGAAATTATCAGAAATAGCGCGAAAGCTTGGCTGCGAGCTGAAATCCGATGGGGACGTCGAAATCCGCCGCGTAGCGGGAATAGACGAGGCAGGCCCCGGAGACCTCACGTTTGTTTCCAATAGAAAGTACATCCGTCGCATAAAGAGCACGCGCGCATCCGCCATCATTCTTGGAAATGACGTTCCGGAGGCCCCGCTCCCTAGTTTGCGGACCGACGACCCTTATCTTGCCTTTGCGAAGGCAATCGAGCTTTTTTACCAGCCCCCGCGTCTAGAACCGGGCATCCACCCTTCAGCTGTGATTGCCCACGATGCCCGGGTTGGGCCCGGCGCGAGCATCGGCCCGTACGTGGTCATAGGCATAGGTTGTGTAATTGGCGCCAACGCGACGCTTCATGCCCATGCAACCCTTTACCCGTTTGTTACGCTGGGAGACGACGTGGTCCTGCACACTCACGCGATCGTCCGCGAATGCTGCCGGCTGGGAAATCGTGTGATTATCCAGAACGGCGCCGTAATCGGCAGCGACGGTTTTGGGTTTGTCCCGATGCCTGACGGCAGCTATTACAAGATAACCCAATCCGGCCGCGTCCTGGTCGAAGACGATGTCGAGATCGGAGCCAACACGACGATAGACCGCGCTGCAGTTGGGGACACTATCATCCGGCGCGGCGCGAAGCTGGATAATCTGGTCCAAATAGGCCACGGCTCCGAAGTAGGCGAAAACGCGGTCCTCGCAGCGCAGGTCGGGTTGGCGGGCTCTTCGCATCTCGGCCCGAACGTGAAGGTCGGAGGACAGGCGGGCATCGCGGGCCATCTCAAGGTCGGCGATGGTGCCGTCATCACGGCCCAGAGCGGGACTTCGCACGACATTGAGCCCGGAGCCGTGGTCTCGGGATCGCCGGTGATGAACACAGCCGTCTGGCGCAGGGCGGTCGTCGCTCTCGCCAGTCTGCCCGACTTATTGAAAAGGGTGCGCGAGATGGAGAAAGAATTGGACCGACTCAAGCGGGGCGCTCCTGCGCCCCATGAGAATAACTCTTTGCTCTAAAGGTCTTGGCGCGCCAGCCGATAGGAATGTCTAGCTATTCGAGAAGCTCAAATTTTCCTGGGATCAGCTTGACCCTTGGCACGCCGAGGAACGCGCTGGTCCCGGGCCGAGCGTGCTTCTGACCCGGCAAAGGACTGAGATCAAGGTCCGTATTCATAACACAGATACCGTAATTCATTAATTCATTCGCTTCTTTTGGAGTGTGTCCCGCAGTGCGGGACACACTCCGAAGGCGTAAGCACGCCGCCGATTTCGTCCGCGCAAATCGCACAAATCAAACTGACCGATGAACGTAGATGACCTCGCTCGGCATAGCCGCAACCCCAAAAATCTCACCGCGGAGACGCGCAGAGGCCGGGGAGGTTCCGTCCCTGGGAGCGCACGCTTAGCGTGCCCTGCGTGTCTGAGGCCCAGCACGCAGGATGCGTGCGGTCCCGGGAGAACGCAGAGTGAAAGTTCTCTTCCAACTGGGACCCGATAGGGCGAGCAGGAGACGTAGTCCATGCCCACCCGGTGACAGAATTCGACAGATCGCGGCTCTCCACCGTGTTCGCCACAAATACCGATCTTGAGAGCGCGCTTCGTCTTCCGCCCCCTTTCGACTCCAATCCGAATCAGTTCGCCGACCCCTTCCTGGTCCAGAACTTCGAACGCGTCTCGTTCCAATATGCCGAGATCCATGTAAAGCGGAATGAACTTGCCTGCGTCGTCCCGGGAGAAACCAAAGGTGGTCTGGGTCAGGTCGTTCGTTCCGAATGAAAAAAAGTCCGCGGCCTTCGCGATCTGGTCCGCGACCAGCGCCGCGCGGGGGACTTCGATCATGGTTCCGACAAGGTAATTGAATTTCACCCGTTCTCTCTGGATTACGTCGTCTGCAACCCGCCGTACAATCGCTGCCTGGTGCTCCAGTTCTTTGAGAGTGCCTACCAGGGGGATCATCACCTCCGGCTCCACACCGATTCCCTTCTTCCGGACATCGACCGCGGCCTCGAAGATGGCTCGCGACTGCATCTCGGTAATCTCCGGGTAGAGGATGCCAAGGCGGCAGCCGCGGAATCCCAGCATCGGGTTGAATTCGTGAAGCGACTCGACGCGCTGGCGCACCTTCTCAAAAGGGATGCCCATTTGATCGGCGAGCTCCCGCTGCGCAGGCTCATCATGGGGGAGGAACTCGTGGAGAGGGGGATCGATCGTCCGAATCGTGACCGGCTTGCCGTCCATGACTTCGAAGATTCCTTTGAAATCCTGGCGCTGCAGGGGAAGCAACTTTTCCAGGGCCCTCCGGCGTTCCTCGACGGTGTCGGCCAGGATCATTTCCCGCATCGGGCCGATCTTCCCTTCCCCGAAAAACATGTGCTCGGTCCGGCATAGTCCGATCCCTTCCGCGCCAAAGGCAATCGCGGCCGCCGCCTGGTCAGGTTGGTCGGCGTTGGTGCGAATCTTCAGCGTGCGGTACTTGTTGGCCCAGCCAATCAGCTTGGCATACTGCCGGTAGACAGGCGCGTTCTTTGGACTCAACGTCTTGTAAATCAGCACCTGCAAAACCTCGGAGGGCCGGGTTTGCACCTCCCCTTCGATCACCTCGCCTGTCGTCCCGTCCAGCGAGACGTAATCCCCTTCGCGGATCACCCGGCCGCCGGCGAGCATTTCTCTTTTGACGTAGTCGATATCCAGGGCGCCGCAGCCTGCCACGCAGATTTTGCCCATCTGGCGGGCCACCAAAGCGGCATGCGAAGTCATACCCCCCCTGCTGGTCAAGATTCCCTCGGCGGCGTTCATTCCGCGAATGTCCTCGGGCGAGGTTTCGATGCGCGTCAAAATGACTCGCTCGCCCCGTTTCTTCCACTCTTCCGCATCGGGAGCATTGAACACAACGCGGCCGGAGGCGGCTCCCGGGCCGGCATTGAGCCCTCGGGCGAGGAACTTGCCGGCGTCCGTTGCCTTCTTTTTGTCCGCCGGGTCAAAGATGGGCCGGAGAAGTTGATTCAGCTGATCGGGCTCGATGCGCAAAAGCGCCTCTTTTTCCGTAATCAGCTTTTCTTCCACCATAGCGACGGCGATCCTGATGGCCGCAAAGCCAGTCCTCTTCCCCACGCGGCATTGCAGCATGTAGAGCTTCCCTTGCTGGATCGTGAACTCGATGTCCAGCATGTCCCGATAGTGCTTCTCCAGAATTCGCCGAACCCGATCCAGTTGTTTGTACAGCTTCGAATTGTCTTTCGCGAGTTGGGAGATCGGCAGCGGTGTCCTCGCACCGGAGACAACGTCCTCACCCTGAGCGTTGGTCAGATACTCCCCGTAGAACACGTTCTCACCGGTTGCGGCGTCTCGAGTGAAAGCCACGCCCGACCCCGAGTCGTTTCCCATGTTTCCGAAGACCATGGCCTGCACGGACACAGCCGTCCCCCAGTCCGACGGGATGTCATTCAGCTTGCGATAGGCAATGGCGCGCGGGTTCATCCAGGAGCCAAAAACCGCCCCAATCGCCCCCCAGAGCTGCTCCTCCGGGTCCGAAGGAAAGTCGATGCCCAGCCGGTCCTTGATCCCCTGTTTGAAACGCTCCACCAGCAGGTGAAGATCCGCCGTGGTCAGCTCCGTGTCCAGATGTACGCCCCTCGCTCTTTTGATCTCGTCTATGATTTGCTCGAAGGGGTCGATTTCGTCCTTGTGCTGGGGTTTCAAGCCCAGAACCACGTCACCGTACATTTGCACAAATCGCCGGTAGGAGTCCCAAGCAAATCTGTCATTGCTTGTTTTTTTCACCAGGCCTTGCACGGTGCCGTCATTCAGGCCCAGATTCAGAATTGTGTCCATCATTCCGGGCATCGACGCTCGCGCCCCGGAACGGACCGAAACCAGCAGGGGATTTTGCGGGTCGCCGAATTTCATGCCGACAGTCTTTTCCATCTTGCGGAGAGCGCTTTCCACTTCTTTATTCAGGGCCCTGGGATACTTCTTGCCGTGCTGGTAATAGTAGGTGCAGACCTCGGTTGAAATTGTGAAACCGGGAGGGACGGGAAGCCCGAGGTTCGTCATCTCCGCCAGATTTGCCCCCTTCCCTCCGAGCAAGGCTTTCATCCGGGCGCTGCCGTCAGCTTTACCGTTTCCAAAGTAATAAACGTACTTCCCTTTCGACACGCTCCAGCTCCTCCGATCCGTGTAACTAAGTCGTCCCTTTCACAACGCAGCCCAGCCACAGCCACTGGCGTTTCTTAGCGTCTTCGCGTCTTGGTGGTAAAGGCTGCTCAATCCACCACGAAGACACAAAGACGCGAAGAATCACGGAATCACCCCGTGCAAGGCGGTTCTAGTCGTAGTACTCAAGTCCCAGGTGAGTAATCTGCTCTTCGCCCCGCAAATAACGCAAGGTGTTTTTCAGCTTCATCAGCTGGATAAACAAATCATGCTCGGGATATAAGTCCGGCGCGCACATCGGGCTTTTGAAATAGAAGGAAAACCATTCTTGAATTCCCTTCATGCCGCAGCGATTTGCGAGGTCCAGGAACAACACGAGGTCCAAGACCAGGGGCGCCGCGAGGATGGAATCGCGACAGAGAAAATTGACTTTGATTTGCATCGGGTATCCCAACCAGCCGAAAATGTCGATGTTGTCCCAGCCCTCCTTGTTGTCTCCTCGAGGGGGATAATAGTTAATCCGCACCTGGTGGGTGAAGTTGGAATAAAGGTCCGGGTAAAGCTTGGGCTGCAAGATGTGTTCCAGCGCGGAAAGCTTGCTTGCCTCCTTGGTCTTGAAAGAGCCGGGATCTTCCAGGACCTCCCCGTCTCGATTTCCCAGGATGTTGGTTGAAAACCATCCGCTCAATCCCAGGAGCCTCGACTTCAATCCGGGGGCCAGAACTGTCTTCAACAGCGTTTGACCCGTCTTGAAGTCCTTGCCGCAGATTGGGACGCCCCGGTCGCCCGCCAGCCGTGTGAGGGCAGGTATGTCGGCGCTCAGATTGGGCGCGCCGTTCGCGTACTGGCTACCGTTTGGTGGACGGGCTTCGGAGTCTGGAAACTCTCGGTGCTGCCGGTCCAAACCATGACCAGGCGGCTCAACCTGTGCTTCTTTCTGAAAATTTCGATATCGTCCCGGAGCTGCTCGGCCAGATCCATCTTATTCTTGGCCTTCTTGACGTGGCTTCCGCGCAATCGCTTTACGTAATGCTGGTCGAAGACCGCGGGCCAGGGACGAATTTTCTTGAGCTCCGGCCTAACGGCCTCGAGCAGCGAAGGATCAAGAACTCCGGCGTTTATGGCGGCGTGGTAGGCGTCCTCGGGATAAATATCCCAGCCGCCGAACACGAGGTCCTCCAGGGAAGCGAGCGGCACGAAGCCCTTGATGGCTGGAACGCGGTGTTCAGTGCGCTTTCCCAAACGGATGGTGCCCATCTGGGTCAGGGATCCAATCGGTTTGGCCAGCCCTTTTTTGACCGCTTCGACTCCCGCTATGAATGTGGTGCTCACCGCGCCGATTCCAGGCAAGAGGACACCGAGTTTACCCGCGGCGGGTTCGATTCTGACTCCCTTTACAGGCATGTCAACCCTCCCTCACGATTTCCGAAATATCCCCAACGGCCGAGAACAATCGTGCCAGCTCTCTTAGGAGCAACAGGCGGTTCCTTTTCATGGCCTGATCTTCAGCCATGACCAGGACCTCGTTGAAAAACCGGTCCACAGACTGCCGCATAGAAGCCATCACGCGCAGCGCCCGGACATAGTCGTGCTGGCGAACGGCGGACTGAACCTCCGGTAGAATTCTGAGATAGTTTTCCCACAGAGCGCGCTCCGCGGATTCCGACAATATGGAAGCGTTGAGCTCGCCGTCAAACGAGCCTGCCTGATTGAGAATGTTTTGAATACGCTTGAAACTCGAGGCGAGCGCGACGAAGTCATCGGCCTTTCGCATGTCCTGCAGGGCGCGCACACGCTCCACGGCATCGAGCGGATCGTCAAACCCGGCTGAAAGCCCGGCATTCATGCAGTCGTACGAATAGCCCATTTCCTCAAGCAGGAATCTCAATCTGCCTTCAAAGAATTTGTGGAGCTCCAAAGCTATGTCGTCCCAGTCCGTCATGTAGGTCTTGAGACTCAGATCCATCAGCCTTCTCAGGGAGACCCTCATACGCTGATCCAAAATGATTTTCAGGATTCCGTTTCCCTGCCGTCGAACCGCCAAGGGATCTCCGGAACCGGTGGGGATAAGTCCGATGGAGAAGCATCCGCATACCGTATCGAGCCGGTCTGTGAGAGCAAGGAGCGCCCCAGCTCGCGTCCCGGGAGATGGCGAATTCGTTGATTTTGGCTGATAGTGCTCGTAAACAGCGCGCCAGACACTCTCGGGATAGCCTTCCGCCCTGCCATAAAGCCCGCCCACGACGCCCTGCAGGTCCGTGAATTCCCTGACCATCTCTGTGACCAGATCGCACTTGCAAAGACGTCCCGCGGCTTGGAGGTCGTTTGCGAGCTCCGGCGAGTCCGCCATCTTCGCGACTGCGGGCAAGAGCTCCAGCAAGCGCTGTGTCTTGTCGTAATAGCTGCCCAGCTTTTCCTGAAACAGGACGTTCCGGAGCGACTCCATTCGTTCCTCCAGCTTGCTCTTTCGATCCATCCGCCAGAAAAACGCGGCGTCTGCCAGGCGCGCTTTCAGGACGCGTTCATGACCCTTGCGGATTTCCTCTCTGCGCTCCGTATCGACGTTGATAACCGCGAGGAAGAAAGGAAGGAGCTTCCCTTCCTGGTCCACCAGCGAAAAGTATTTCTGGTGCTCGCGCATCACCGTGATCAAAATCTCTTGCGGCAGATCAAGGAACTGCGGATCGAAGGATCCGCAAATCACGGCAGGACACTCGTTCAGGTTTACAACGGTCTTGAGCAGCTCTTCATCCGTAACCAGCCGGCCTCCGGATTTCGCCGCTTCCCTCGACAGGCCGTCAACAATTACTTTTAACCTTTCCGCAGGATCTACCAGAACTCCGTTGGCTCGAAGCACTTCTCTTAAGGAATCCAGGGATGTCGCAGTCAGCCTGGGTCTGCCGATAAACCTATGGCCTGCGGTGAAGCGGGAAGACACGATATCGCCGATTCGAAACTTGAGGACACGGTTTCGATAAATCGCAAGAATCCAACGGAGGGGTCGCGCAAAGCGAAACCTGTCCCGGCTCCAGTACATCGTTTTTGGAAACTTAATTCTGGCAATAGCTGCCGGTACCAATTCCTGGAGCAACTGGGCCGTCCTTTGGCCTCCGAGCCGCCGCACGCATGTCAGGTACTCGCCCTTGGGAGTTTGTGAGATTTTCATTCGCGAAAGGGGGACGCCAAGCTTTTGAGCGAACGCCAGGGCCGCCTTGGTGGGATTGCCGTCCGGGCCGAAGGCGACGCTCTTCGGCGGGCCCGTGATGGTTTCCGACAGATCCTCCTGCCGCGTAGGGATATCGTGAATGCCAACCACCAACCGCCGCGGAGTGTACCAGACTGTTCGCTGCCCGGACGAGAGCCGCTGCTCGCCGAGGAGACTCACGAGCGCATCAGCAAACTGGTTTGCGGCGGATTCCAGCACAGAAGCTGGAATCTCCTCGGCGCCCAGTTCGACAAGGAGCTCGGCTTTTTCCATAGAGGGCACGGAAACACAGCCCAGGTCACGACGTCACTGGCTTGGGCTAGGTCCTTGAAGAGGAAACCCCTGCATCTCGCGGCTTGCCACATAACCGCGGGCGACCTGACAAGCAAGCTGGCGCACGCGCCCGATCATCCCGACACGCTCTGTAACGCTGATCGCTCCGCGCGAATCCAGGAGGTTAAAAGTATGAGAGCACCTCAGACAGTAATCGTAAGCGGGCAGGACCAGTTCCATCTTCAAGAGACGCTTGCACTCCGCCTCAAACAGATTGAAAAGTTTGAAGAGCATCTCCACGTCGGCGGCTTCAAAGTTGTACTTGGAGAACTCAAACTCCTCCCTGTGGCGCACCTCCCGATAGCTCACGTTACCGCCCCACGGGAGATCATAAATGCTGTTCACCTGCGCGATGAAGGTCCCGATTCGTTCCAGTCCGTAGGTGATCTCGGAGCTTACCGGATACAGGTCCAGGCCTCCAGCCTGCTGAAAGTACGTGAACTGGGTTATCTCCAACCCGTCCAAAAGGACCTGCCAACCGATCCCCCACGCGCCAAGAGTCGGCGACTCCCAATTGTCTTCTTCAAACCGTAGATCATGGTCTGCGAGGTTTATGCCGAGGGCTCCGAGGCTCTCGAGATAAAGATCCTGAACGTCAGCCGGAGCGGGCTTCAGGATGACTTGATACTGATGGTGTTTGTAGAGACGATTGGGATTGTCCCCGTATCTACCGTCAGCAGGACGGCGCGAAGGCATCACATAGGCGACTCTATAGGGCTCCGGCCCCAGGACCCGCAGGAAGGTCTCGGGAGCCATCGTGCCGGCTCCTACTTCCACGTCGTAGGGCTGTTGCAACACACACCCTTGGCGGTTCCAGAATTGTTGCAGGGCGAGGATTATCCCCTGAAAGTCCTTGGAGCCCATAGAAAGCTAACTTAGTACACCAGTCCGAAAATTGATTTCATAAATACGTATTTAGATAAGTCCGGGCGCCCTGGAAGGGCGGCTGGGAGCTTAGCCGGGGGTGAGCGAAAGCGAACCCGCCGGGTACAAGAGGAACAACGATACGCACCCCGGCAGGGGTTGGAGGAGTTCCTGGCGCCGCTGCCGGGGCGCATTCGCTTATTGCACTGTTCCGGGGGCTCGCTTCGCTCACCCCCGGCTAAGCTCCTTTCGCCCCGCTGGGGCGGAATCAAAGGCTAGCTTTCCCTGAGCATCCGGGCAACAATGGGGTAAGACTTCAAGCATTTCTCCAGATGCAGCTCAAACAGAGCCTGAGCCAGGCGCTCAAGGTCGCTGCTTTCCTCTTCCCCCATAGCCAGACTCGCGAATTCCTCGGGGGGAAGCTTCGCCAGCAGAGCAAGAGGCTTCATCGCCTCGGGTCTCACTCTCAAGCCGCGTTCGCCGGAGCAGGAGCGGCATCTTCCTTGCCCATCCTCGCGGGAGGCCCAAAAGCCAACATCTTTAACACACTTGCCGCAGAGCGAGCAATAGCCATAATCCGGCAGCAGACCACTCAGCCTTAAAGTCCAAAACTCGAAGTACCGTAACAGACAACTCCGCACGCCAAGTTTTTCTGCGGCGCCAAGAGTCGCCAGGAAGAGCCGGAACAACAGCTGGTTTGGATTATTTTCCTCGGACATTTCATGAACTATTTCGGCGAGGTATGTCAGGCCGTAGAGTCCCCTGACGGACGGGCTCCTGCCAAGATAAGACCGCAGCGTTTCACACTGGCGTATGTAAGCCAGCTCTGCCCCTTCCTTCTTCAGGTAATACTGTATCCGCACGTGGTTGAGAGGTTCCAGACAGGCTCCAATGCGACTCTTTACCTTTTTTGAGCCGGGCGCTACTCCGCGCAGGATCCCGTGCTCCTTGGTAAAGAACACGACGATGCGATCCGCTTCGGACAGAGAGTATTGCCGGAGGACAATTCCTTCAGCATCCAGGATTGGCATCGGAAATGGCTAATTCAATCTCGATCTCTTTGCGCGTCTCCAGCTGAATGTCTTTGCCGGACAGTATCGCGCCTGTGCTCCAGCGGCGGTTACCGGGATCCGTTTTGAAAAAGAGGAATCCTTCCAGGAAGCCCGAGGGGGGAATCGTGCCGTCCTTGAGAATGAGCCGCTCGAGCCCCTTGCGGGCCTTTTCATGGACCGCCACGCTATACATTCGGATGCCCTGGCCGCTATAGAATTGTTTCAAGACATCCTTGGCGTCCAGAGATGTGAAGGATCGCTCCCCCTTCCTCAAAGTCCAACGCGCATCCTTCAGATCTATCGCGCCCGGCCGTGAATTGTCAATC
This sequence comes from Acidobacteriota bacterium, assembly GCA_003225335.1. GTDB lineage: Bacteria > Acidobacteriota > UBA6911 > UBA6911 > UBA6911 > Gp18-AA60. The sequence goes on from QHZE01000447.1 coordinate 12,691, forward strand.
CGCACCCATAAGGCTCCCAGCCCGATCTTGGGAAGATCCTCCTCGAATACCTGCCAATAATCTTCATAGTGCTCTATGGGGTACGCTCGAACTACGACCCCTTCCCGGCTCGCGTTCAGGCACTTTTCAAAAGGGAACGAGGGCGCCTTTGAGGGGACCTGCAGAGTGGCGCAGGCCCCAAGCATCAGGCTGCAGGCGCTTGCGGCCGTGAAACAAAGCCACAAGGGAACACCCCATCGGCAGGGGGAAACCATCGAGCCCTCCAGAGCATAGCGTTACGTTTCGCGACGCACACGCCCAAAGGGGTCAGGGGTCAAGGGCAAAAAAAGAATGAACGCGTCGCCTGGAAGATTTGCCTCGGACCTTGAGTCTTCCCTAGGTCCACTGGGTGGACACAAAGTTCACAAATCGGTCAAGTTCTGTATCGTGGCCGGGACGGCCATGCCACGAAGCCATCGTGGCACGGGCGTCTCGCCCGTGAATGACTCGGCGTTATGAGGCTCACTCGCTATCTTAGCCAGCCCGCCCCCTTTGTCCCTTGGCCCCTCGCTCAATGGTGTTCAATCGGATCGGCCAGCGGGATTTCCTCTCCTGACTTCCTGTGGCGCGCGAACGAATACACACGCGCGATTACTCCGGACGACGCATATGTCATGGCGACGATCAGGAGGGTCCATCGGGAATAGTTGTAAATCAAGGCGACCAGGAGGGCGATGAAAAGAATCGCTATATGCGACTTCCTTCCCAGGGTCAGACTTTTCAAGCTGGGGTAGCGAATGGTGCTCACCATGAGAAACGCGAGGAGGAAGACGGCAATGACCAAGAAAGTCGCTCCGATCTGAGTTGCTACAGGCTGTACAAAGAAATGCACGATCGCGACAATCATGCCGCCCCCTGCGGGTATAGGCAGTCCGACGAAGTGTTTCAAATCGCGAGCGCCTATGTTGAAACGGGCCAGCCGCATGGCTCCGCAAATCGTGAAGGTAAAGGCGGCCGTCCAGCCCAGTCCGTGGTTCAAAGTTGAGAGTCCCCACACAAACGCCAGGAGCGAGGGAGCTATTCCGAAGGAAATGACGTCCGCGAGTGAGTCCAGCTGAAGACCGAAATCTGTTGCGGAGTTCGTGAGCCGCGCAATCCGGCCGTCCAGCATGTCCAGGAAGATTGCGATTCCGATCGCCTGGGCTGCATCGTCGTAGTTTCCCCGCATGGTGGAGACGATGGCAAAATAGCCGCAGAAGATATTGCCTACCGTAAACAGGCTGGGAAGTATGAAAACGGTGCGCCTGAGCCTGCGTCTCCGAGGCAACGCCGCTACTTCCGGAAGGTCGCACGGCAATTCCTTCATGGGAGATCCCCGATGATCGAGCTACCCCCCTTGACCTTATCTCCAACTTTTACTCGTAGCGTCACCTCTTTTGGTAGCAGAATATCCACCCTGGAGCCAAACCGAATCAGGCCAATCAGTTCCCCCCGTTCCAAGCGGTGCCCAGGTTTTTTCCAACATACCACACGCCGGGCGAGGATCCCAGCGATCTGCTTGACGGTCACCTTCAATTGCCGGCCTCGAATCGTCAGGATGTTCTGTTCGTTGACTCTGGACGCCTCCTCATCAAAGGCCACCCGGAAGCGGCCTCGCCTGTACTCGAACTGCTCCAGTTCCCCCTGGATAGGCGACCGATTGACATGAACATCGAGGATATTGAGAAAAATGCTCACCAGGTGCCCGCTTGGGTTTGTCTCGCTTTCGGGGAGAACAGCTATCTTTACCACTTTCCCGTCCGCCGGAGAAACCACGAGATTTCCACCGTCAGGAATCTCACGCTGGGGATTTCTGAAAAAGAAACAAACGAATCCTGCCAGCAGAAGGCAAACAAGTGCCAGCGTCGGATAGTCCAGGCTGGCCAGCACTAGCGCCGCCAGCAAAACGGGAATCAGGAAACGATATGCGTCGCTAACCATCACCAATCGGAGCTCTGGAAAAAGTAATCCTGCCGGAAGGACACCAGGGAATCCGGGAACGTCGAACAACGCACCGAACCGAATAACTATCGGGACTGAGCGTCCATCTCCTTCCGGTACTTCTGAACAATCGAGTGCATCTGGTCCTTCAACAAGAGCTTCTTTTTCTTGAGGGTTGTTTCTTGAAGCCTTTCTTCATCGGTCAGGTGGGGCCGGCTGCTGAGCTTGTCAAGCTGTTCAGAGTAAGCATGGTGCTCTGCCGCCAGACGGCGGAATTCGGAATTGGTGGACATGAGTTGCTCCCAGAGTTGCGTTTCTCCAACTAAGGCGCCCATAGGCGGAGTCCTCCTCTCGGTTCAAGTTAATTGGAAAGTAAACTGCAAACAGCGATCTCAAAGGTTGATAAAAACGCCGTACAACTTGCCACGAATTTCACGAAAACAGGCACGATATGCTCAGAAAAAGTGAGCAAGAAAATTCGTGTAATTCGTGGCAAGTTTTGCTCTCGTTAATTTCTTCCCGCGGTTGCGCTCCGGAACTCACAGGTTACATCTGACGGCGTCAGAAAACTCTCCGGATCGATTTTTCCTCAAATTTTTCCAGACCAAGGCGAACAAGGTGTCTCACCAGGTCCTGGAAAGATACCCCGGTGGCGGCCCACAGTTTGGCATACATGCTTATGGGGGTAAATCCAGGCATCGTGTTGATCTCGTTCAACCATATGGCACTGGATTTCTTCTCGAGGAAAAAATCGACTCTGGCCAGTCCGGTGCCGTCGATGGCCTGAAAAGCACGTTCGGTCAACTCCCGGATCCGTTTGGACTGCTGCTCCGTGATTCGAGCCGGAATCTCCAGGCGGCTGGTCGGATCGTGATACTTGGCCTCATAGTCGTAGAACTCGTGGGAAGGTATCACTTCGCCCACCACGGAGACCATGGGGCCGTCGTTTCCCAGAACGGCACACTCCAGCTCTCGAGCATCGACGCCTTTTTCGATAAGAACCTTTCGATCAAACTGGGCGGACTGAGAAACCGCTCCTGCTAGCTCCTTGCGCGAATGGATCTTGAAAACTCCCACAGAAGAACCGAGATTGGCCGGCTTGGAAAACACCGGGTAGCCGAACTGCTGTTCCACCACGCGGTGGAGCTTGAGGAGCCGCTCCGGCAGCTCTTTGGTGCGAATCACGATAAAAGGCAGGACAGGAAGCCCCTGCTGGATGAATAGGCGTTTCATCACGTCCTTGTCCATTCCCACAGCGGAGGCCAGAACTCCGCACCCGATATAAGGAACCCCGGCGGTCTCCAGAAGACCTTGAATCGTGCCGTCCTCGCCGTATGGGCCATGGAGCAGAGGAAAGACGATCTCAGGAGTCAGGTTTGAATTCGAGCGGCTTCTCGCCGGGACAGGCATGAGTCTCATCTTGGAGTCTCTGGCTTCCAGGTACCCATAGGCCCTCACACGCTCGTGCAGGTGGGATGGAATCATCTTACGCACCTGGGCAGGACTGGCGAGCTTCCCCTCCTTTGTAATCCCTACGGCTGTTATCTCAAATTCTTCCGGATCCAGGGACCCGATCACGGAGGCCGCTGAGGTGAGAGAAACCTCATGCTCGCCGGACTTTCCCCCGAACAGGATGCCTAACCTAACTCTTTGTTTCTTTCGCATCGACGTTGTCGTCCGGGCGCAGCTCGTTCCCGGCATGTTCCTGATAGGCCTTGATAATCAGCCGCACCAGATGGTGCCGCACTACGTCGCCTTCATTGAAGTGGCAGAACGCCAGACCTGGAACGGAGCCCAGTATGGTTCTAGCCTCTACGAGACCCGAACTCCGGCCGGCGGGAAGATCAATCTGGGTGATGTCGCCCGTAATCACTGCCTTGGAGTGCATGCCGATGCGCGTCAGGAACATTTTCATCTGCTCGGACGTTGTGTTTTGCGCCTCGTCGAGAATGATGAAAGCGTCGTTCAACGTCCTGCCGCGCATGAAAGCCAGAGGGGCGATCTCTATAATCCCGTTCTCGATGAACCTCTGGATCTTGTCCACGTCCAGAAGGATATGCAGCGAATCGTACAACGGGCGGAGATAAGGATTGATCTTCTCTTCAATGTCTCCAGGTAAGAATCCCAGCCGTTCGCCCGCCTCCACCGCTGGACGCGTCAGAACGATCCGGGATACCCCTTTCTCCAATAGATATGTCAGCGCCATGGCTACGGCAAGGAAGGTCTTGCCCGTGCCTCCGGGGCCGATTGCAAAAACGATATCATTCTTCCGTATCGCCTCGATATAGCGTCTCTGGTTCAGGCTCTTTGGCGTGACCTGCCGCTTCCCTCCCGTCAGGAGTTGCATCTTTGGAAAAAAGTCATGAAGCGAAAGCGCTGCATCTTCCGCGATTTGCTTGAAGGCCGACTGTAAATCCCCGTTGGTAATGGAGTGCCCCTTGTCGGCCAGGGCCGAGAAATCAATGAGAATCTTTTCCAGTGCGTTGATGTTGGCTTCCTCGCCATCTATGGTCAGCGAAGAATCCCGTACTTGAATGGCGACGCCGAATAGGTTTTCAAGGAATCGGATGTTCTCATCCAGGGGGCCGAAGAGAAGTTGTAGACTGCGATCGGATAGAAGAACCTTTTTCATCTATTCAGTTGTTTTCACCTCGCAGATAAGGTTTCGCGGAAAGCAGGGGTGAGACACGTAAGTTCGGGCTGCGGTCACTTAGAGGACGGACTCCTAAGCGATTTGCTTCTATGTCCATCTAGGCAAAATAGTAGGTCCGGGCGCATGGCAAAGTCAATGCCAAAATAGGATTTGACTTTCGCGCTAACCGTTTGTAAGCTAAGCATTTTCCAGGAGATGCGATAGCCCGTATCGTTCCCGGAAATTCTTCGCGCCCTTGCGGCTTCGCGGTAAGACGGTTGGCTCGATTTTTCACCGCCAAGGCGCGAAGTACGCGAAGAAAAAGACAAACAGCTTCTCAGGCCCTGAGATTTCAGTGACTCCGAGGAATTGGAATGGCAAATCACGCGTCTGCTTTGAAAGCGCACCGGCAAAGTCTCAGACGAAGACTGCGGAACCGAAGCAACCGCAGCAGACTTCGAACAGCGCTCAACAAATTTTCGGAACTGCTAAACACAGGAAAGGTGGCTGAGGCGCGCCAATCCCTGCCTTCCCTGTACTCTCTCGTCGATAAGTCGATTCAGAAAAAGGCGCTCAGCGAGAATGCGGCTGCCCGGCAAAAGTCCAGGCTTACGCGACGGCTGAGTCAGGCTGAAGCAGGAGCAAATAAAGGATAGCCTTCTGGGTATAGATGCGGTTTTCGGCCTGGTCAAACACGATGGACGCCGAGGAGTCCATGACGTCCGCTGAAACCTCTTCTCCACGGTGTGCGGGAAGGCAATGCATGAAGACCGCGCTCCGTTTGGCGCGCCCGAACAGGCTCGCCGAGACCTGATACTCCCGGAAGACTAACCGCCGTTTCTGCTCCTCCGCTTCCTGGCCCATGGAAGTCCACGCATCCGTGTAGACGGCGTCGGCGCCCCGGACTGCCTCAGAAGGTTTCCGGACAATTTCTATCTTTGAGTGGGTCTTCCTAGCCGCGCGTCGCGCGCTACCCAACACTTCAGGGTCTGGCTCGTACCCTTCCGGGCAGGCCACGGATATATTCACCCCGAGTTTAGCGGCCCCTTCAATGAGTGAATTGGCTACGTTGTTTCCGTCGCCGACATAGGCCAGCTTCAACCCCGGCAGCCTTTTCTTTTTCTCCAGGAGAGTAAAGTAATCGGCGACGGCCTGGCAGGGATGCGAGCGGTCGCTAAGCCCGTTGATCACGGGCACCGACCCGCTCCTGGCCATCTCCGCAACATCATCCTGAGCGAAGACTCTCGCTACGATTGCGTTGACGTACCGGGAAAGCACGCGCGCGGTGTCCGCGATCGTCTCACCCCTGCCCAGTTGCAGGTCGTTGGGCGCCAGATACAGAGAGCTTCCTCCCATCTGGTAAATCCCCGTCTCAAAAGAGACGCGCGTGCGCGTGGAAGGCTTCTGAAAAATCATCGCGACAGTCTTCCCCCTCAGGCAGCTGCGATAACGGTCAGGGTGCGCCTTCATGTCTCGCGCGATCCGAAAAACCTCTTCGATCTGTCTGGCACTCAAGTCCGACAGGGAAACCAGATGGCGCACGGCTTTGATGTCTCCGCGATTGTTTTTTGTCACAGCGAGTAGATCAGTCTTTCCAGATATACGCGCTCATTGGTTCCGGAGGACTTGAAGCGCCTGTCGGCCTCCGCAAGTTGGAGGTACATTCTTTCAGCGGCAGCAAGATCCATGCTGCGCGCCTGAAGCAAGAAATCGTTGAGAACGAAGCCGGGAACCTGGGCGGCACTTGCTATCTCGCCGGCACTGCAACCCTGGCTCTGCAGTTCCTTGGCAATCAGTAACTGACGAAAATGCCTGGCGAGCATGTTCACTACCAGTATCGGGGACTCTCCCAGGTCCAAGAGGTCCCCAAGTAACTTCAAAGCCTTTTTCCGGTCGCGTTTTCCTACGGCATCCGTGAGCTCAAAAATGCTGTGCTCCCGGCTTCCGCGAACGAGTAAATCTATCGCCGAGTCCTCGATGACCTTGCGCTCTTCACAATAGATCAGGATTTTTTCGATCTCGTTAGCCAATGTCAGCAAATCGGATCCCGCAACGTCTACCAGACGCGTGAGCGAGGCGGATGAAATCCTGTATCCGCGGCTTCGCACGCAGTCTTCCGCCCAGCGCATCAGGGCCGGTCCTTTCAGCTTTGAGACCTCGACGACGCAGGTCTGATCGCGCAGCAGCTTGTAGAAACTGGTCCGCCGATCCAGTTCCTCCGCGATCAAGATCAAAACTGTCCTGAGGCCGCTCGACTGCACGTAAGCAGACAGGGCTTGCTGGTCGGAGAGAGAGCCGAGATCCGAAAGAACCACCACCCGCTTTTCCGACATCATCGGCAACGTGTTGGCGTCAGCCACAACATCGTGAACGGAATCCGACTTCGCGCTGAACTCGGAATAGTTCAGGGCAAAGGCGTCCGGCTTCAGTGCAGCAGACCTCAGGGCCTGAAGCGCGCGCTTGCGGAGAAACTCTTCAGGACCGAGCAAAAGATAGACAGATCTCAGAACGCCACGCGCCAGTTCCTTTTCAAGCTCCGGGAGGGTCATCGGCTCCAGCCTGTCATCGGTTCAGCACAGCGCTGGTCAAAGTCGCGGCAAACTCGCGCGCCAGCCGCTCCAGCGCGGGGCTCTCCTCAGAAAAGAAATCGGTCACTTTTGCGTTAAAGACATATCGTTCTCGAAAGAGGTAGTCCGGATTCTCCCACAGGACCGCCGCGTCCGCGACACGAACCAGTTTGACTCCGATCTGTACCGTCACCAGAAACGCCGAGCCGAAGGTGTCAGTTCCGAAAGTTACCGGACTCGAGCTGACGCCGCGGATTTCTCCGAGCAAGACGGCGTCGACCCCGGACGAGCTCGACTTTACGGGAACCCTCGTCCGTTCGGAGAATTCCTTGAGTACCGCTTGAGTTATCTGCTGCTCCAGTCTGTACTGGTTGGTGCTGTTTCGAAACGTGGGAATCCCGAGTGAATGCACGCCGTCTGGAAGGCCTTTGACAGAACCGGCGACCCGGTAGCCACAGCCTGTCGCTACCACGAAGTGACTCAGCAAGCACAGAAAGGCCAGGCATCCCTTAGACTCGAGATGGCTCGATCTTTTTCTGCGCCTGATACTTTCCCCTGCGGTCCGCATAGGAAGTGACACACTCGCTTTCAGCCCGGATGAAAATGATTTGGGCAATTCCCTCCCCCGCATGCACACAGATTGGAACCGGCGCGCCGTTAATCAGCGAAATTGTAGCAAATCCTTCCCACTCCGGCTCAAAGGGGGTGACGTTGAGCACCAGTCCGCAGCGGGCGTACGTGGACTTTCCCTGGCACAGCACTAAAACGTCGCGAGGTATACGGAAATACTCATGGGACCTGGCGAGCACGAAAGAATTGGGAGCTATGATGCAAACTTTACCCTGAAAGCTGCGAAACCGAACCTTATCCATCCTTTTAGGATCCAGGTAGTTCAGAGCGTCGAAGTCCAGGATCTTGAACTCGTCGGCGAGTCGGAAATCATACCCATAGGAGGATACTCCATACGAGATCTTCGCGCGGCGGGCGCGATTATCGGCAAAAGGTTCTATCATCCCGTATTTCTTAGCCATCTTTGTGATCCAATGGTCCGGCAATACTCCCATGATGGCCTCCAGTGCAATCGGGGAGAGGCGGGAGTCTAGCACCCAGCCCCAGACTCTGTAAATACGGATCAGCACGCGGATTTGCGCGAAGAGCAGAGGCGGCAAGGGGTCGAAGAGCGGAGGAAGGCTTAGTGCCCGCGGCAACTCTTCCAGGCGACGCATTCATTGAGGAAGCTGTTTCCCCTGACCCCCTCTGCCCCTTTGCCCATTCGCTCTAAATAGAAATGCCTTGACACGGTATACAGCCACAAATAATATCCCGTCACCAAGTTATGGAGGGTCCGCGTGATAAAACAGGACATTGTGAATCGTGTCGCTGAACAGCTCAACATCACGAAGGTAAAAGCCGAGATCGCGGTTGAATCAGTGTTCAACTCGCTGAAGAATGCCCTCAAGCGCGGAGAAAGAATCGAACTCAGAGGTTTCGGAGTCTTTATTGTCAAACCACGCAAGAGTGGTGTGGGAAGAAACCCTCGGACTGGCGAGGAAGTTGCTATTCCGCCCGGAAAGACCATTCGTTTCAAGCCTGGCAAAGAGATTCGGGCGGATAAAATCGGTATTTAACTTAACCCCAGGGACCCCCATTTCGCAACGCGTGTTATTCTGAAAGCCATAACTGTCTGTGAGCGGAAGACTTCCTTCAGACTCCCAAGTGCAACTACCCGTGGACTCGTCCTCCCAAGTAATGGAACGAGGGACTTACCAGGACATTTCCCCCGGGTGGACCGAGTGGATATTCCCGGTTTTTCTTTTCGTGGCAACTTTCTTCAGTACAACATTTGCGGGGCTCATCCACGCCGGGTACAGCGACAGCAGGTTTTTCCCGACCTTAATGATGGCCCTGAGGCATCCGTTGATTCTGGCGCATGGGCTTCCCTTCTCTTTTACCTTCCTGGCCATACTCCTGGCCCACGAGTTGGGGCATTACTTTGCGTGCCGCTACTATCGCATACGCTGCACTCCGCCCTTCTTCATCCCGGTTCCAATCTCGATCGCGGGAGCGTTGGGCGGTTTCATACGAATCAAGTCGCCGTTCCAGCACAAGCGCGCTCTCTTTGACGTCGGCGTTGCGGGGCCATTGGCCGGGTTCGCCTTTGTTGTGCATGCACTGCTAGTCGGCATTGCCCACTCGCGCCTGATACCCAAGGGCAGCGCGGAAGGCGCGTATGCGCTGGGCGAGCCCCTGATCTTCCAATGGGTGGCCAGAGTCGTCTTGGGTTACTCTCCGGGCAGCCAAGATATGATTGCCCATCCCATTGCTATCGCGGCATGGTTCGGGCTGCTGGCCACTTGCTTGAATCTCCTGCCGATCTGGCAGCTCGACGGAGGGCACATCGCGTATGCGCTGCTCAGCCGTGAGGCTCAAAAGAGGCTGTCCGTAGGCGCCGTTCTCGGCCTTATCGGGGTGAGCTTCGTTGGATGGCCGCTTCCATCGTACCTGCTTTTTGGTCTTCTTCTTCTCATTATCGGGTCCCGCTTTCGCTTTTATCATCCTCCCACGCTTTACGATGAAGAAGAAGTAGGGCCCGGCAGGGTCGCCATAGGGATGTTCGCCCTTGTGGTCTTGATCGTTTCCTTCACACCGGTCCCTTTTTCAATTGGTTGAACGGCTTTGTGGCCAAATCGGGGTTGGTCTGGCGTAGGCCCGGCCTTATGTTATGCCCGGAAAGTTGACAGCCCGTATTCGATCGGTGATAATTTGCTGCACTGGCGGCTTGAGCCGCCGGCTAAAAACCTCAGTGGGCGGTTAGCTCAGCTGGGAGAGCGCCGCGTTCGCAATGCGGAGGCCGGGGGTTCGATCCCCCCACCGTCCACCATTTCACTATGTTGATTATGTTCCGTACTTAAAAATCGTGGGTTGGGCAAGGGGCACAGGTCCTCGAGATTCATTTCATTCCTCGCATTTGTCAATACCCGCATCCGGGCCGCCCGCGCCATGCGGCGGACCCCCGCGCACAACGCTGTCGAGTCCGAAGCGCTGCGTGAAGACGCTTGCAAACGAAAATCCCGCCACCTGCCAGAACCAGATGCTCGTGACCAGAAAACCCACGCCCAGCGCGAGTAAGCCGCTGAAGGAGATCGCGAGCGCCGCGAGGGTTATCGACCAGGCCTGCCAATACGCCCGCCCACCCTGGATGCACCGGCGCAGCGCCCTGAAAGGATCGTAGATTTCCGCCGGATCGAACCTACGGCAGTAGTGTGACATGAAACCCGGTATGGCAATCGTGGCGATCAACAAGAGAATCCCGGCAATCCAGGCCAGGACCGAAGATCCGAAAGTTCGGGAGAGGTAAGCCAGGGCGAAACCCGGCGCATAGTAGTACACCATGCCGCCAAGCGTCATCAGGCCGTGCCTGAGAAGACCGCGGTAGTCGCGCCAAGCCGGCCACGGGGACTGCCCCTGCTGCATACGATGCACCATCACGATCCGGTGTCCCATGTTCAGCAGCCAGCCCACGCCGGGAAGCAAGACGAGGACTGTGGCGCCCCAGAACATCTCACGGCGGGACTCGCACGACTGAAGCGGAAACCGGAACGAGGAGCCCATGGAGAGAGGCGTGGAGAGGTCGACAGCGAGATGCTCTTCGGAAGTCACGGTCGTCTTCGCAGCCGCGCGCCGTCATCTCGGCGCATGCAGATCCACACCGGTTTCGCCATCGCCAGGTCCTCTCCCGAGGCGCCGGCATATCTCTTCACGGCATCGACTCATGACGTCGACTCGCCAACCCTTTCTCAACAGGTCCATGAGCTCCGCCCGCAAAGGAACGGACAGTTTGGCCGCAACTGTTCCGCTCTCCCCTCTCGTTTGGCGTTTTCTTCCTTGGCGGCACTCATCTTGGGGATGGTGTCCGGCAGCGGACAGGGCAACACTTCATGCCAGCGCCCGGCATCGTACACGACGGGTCATTGATTCCATTGTCTTACACCGCTCATCGGGGAGCCGGAGGGGTAACGACCGGGAAACGATAGACACACACCGCTAGGGCCTCCGATGGAACCGGGTGTCCTTTGCCGTCTTCCGCAGGTAAGAATCGCCACTCCCGCGCAGCATTCGCAAACGACTCGGTGAGGGCCCCGGAAGTCTTCAGCGGATCCACTCGAGTGACCTTTCCTGACTGGTCGATTTCAAGCCGCACCACTGCACCCCCTTGCCCCAGGGCATTGGGAGGATAGACCGGGTCCACCACCTTCACGGGATACGCGAGTGTACGATCGCGTCTCGATCCGTGGGGCGGGTCGATCATTTGAGCGACGGGACTCGTGGTGATTAAGTTGGGGCTCCGAAAATAGACCACGACTGGAATGCGCGCACCGACGTCAGGGGAGAAACGCCATGCCTTCAGGGCCGCCATGACAGACCCCGCGAAGGGTTCATCACCGGAGACAATCGTCACCCCTTCAACAGAGCCTTTGTTGACCGACAATGTCGCTATCACGGTGCCGCCCGCCAGGACGTTTGGTGGATAGGCCGGGTCCACAACAGACACTGGCCGCATGCCCGAAAGTAAGAGCAGACCCAGAAGGATTACATGCTCCATGGTGCGAACCATACTTTTTCAGCCACAAACTGCTCTAGAGCGTAGCCGACACGATAGAAGATTTCAAGGAAGGAAGAAACCAAACCCGCGGCCACGAATTTCACGATTACACCAACTTTTCGCCTGTTGCCGTTTCGTGTACTTCGTGGAATTCGTCGCCAAGCCAGTGGTTGGTGCTTGTCCTGCCTGTCTAGTCTATTTACAAACTGAGGTTGGGATGGTAAAAAACCACACGACAGGGCGCCTAGCTCAGCTGGTAGAGCACTGCGATCACACCGCAGGGGTCACAGGTTCGAGTCCTGTGGCGCCCACCATTCCCCTTTCAATAGAATCAATAACTTCGCCCGGCATGTCGCAACTTTGTGCACCAGTTTGTGCACTAACTGGCGGCTGCACATCACTCCTGTCCTCCACTTTGTCGCTGTACTCCACACCGGCTTCAGGAGGAGCGCAACCTGATCCAGGGCCTTACGCCGGATATGCGAGTACGGCTTCGCCTCCTCGGCACTGACATGCCCTACCTGAGCCTGGATAACCCAATCGGGCACACCCTTTTCCTGCAAAGTGGTAATCACCGTGTGCCGCCCGTCATAGAATCTGAAATTTCCGAGGCCAGCCTTCGCCCTGATTTTCTGCCATGCCTTCTTCCGGCGCTCGTTGGCGTAGGCTTCAACCGCTTCTGCGATCGTCATCTTTGTGTAGCCGCGTGCCACCTTCGACGGGTCGGGATTGGACCGCATCAATTCAGCGATGCGCTCCTTGTAGAGTCGCTTTGCGAGCCGGTGATCTTTAGTCCCGAGCGCTTCCCGGATCTTAACACCATTGACCTTTTCGGAGAGGTGATACCACTTACCGCGTCGCTTTAGTGGCATGGACGACTCCTTTCC
>QHZE01000500.1:0-5097 GCA_003225335.1 Acidobacteriota bacterium
CGCCCGGTTGAATCGCGTAATACATCCACTTGCCTTCCTTGCGCGCCGATACCAAGCCTGCGTCCCGAATGACCTGCAAATGCGTGGACAACGTGGATTGAGTGACCCCCAGCGAGTCGCAGAGTTCGCACACGCACAGCTCGCGCTCCAGCAGCGCAGCCACTATCCGCACCCTTGTCGAGTCTGCCAGCGACTTTGCGGTCTTAACCAAGTCATCCATTTCCATATCATATCGGTAAGTGCCGATATGTTGTCAATCCTGATTCACCCATCGCTGAAAGCTTAATGCCTCCTGTTTGGAAACTTGCTCGCAATAATCGCCGCGACCAACTCGCGGTTAGGAGTCGCAGTCGCACGAGCGGCAACCGCTGCCAGCCTGAATCGGTGGGCACCTCACTGAACCGTAGGTGCAGAAGACGCAGCAATGGCTAGGCTTGGGTCTGAGGCGGGCACCGCAGCCGCGGCAGTCCCAAAAGCACAGGCAAGCATCAGTCGGCATAACTTCACGGCTCTGTTTGCCGCAATGCGGGCAAGTGAGCACCGCTTCGACCACGATAGGTGTTTCGGCCTCGCCAACACAGCGGTTTGCATTCACGCGATCCACGATTTCCTCACCCAAGGTCTTTGGCCGACTTGGCACCCCGGTTGGCCAGCCACTCAACCAACGCCCCAGCCTCGCTTCGACGCGCGGCGTCCATCGGCGTGAGACCATCGTATCCGATCCAATTGAGGGCTGCGCCTCGCGCGAGAAGAAACTCCGCCGCTTCGCGCTGACTACCGTGGCAAGCGCACCAGAAGGCGTGGGTAATTTCGTTTGGTGGTGGAACGTCTGGTCGCGGGGGACGGGGCAACCACGGAGCCAACGCGGATGGACCGTCGTCCGCGAAATGCTTCTCCACACGATCCATCAGGCCCAGCGCATCCGCCTGCCAGAGTGTCGTACGTGCTCCCCGCTCGACCAACCGCCGCGCTGTCTTCCATTGCCCGAACGCTACCGCATCAGCCAGCGGTGCGCCGCCGCCAATCACGGCGCCCGGCGCTTCGATGTCAGCGCCAGCATCGAGAAGAGCATCCAGCACCGCAACGTCATCGCTGCTTGCGGCCCAATGGAGCGGCGTCTCCGTATGCGGACCGGTGAACCGCGCGTTGACTTCCGCGCCAGCCGCGATCAGCGCGACCATGGTTCTTGCGCCGTTTGGAAAATGTCCGGGCCAGTCAGTTGCCACATGCAACAGCGATCGCGACATCCCCTTGCAGTCATCCGGGTCGGAATCCTGCTCTTGCTCGTCGCTCGACCCGTGATCGTTTGCGCGGCCGATGTGACCGCCAAGGTGATTGATCGGCTTGGTCGCCCGGTTGCCAATGCCGTGATCGATATTCACTGGCTGAAGTCAGTCTCCAAGGACGACGTGCGTAAGATCGATTTGGTGAAGTTGGTTTCGGACCGCGACGGCATTGTCAAGGGGACGTACGACGAGGCGTCAGTTCCGAAAGACGAAGACATTTGGGTTGAAGTTTCCAAGACAGGGTACAGTGGCTACAGCACGACCGGCTTGCGGCCAGAGTTCGTATTGGACCGCGAGTTTGGAGCTGCCGACGTCCGCCGGATCGCCGGTCTCGAAGGGGAGACGCAGATCAATCAGTTCCGGGAATTGCTAGCTGGAGATTTCGAAAACTCCGGATCAGGACTCGATGAATTAGTGTTTGTTCAGGAGCACAGGTTCCGGTCCGGATTGCGAGCACTGGTCAGCAACCCCAAAGTTGGTAAAGCGGCAGGCCAGATACTCGCGTTCATCGGCGTTCCGGATGACCTACTGCTTTTCCTTGATCATGTTCCAGCGCCGAAGAGAGAGCTTTTCGAGGATCGTTGGGCTTACGGTGTTGTCTGCGCTCTCCTCGAGCCCGCCACCGAGAGAGAGTGGACCTTCCTGCGCAACTGCGCGGTGAACGACTATGACGATCTCTGGGTAGACGCCGGTGCGATCAGGACCCTGAAACTGATTGCCTCCCCCAAAAGCAAGCAGGTTCTGGAAGAGGTCGGGCGAAAGAACAAGGATCGTGCTGCTTCCATTGAAGCCGCCATCAAATACATTGAGTCGGTACCAGCGCCATTGTCGGATGAGGATATTGTCGTCGCAGGCAGGAAGGTGGCACAGGTGATCAAGATCGGCAAATGGCAAGGGAACAAGCCGCCTCAATACAACGAGAAGAAGGACAAAGCGTTGGTCGCATGTGAGTTCATCGCGGGGAGGGACCTGCTTGTCCACACAGCGACGTTCCACAAGGTGGATGGCAACTGGAGGCTGCGCGGGGTGCGCGAGACGATGCAGGCGCTTCTTGCACGGGAACCCGAAACAGATGCCAAGCAGCGGCGGCTGGCTCCTGTCGCTGATTTGCGTTCGGCGAAAAAGACAATGAAAGTGCCGGGTCTCCGAAGCGGGTACGACGAGGTTGGCGGTATCGTCTATTTCGGTCGGATGCTCGACAAGATCCGGCTCAAAGCGCGTGGAGCATTGCCCGCGGACTACAACACAGGCACGAAGGAATGGTACGACTTCGACTCTCGTTGCACTCGGTTCCTCAAGGTCAAATACGGTGCTTTGAAAGAGCGTACGTTGCGGAGTGGTTCCGATCTCCAAATTCTGCGCTGGTGCTTCAGGAATGGGCGAAAGCCCAGCAAAGAGGAGATTGAGATTTGGAATACGTTTATGAAGAAGCGTGGTTGGCGGGATGGAAGCAGCGAAGGCTTGGCCGCAGATAAGCGCGCGGCGGGGTTGGCAGCGAGATCCGATATCGTCACGTGGTTCGACTTGTTTGATGCCGATGAGCAGCGCCCGAATGCCTAACGACGCTCGACCGAATGACGGGGAGCGCGGTTGTCAGCGTGTGCTCAAAGAGGCGCAGAAACGTGGAGTGAGATGGCATCTTGCTATTGATTTCTAAGCATAAACGCGAACCACCGCGTCGCAGAATAAAGGTTAGCTGCCGGATTCACCATGAAGCGCGAAGAACTCATTGGTAACTGGAAATCGAGCAAGTTCTCCGAATGGATGCATCTGAACTCAGACGGAACCGGCGTTCATGAAAAGCGAGCGGCTGATGGCACGGTCGACAGCTTGACTGCAACATGGCAGTACGTGGACGATACCCACTGGAAATTCAAAGTCGTCATTCCACCTGAACCTGATACTCCGGGTCTGGAAGCTGGGGCCATTGACGTTTCGGACTTTGAGGTGATCTCGTTTTCGCGGGAGCGGATGGAGGTGGCGCTCTTCGATTACGAATCCACATTCATTTACGAGAGAGTATGAATTGGTCCGCTAAAGATGCAATTTTCCGGCGGCTCAGCGCAGAAAACCTTACTCGCGGTGTTGGCAGCCGACTTGCTGTTAGAGCGTTTTGGCAAAAACTGGAATGGATAAATGAAGTGACACTCCACGCGAGCCAACAGCACGAACCGAAGAGGGGCGTACACCGTCGCTCCGCTTTATCGCGTGTTGGGGGCGGTTATTGCGCTCGCGGTGTTAGTTCTGCGAGCGGTGGCGGGTTCTGCTCCGCTGCCATGAATGTGATACAAACTTGGATTCAGGTCGCGCTGGCGGCTGCCCTGGTCAGTGGGTGCGCCTCAGGACGTCTTGCTGAACAAGCGGTAACTGTTCCTGTTCCACACGGCCGCAACGGCGAACCGGTCTTCCACGATGAGCAAATCAAAGACGAGTTGGCCCGAGCCGGCGTGAAATTCGTTCAAACGGGAGAAGCTCCCCAAATGAACGTGCTGCAATCGCAATTGAAGCGAACCCATTGCGCGCTTGCATTGCCGAAGCAAAGGGGCCGCAAGCTCAGCGTCGAAGAGATCAACAAACGCGGATGTGATGGCGTGGTGGTGATCGGTTCTTTGTATCAATGCGGGGAGTGCAATTTCTGGCACCTCTTGACGAACACCGGATTCATTCTTACCGAGTCCGGCGCGATCGTGACATGTTATCATGTCGTGAACAAGCCAACTCACAAAGTGTTCTTGGTGATGACCAGCGACGGCCACATCTATCCCGTCAAGGAAGTGCTGGCCGCAAATGAATCAACCGATGTCGCAATCCTACGCATCGAAGGCTCGCATTTGAAGCCGGTATCACTCTCCACACAGGCTCGGGTCGGCTCTCGCGTGTTCGTGATTGGCCATCCCGAACAGCACTTTTATTCATTCACCGAAGGGATTGTATCCCGCTATTTCACCGGCCAGAAGGAGACCGGCGACGCGACGATGATGTCGATCACTGCGGACTTTGCGCCCGGTTCCAGTGGTTGCCCGGTCTTCAACGAATTCGGTTCTGTCGTGGGAATGGCCGATAACATCGTCTCCACAGTTCTGGACGAAGACGCCACTCCGGCCAGGCCGGCAATTGTCTTCAAACACTGTCGTCCCGCCGAAGCGATTCTAAATCTGATTCAGCCAGGCCATTCTGCCGACGAATGGGCGCCCATTGTCTCGTCTAATGATCAGCTGAGGCACAGCCGCTGACGGGCGGCGTGACCGAAGTCGGCGACGTTGAGTTTCCGGTGACTCGCCACTCATTTTTCGAGATCAAGCATTTGATAATACAGAAAGCCGTTCTCATATTTCGCTGTCTCCCACCAATTAAAGTGGTGAGAAATGAGTGTGCCGCCAACATCAGGAAGCGGATCCCATCGCTTGTCTGGACCCCGCTTCCATCGCAACGCCTCTAAGTTTTGAGCATACTCATTGTCCTCCGTATGAGGTATCAACTTCAATCTCTCTGTCGCCGCGACGAATTCTGACTCTGTAACCTTTGCTTTCAACTTAACCCGGACGTTTCCCTCATACTCAGAGCTGTAAACCACCTGGCTCGGATCGGACAACCACTGAGGCTCAAACGTGCCTGCTGAGCGACAGCCACAAAGAAGGGCGAGCAGTGTGAAGAAAGAAAGCGAGAATTGCTTCATGGGCAGCGCGTGGTGAATGGCGAACGCGGAAGATGAGCGACCAGTAAAGTCGCCAGACCATAACATCTGTCTGGATCTCATTTATGGAGGGCGCCGGTCAATTCATTCTCGGTGAATTTGATGTTCGAATCGACG
>QHZE01000500.1:5198-10666 GCA_003225335.1 Acidobacteriota bacterium
CTTTATCGGCGCCCGCAGGTCCACTTCCTTGCCATTGGAGTTGTCGAAGGGGAGATACTTTGAGCCGTAGCTGCTCGCGTCTTCCACCGGACCGAAGGCGAAAACCGCGCGGAAGCGGTCCGTGGACTCCGCCACCAAAAGCGCCAAGGTTCCACCGGTGCTGTGACCACCGAGATAGATCCGCTTCGGATCGACGTAATCCAGCTTTGCCAGGTATTCGGAGGCACCGAGGACATCATCCACTTCCCCGTAGAAACCTTCGATGAAGCCGGGGTTCTTGTTTCCACCCCGCAGCGATGGATACATCATGATGATCCCGGCCTCCCGGAACGCGCCGGCTGACTGGTCGTTTTCGGGCGGCCCCTGCTCCCAGGCGGTCTCTCCGATGCTGTTGCTGAAACCGCCGAATAGCCAGATAACGGACGGGTGCTTCTTCCCGTCCTGCGGCGATACGCTCACATAGGCCGCCAGTTTGCCCGCTGGAGAATCATATTTCACCACCCGGAAGAACCGCGGCGGAGGATCGGGAACCGGCTCGTCAGCCTTCTGCTTGCGGACCAGTTGCGTGGCAAACCCACGGCGGGCTTCCTGTAACGAAGTGGTGGACTCCCTCTGTTCCGCACCGAGCAATTGGATGAGTGCTGACACGGTGAGGATTGCACTGATGGAACCCCTGCAAACTGGACGATTGACTCTTTTCACTCCTTCAGGCTGCCAGAAAGGTGAAGCAAAATGAAGAGTTCATCGCAGCATCACTAGCTGCCATGATTTCGGCTTTCTTTGATCTTGGTTCGATGCAGAAAACGTTGCCGAGGTTGGCTTGGATGACCCCGTGATGAGCCGGGTAAACAGCTAAAGTGGCCGTTCCCGGCTCTGACAACGGAGAAAAACCAAATGAACAACGAAAGACGGGAGTTACTCAACCTAAGAAATCTCCCAGCACGTCTGGAGGTTGAGGAAGCCGGCTGGTATCTCAGTTCGCTGCGCACGCCATTCCGATCCTCATCCGCGCGGGTCTTCTCAACGAAAACCTCGTCCCCATGGGAGCTTTATTTTCCAGCCATCTTCGATTCCAACTGCGCGAACCGCCTCATCAGTTTTCCTCCATCCATTCCAACTCGCGTGCACGGCACTGAGCAAAACACCAGTCAAATTGCTGCTGCTCTTAGCGATGCGATGTCATTTTTGACAACCCCACGTGCCAAAGGAGTGTCGACTCCAACCGTTTTGCAAGCAGAACGCACGCCCTGCGTCCTAGAACGAAAGGCCGCCCATGTGAATCGTCAAGGTGTGTCGGCTGTGAGATGCCGATAAGGTGGAACGGTACGCAGTCTCAAATCCTCGACCGGACCGCCGATGGTGAAGTGGTAGAGGCTCTGCCAATCGTGACTGGTCAGACCGAGTGCGCGGTGCAGCACCTCATCGAAGTAGCAGCCAATGCCGGTGCCGCGAGCACCGGCAGCCTCGGCAGCCAGATACAGGGCCTGGCCGATCATTCCAGCTTCCCAAAACAATTCCCGGTAGGCTCCTGCGCCGCTCTGCCGCAAGACCGACTCGAACCGCGCCAGCATGCCAAGGCTGAACGCACCGTCGGCAGCAATATCCTGGTGGCAGCAGAGAGTCCGCGCGAAATCACGCAGATCCCCCCGACCCAGCCGATATAGCGGTGTCGTGTTGGCCGAACCCGTCACGGCTTCCCAATTGAGCTTCGCGCCAAAACCCTGGCGCAAAGAATCCGCATCAGCCGGAGTGCGCAGCCAAAGGTACAAGCCGGGTTCGAGTCCTGTGACTCGATGCACCATCAACACTAGATGCAAACGTGGTGGAAACGGCCAAGCATCAAAGGGCGGCGTGAAGGTCCGCGGCAGGGTGGTGTCTAGAATGGCCAGAAAGCTCTCCCGCGAGATATTGGTGACACCGTCGAAGTGCACGGCGCTGCGTCGTTGGCGAATCAATTTGCCTGCGGAGTGCAAGCAGGCGGGGGGCGACGGTGGGGACCAAGCGATAAACGCACCGGTTTCGGGATTTTTCGCACGCATCGCTTTTCGTTCCGAGGACGCAATGGCTTGATCGATCACTGGCCACTCGACGTGGAGATGGCTCAACCGATTGGCGCGTCCGAACCATTCGATGGCAGTGTCCGCGGCTTGTGATAAAATCGCGGAGGCCGCTTCGTTCACGTTCACCTGGACGAGCAATTCTGGAGTTTCTTGTTCCGCTTCTTCAAAATCCTCTACGCGGTCCAATCCGAGCAACCGGGCCAGGTGCGTGGCATTCCATTCCGGCAAGAGTTGCACCCCCCAGCCCAGTGCGGCGGCTGCGAAACGAAGCGCTGCGAGTGCGTGCCCCACGTCGTGCTGGCAATAGCGGAAGGCCCGTTCGCCGTATTTCCACGCCTCGCGCCAGGTGATGGAGGTCAAACCAACATGGAATCCAACCGCTTTCGGTTTTCCTTCTTGCGGCCAGCGCGCGCGTTGTTCCAGCGCGTGATGCAGTGGCGCATAGTGATAGACGCCAGCACCACCTGGCAAGCCTTGGAGGCCAGACAGGATGGCGTAGGCCTCCGTCGGATGCAGGTTGCCACTGGAAGGGTTCATTCGCAGATACCAACTCGAAGTGGCAATCTCCTTTCGCGCCGAAAGACCGAGCGACAACTCGAGGTACAAGCTCAGCCGTTCAAGCGTGAGCGGTTGGGGCGTTACTGTCGCCGCGCCGAACAAGGCAGCCGCAGGGGGCGTGTCGTCGAGACCTGCCCGCGGCAACACAAACGCCGGTGCTCCATTGAAGCGGCGAAACGGGTCTGGCTGATTCGCCCAGTCAAGGCCGCCCGGTCCATTGGCGTAACGCTCGGGATGATGCTTGGTCCGGTCGTGGTAGGCTATGATGTCATCGAGCCCATCATGTCTAAAGGCGCTATTGGGCGTGGTTGCTTTCAAATGGCATAAAGAATCTCCGCACCATAAAAGATCAGTTGCCAGTTGTAGAGGCCGGGGTCGGGAGGGCCACAAATAGCCACCACCTCACCAAGGGCGGTTGAGGTCGGGGCGCCGTTTTCGGTTTTCTCGAACTCGCGTTTGCGGGCTTAGGCTTTCGGCATGTACCCGCACCCCGCTCGACGCGGCGTTGATTGCCGTCATCGACTCGTCGATTACCCCGAGCAACTCTTGCCGGCCCTGCCCAGTCTCTGCGGAACTCGTGAACACTGCTGGCAACTTTTCGAACCATGCCGAAATGCGATCCGTAAAGGCTGCGAGGTTCACCTGCGCCGTGACGGCGGGTACCTTGTCGGCCTTGGTGAAGACGAGGACGAACGGCACGGCGTGGTGCACGAGCCATTCCACGAACTCTAAATCGATTTTTTGCGGTGCCAGACTGGAGTCGATTAGCGCAAAGACCAGGCAGAGGTTCGTGCGATGCTCCAGGTAACCGACAGCAGCTTCGTTGAACCGGGCCCTGTGCTTCCGGGAACCGTGGGCAAAGCCGTATCCAGGCAGATCCACCAACCGCCAGCATTTGTTCATCGTGAAGATGTTAATCAGCTTGGTGAACCCCGGCGTCGACGAGACGCGGGCCATTCCCTGCTCGCCCGCGAGCATGTTCAGCAGCGAGGACTTGCCGACGTTCGAGCGGCCGATAAAGGCGAACTCCGGCAGCGACTCGTCCGGACACGAATCCAAATCCGGCGCGCTGCAATCAAAAATGGCGGATGCGATGTTCACGATGGAAAATCCACACCTCACTGTCGCACAAATCCAGCGCACTGAAACCCATATCGTCTGAAAAGTGCTGTAGG
This sequence comes from Acidobacteriota bacterium, assembly GCA_003225335.1. Lineage (GTDB taxonomy): Bacteria > Acidobacteriota > UBA6911 > UBA6911 > UBA6911 > Gp18-AA60. The sequence goes on from QHZE01000500.1 coordinate 8,992, forward strand.
AGCTCGCCAGCCGCAAAGAACTGAGCTGGGGTGGTTCAATCCTTCTGGCGGCAAGCGCGATGGGCCCCACGGGCGCTCTTTTTGCGGTCTTGCCAGGCGGCTCTCTTCTCAGCTTCGCGGAGGTAGCGAATTTCGAGTTGAAGCTTGAGGAAGCTGTCATACCGCTCGCGCGGGAACGTGCCGGCGGCAAGTGCTTCGAGCACCGCACACTTATTCTCCTTCGTATGGGTACAGTCACGGAAGTGGCAGCGCGGAGACAGCGCTTCGACCTCAGGAAAAGCTTGCTTCGATCCTTCACTGGCAATCCAGATGTGGAACTCTCTCATGCCGGGCGTATCAATGACCACGCCGCCTTGTGGCAGGAAAATCATCTCGCGCCACGAAGTCGTATGCCGGCCTTTGGCGTCATTCGTGCGCACTTCCACCGTTGCCTGGATGTCTTCTCCATAGAGGCGATTGATGAGGCTCGATTTGCCAACCCCCGATGTGCCGATGAACACGGCCGTGTGGCCGGGTTTGATCAGTTCCGATAATTTCTTCACGCCCCGACCAGTGAGCGCACAGGCCGCGAGCACTGATGCGCCGCCGGCCACGCCAGTAACAGCTGCGAGCTTCCCAGCAAGGTCCTCGCACAAATCGATTTTATTGAGGACGACGACCGGGCGTGCGCCGCTTTCATGTGCCACAACGAGCATCTGCTCCAAAACCGCCGTGTCGAAACTCATGTCCGCGGCGGTCACCAGGAACGCCGTGTCGATATTCGTGGCAAGAATTTGCTCTGTAGCGCCATGGCCGGTCATCTTGCGAGAGAGTTGAGTGCGTCGCGGAAGGATAGCCTGAATAACGGCCTTCTCCTCGTTAGGTACGAGTTTTACGGCGACCCAATCTCCGACCTTGGGAAGTTTTGAGTTGGACCAGCGAGCTTCGTGGATGCACTTGCCGGAGACTTGCGCGAGAAGCTCCCCATCGGTGGTCCAGACGCGGAAGAAATGCTTATCCTCCACGGCGACTCGAGCCGGGACCAGACCCTTGGCATGTTGGGGCGCGAATTGCTGGTTGAGCTCAGCATTCCAGCCCAGCTTCGTCAGTTCCATAGTCGGGTGCTGTTTGGACCATTTATAACATCGGAGAAGATTTCGAATCGTGTGGCCTTTCTGTACTTCCGGCAAGAGCGGCCTGAGAGGCTGGCCGACACGGTATTGTTACAATGCCAAGGCAATCCGCCACATTGAAGTTCACTTCTTGACCAGGGTAAGGTGTTGCTCGTATATCCTCAAAGCCAATGGCCATTGAATGAATTCGGCAGATAACCTCCGTGGCGGGACGAGCATCGATGCTCTCCCGAGCAGGCCTTTGGGCCGAATCGGCAAAGAGGTTTCCATTCTAGGCCTGGGCGGTGAGGGAATATTGCGCACCCATGGCGAGACAGCGAGGGCGATCCGAGTCATACACCGCGCACTCGATCTGGGCATCACCTACTGCGATACTGCGCCCGCCTACGCCAGCAGCAGAGACTACTACGGCGCAGCCCTGGGAGAGCGGCGACAGCAAGTCTTCCTGGCCTCTAAGACCCACGACCGCAGCCGTGATGGTTCCCTTCGGCTGCTCGACGATAGCCTCCTTCGGCTTCGGACCGATCATCTCGACCTCTGGCAATTGCATGACCTCCGCACTG
>QHZE01000501.1:0-2040 GCA_003225335.1 Acidobacteriota bacterium
AAGCTCGCTCTCAACCAGACTGTCCGAGAGCGAACCGCAATCGAGCGCAAGGAATTTCCTTGTTGCCCTACGACCCGTTCGGTGCAACGCCCGAGCAACAAGCTCCTTGCCGGTCCCGCTTTCTCCGGTTATGAGAACGTCCAGCGGTGAGGCGGCAACGAGGGCGATGCGTTTCAGGAGATCTTCAACCGCGGCGCTCTGGCCAATAATTTCACTCGATCCCTCACGCACCCGCTGCAGCCGGTCTTCGACCTCCTTCTTTTCTTCGACAAGGTGGCGATGAACCAGGGCATTGTCAATGGCCACCGCGGCAAGGTTGCAGAAAGCGGCAAAAAGGTTAATTGTGGATTCTTTGAGAGACCCCAGAGCTGCAGGATGATCACCGTAAACGCTTCCCAGGACCCGGCCCCCAACCTTCAGTGGAGCGCAGAGAAGCGTATTCAACTTGTGCGTGAGGACCGACGTTCGTTCCGAGACGCGGGAATCAGACTGAGCATTCGCGCTGACAAACGGCCGGCCCTGAGAATACACGTCCTGCAGGACGCTCCGGCTGATCTTTTCCGCCTGCTCCATCGACTCTCGTTTCACATTCCGGCCTTTGACAAACCGCAGGTCGCCGGTCTTTTCGTTTCTTAGAAACACGAAAGCTCTTTGGACACCCACAGCCTGAAGAAGCAGGTCCAGAACTGCTTCAAGAAGCTTGTCGAGATCCCGGATGCCGTTTATCACGCCGCTTGCCCGGTATAGGATCCTGAGATGGTGCTCTTCCAACGCCCCGACATTCGCCAGGGCTTGTCTTTGCTCCGCTAGCTCATCGTCTTCTAGGATGCGTTGGCATCGCGCCCGCGCTTCTTTGCGTTCGGGCACGGACCGGAACTGTTCGACAGCCTCCTGGGGGACCAGGCTCTCTATCAATGACAGTTGTTCAAGGGCCTTTTGGGCATGATTCGCAGCAGTAATAGTATCTCCCGCCAATTCCAACACCCGAGCCATTTCGGCATGACCTCGCCAGATCAGCTCGGCTGCCCCGGATTCCTCAGCCATTCGAATGGCTATCTCGATCTCTGCGGACGCGCTACCAACAAGCGCGCCGGCGCTTCCCATGTTCTCCTGAGTCGCGAAGTCCCCCTCATTGTTAAGAGAAATCAGTCTTCCCAGGAGGAGGTGCCCGTGCGCTTCCAGGTGCCGCGACGGCATCGCCTTCGCAAGCCGGATTGCGTCACGAACACACTTTCTGGCTCGCTCCAGCCGCCCTCCAAGAACAAGCGCTTCAGCGAGCCAGAGCTTTACGATGCACATTTGATAGGGCCAATGTTTCTTAGTCACTGTTGTATTCAGGCGGTCTAACAAGCGCGTTGCTTCTTCCAATTGTCCGCGCTGGAGATAAACCCGTGCGCGCAGGACCTCTCCTAATTCCGCTTCGTAAACCGGCGCCTCGGGTGAGGCAAGAGCCTTCAGCTTCTGTAAATAGCCAAGAGCTGCATCGTAGTCTCCAAGTTCGACTGCCAGCCAAGCCAAGAGGTAAGATACATGCGCCTCTGAACAGACGGCGATGGAAAGGCCGCTATTAGAAGCCAGATTCTTCAAGGTCAGTTGGGCTGTTTCGTATTCACCGAGGGACAATTGAATTTCCGCGAGGGCTCCCAAAGATCCATGTTCGACCAACTGGTTTCCAGATTCACCTGCCAACCTGGCCGCTTCTTGTGAAACCCCGAGGCCCCTTCGGACTTGGCCTGAACGAGAATAGCATTCGGCTAAGTTACCTAAAGCTAGTGCTCTAAGGATTATCGACCTGGCACGTTCACTGGTACCTACGGCCTTTTCATGGCTTGCGAGGGCGTCACGAAATCTACCCAGCGCAGTTAAACTTATCCCTAAATGCGAATAAGCAATTGGCAAGAGATGATAAGCTCCCGTCGGTTCCAAGATACTGATAGCTTCCTTGCCGGCCATAACTGCCCCGTGAAGATCGCAACTCACCCTACACAGTGCTGACTTTACGGAATGTAGGGGGCCCGAGACTTGTCTTCCCCTGTGCCC
>QHZE01000501.1:2175-10474 GCA_003225335.1 Acidobacteriota bacterium
TAAGAGTGCGACAGTTGCATAAGAAGGTGAGCACACAACACGGGTTCTACAACTTCTTCACTCAGTCTAAGTTGCCTCTCAAGCAGACTGACCGCTTTCCGGGCAACCCCCACGGCGCAGTAGCAGTCCGCAGCCTCCATCGAGATTTCACAGATTTGCTCACGCGTGAGTTTGTTCTTGTGAGTGAGAACATACTCAAAGTATTTGAGAGCCGCTTCGCTTGCGAACTCGGCTTTGCACAGAACTGCGGCTTCGAGAGCGTATCGGATGGCTTTCTCTCCGGCTCTTCCCTCGGTAAAGTGAAAAGCGAGGTCCTGCGGATTACTCTGGATTTGCCTTTCAAGAGCCTCACCAATCCGGCGGTGCATTCCGCGCTGTTGCTGGCTCGGCAGGTCTTCCCTTATGACCTCTGAAATAAGCGCGTGCCGGAACTCGTAGCACTCTTGCCCTCGAACCGTTACCTTCCGGATGATCTGGCGCGACATGGATTCTTCGAGTGCTTTTTCCAACGACTCCCGATCCACAGGAACCAGGACATGGAGCAACTGCTCGGGAACAGGCCTATTGAAGACGGCCAGCCAGTTCGCCAGCTCCTTTGCTCCTTCAGACAAACATGACATACGATGGCGGAGCACCACCGTGATGCTGGCCGGGACCTCTAGAGATTCCAATCTGTCCCGCTCCAGCTTCCAGCCCGCGGGGCCTCTTTGCAACAATCCCCGGTCCACGAGATCTTTCAGAAGTTCTTCCACGAAAAACGGATTGCCGCCACTTGACTTGTAGATCCAATCCCCTACGTCCCTTGATTCTCCCACAACACTCTGCACAAGTTCTTCCACAAACACTTCGGAGAGGGGCTCCAGGCTCAGTCTTTCGCCTCTGAGGTGCCGCACGGACTGCTCGATCAGCTTCGGAAGCGGACCCAGTCCAACCTCCCCGGGTCGCAGGCTCACGCACAAAAGAACGGGATGAGACTGAATGTCAGAGGTCAGATAATCCAGGACCGCAACTGTGGCTTCGTCCGCCCAGTGAAAATCATGGAGCATCAGGATCGTGGGCTTTCCTTCCAGTCTTCGCACTGTCTCGCGCGTCACAAGATCGCGGAACCTTCCCGCGGCCGCTGTGTCGGCCACTTCAAGCGCTGTGCCTTCGGCGACTCTCGGCATGTCCTCGAACCGGAAGACAGGGTCTTTCGCGGGCGAGCTTGTAGAATCAGGACCAAAATGTTCCGTCCGCGCGAGTAATTCCCGGAAGGGCCCATAAGGCCGATTGTCGTTTCTTTGGCATCCTGCTTCGAGCACGCGCCAACCCTCGAGCACCGAGTTGATCCGGAATTCCTCCATGAGCCGGGATTTGCCGGCGCCGCTCTCACCCGTAATGAAAATAGACCAGCCCCGCCCGGTATCCCTTGCTCTCCCGGCGCGTTCTTTCAGAAGGGCCAGCTCCTTTTCGCGTCCGACAAACCGTCCTGCAGTGAAGTAAGCCTCCACCGACTCGGAGCGTCCACGGAACAGATCGTGACCCGCCGCGACGCTTAACAGCCTCACGACATCTTCTGCCGAGGAGGGCCGGTTTTGCGGGTCCTTGTCCAGCAGACTGCGAATCGTCTGGGCCAGAGCCGGGCCGTGTTCCAGCTGTTCTATCTGCCTGAGGTCGGCGCGCCCCTGCAGCTGCTTCTGGATGAGAAACCCGGCGTCTTCGTCTTCGAAAGGAAGCGTACGTGAAAGCAACTGGTAAAGGAGAACACCAACGGAATAGAGATCGGATTTCGAGCTTGCAGGCTGGCCGAGAAGAATCTCCGGAGCGGTGTAAGCCAGCGTACCGACGCCACAGTCCTTCGGCCCCTGCGCCCATTGCGCGAGGCCGAAATCAAGGACCTTGAGCTTTTCTATTTGCTCGAAACCGCCTGAAAGCAGGATGTTGGCCGGTTTGATGTCGCGATGGACGACCCCTCGGGAATGGACGTGGTGAAGCACCCGGCACAGCACAGCCACCGCATGCGCCACTTGCTCAGGTGACCACTGCCCGGAAGCATCGAACAGGTCCTGGCCTTCAACATACTCCTCCACCAGGTACGGGTTGTGAGACCCATCAATCAGGCCAAAGTCGAGGATACGGATGAGATTCGGGTGACGCAGCCTGCTCAGAAGGGAGAACTCCTGTCTCAGCGTGGACAGCTCCGCCTCCGCAGGTTTCCGTGAGGCGAGGACCTTCAGCGCCACCGGCATATCACCATTGGTGAGATCCCGCGCCAAGTAGACCATGCCCAGGCCGCCCTGGCCTAGAATGCGCTCCACCCGGTAGCGATCACCAACGATCGACGCGGCCTTGAGAGCCTGAGCAGACATTCAACTCCTTGAGGTGATAGAAAGGAATGGAAGAACTAGAGGGTTGCGGAGCAGCCTCGAACACGCCCACTCATAAGTCAACAAACATGTATCAAACGAGACTCAGCAAGAGCAAGTACCCGTTCGGAGCTCAGGCTTCAGACTGCCGCCCGGGGGCAAGCTAAAGCCTGAACTCCGAACCGGACAATCAGTGCGCAACAGCGGAGGCTTTTCTGCAGCCGTCATTTACTACTCTCTTCAAGCGCATACGCAGCCGGTGCAAGGCCTTGGTGCGAATCTGCGAAACTCCCGACTCTTTCACTCCGAGGACCTTCCCTATCTCTTTGACGGTCATCTCGTCGTAGTAGTACAGAGCGACTACGAGCCGTTCTCTCCGCGGCAATCGATCGATGGCGTCTTGCACGAGTTGATTAACTTCCGCTTTGTGGCACTGGAAGAATGGATCCATCTCCGGGGGGGTCGCGGCAAAATCGTCGCGTATTTCTCCAACCGAATCGTCATCCGGAGAAACCGCTTCCTGAAGGCTTCCCGGAGCGGTCATCCCGTGGATCCGGCTCGAGAGCTCGTAGAACTGTTCGAGCGTGACGTTCATTGCTTCGGCGAGCTCGGTGTCCGCCGGGCCCCGGAGGCTGTCCAGAATGGCGCCCCGTATGCGGAGCTCGGCATAGGTCCTGAATTTGACCGAACGCGACGGGTCAAACTTTTCCACGGCGTCCAGAAGCCCCAGGGCGCCGGCGCCCAAGAGATCGTCAATTTCCGCGTGCGCCGGCAACCGCGCCAGAATAGCCTGTGCGATATGGTGAACCTGTGGCAGATGCCGCAGGATAAGGTCGTCCCTGGACGTTTGCCCTTCTCCCATCATCGTGTTTGAATTCGACTCGTGCGCTACTGTATGCATTGCGTTATTACCTCAATCCCTCCGCCCCAGCGGGCTGTATCTGGTTCCCTGCTCCCTGATGTCTTTGAACGCACCGGCGCAAATCGGCCGGAAGCCTGCCGTCAACGAGCAGGGCTCGGATCACCGCGAACTGTTGTAATCAGGGGAGTCAGGCCTTGCTGGCGGGGGGATGGTGGCTTGCCAAAGCACTAGGCTCGGGATAAAGCATACGAAAAGGTGGGATGACGAACAATGGCCCGGGGGTAGGGGCGGGGGTGCGACCAAGGTGCTAAGCACCGGTTCCTACGGTAGCTTATTCGGTCACCAAACGGGGCGTGCCGGTTTTGGAGTGCTGTCCCCCTTACGAGGCTGAGGGGCCAAAGGAGAGCGGGGGAGCGAGGGTCCGCAGGCCATTTGTCATGGGCCACTGACCATTTGCCATTATGTCATTGGTAATTTGCCCGTACCCTGCCGGCCAAGCTTCGGCAAGCAAGCTCCGCAGCACATCAAAGCGGCAGCAGGCTGCCGTACTCCAACACCGGTAGTGCATCTGCGAACAGAAGCGCCGAGGCAGGGGCTAGGCATTTCCTACAAGGCGGTTGTTGATGGCGAACACGGCGAGCTCGAGGCGGTTGAAGACGCCGAGCTTGTCGAAGATGTTGGTCAGATGATGTTTGACCGTCTGCTCGCTGATCGTGAACTTCTCCGCGATTTCCTTGTTGGTGTAGCCGGCCACGATGGCTTCCACCACTTCCATTTCCCGGGGCGTCAGGCCAAAATTCTTCTTTATCTTCGACTCACCCGAGGGAGGCATCAGGTCGCGCAGATACTTCACCAGGTCGGAAACAGCATCGCGGCCGACTCAGTACTGCCCCGCCATTACGCTGCGGATACTCTTGAACAAGAGCTGCGTGGCCGCCTCTTTGAGCACCACGCCGCGCGCCCCAATCTGGAGAGCCTCGACAATTTGCCTCTTCTCGATGGCGGCCGTCAGCAGGATAGTGCGGACCGGGGCGGACGCTTTCGCGAGCGCGCGCAGCGCCTCCATGCCGGACACGGGCATGGCTATATCCAGAAGGAGGATGTCCGGCTTAAGCTCGTCGGCCAACCTTGCGACCTCTCCGCCATCGGCGGCCTCGCCTACGACCTCAAACCCAGCCTCGCTTTCAAGCAGCTTCCGCAGGCCATCGCGAAACAGCGGATGGTCGTCTGCGATCATGATCCGTATCTTGTTAGCCATAAAGCTGTGCAGGAAACTCTATCTCCAACCGTACACCCTTTCCTGGCGCCGATTCTATCACGAGTTCACCGCCAATGGAGCGCACACGTTCCTTGATGACCATGGGCCCCTTCTGGATGGCGTCCAGCTGCGCCTGATTGTAGCGCCCCGAGAAATCGAAGCCGCGGCCGTCGTCATCGATCTCCAGCCTGTAACGGCCGTTTTGAGAAGCAAACCGCACGATGACGTTCTTGGCCGAGCTGTGCTTTCGCACGTTGACCAGGGCCTCCTGGAGGATGCGGGCCACCTCCCGGCAGGCTCGAGGGGGCAATGAAATCACTTCAAGCTCGGGGAGAAAGCGCGCCGAGATCCCCGTCTCGCGCTGAAACCTATCCACCAGCTCGGACAAGAATCCCAGCAACTGTTTTGCGCCGACGTCGAGCGGTTTGATTCTCTGCATCAGCTCCCGCAAGTCCAGGACTTCCTGGCGAAGGAAGTGCTGGACGCGGCCAATCTCTTCGGCGCGAACAGAATCCCGCTCCGCGTGCCGGCGCAGAACCTCGACACGCATTTCAAGAGCAATCAGAGACTGAATGGGCCCGTCGTGCAGCTCGCGCGCAACACGCGTCCGTTCTTTGGCCCCTATTCTCGTACGTATGCGGCCCAACAAATAGACGCTGTAGACGGCCGGGGTAAGCTGGAACAGGAGCGCCTGAAAGAAACCGAGGCCCTCCTCTCCATCCGCGTCCTTGCTCGGATCCAGGATAAAGAAGCGGCCGGACCACTCTTCGCCACTGGTGAACGACACACACAGAAAAGAACGGAACGGATGAGAGTCGTGGAACTGCTTCGGAGCATCCGCCGGGACTTCAGAGAGCCTCTTGCCCTTCGTGTTCAAAGCCAGGATTTCAAAGTGGCCTCCACCCTTCCAGCCCGTCTTCTTTTCAACTCGCAAGCTATGGGCCGCCGGGACGAAGAAATACACATCCCTGCGCGGGTCCTCTACCTCGGAAGTTCGAAGCCTGACATCGTGACCTTCACCCTTACGCGTCGCCTCCCACAAAAAGACCCTGTCCGTGGCGGTCTCCCTCATCAAGAAAAGACCCTGATTCGAGCCAAAGATGCGCAGGACTTCGTCGGAAATCACGTGAATAGTCCGGGCAAGAGTGGTCTCTTCCTGCGTTTTGCGCATGATGCGCCCAATGGCCGAGGTTTCCGAACGCAGGAGCTTCTCCGCCTCGGCCACGTACCCGAGGAGAACAGCCATTACAAACAGATAAGTTCCCAGAAGGACGTACCGGTTGAGATGGAACCTCGTCTCCAGGTATTGGCCGATGTACACCGGCCAGATAGCAGGGATGGACTCGAGAAAGAGCACGAGGATGGCAGCCGCAGCCGTAAGCAGCGCCCCAGGGAATCCCCAGCGATAGGCGGCGGCCAAGAGGACAAATACGAAGAAAACGAAAAACGGGCTCGCGGGGCCAGCCGTGAACAGGGTGATGAAACCCGCCCATACGATATCCACCGCGTGGACGCCAACCCTGAATTCTCGCGTGGATTCCTGGCGCAGCCGCAGGAATAACAGGACCACCAGGCAGTACAGAAGGTAAAAAATGAGGAGCAGGTAGGCCTGCTCCGAATACTCTCTGGGCTCCGTCGGATCGAGCAGCACGGCGAACAGAGCGCAACTGCCTAGAAAGAGCCGCGCGGTCGCCAGCACCCGCTCCGTCCGCTGAGCCTCGATCGAGCTCAACGGGGCACGCAACCTGAGCAAAAAACGATGAGTACCTACCAAAGGCAGCAACAGAATTTCGCTCCACAGTACCCGGAGAAAGGACATTATGCTGTGATCAAAACGAAGTATTCAAGCTCTAGTTGCAGCGCTGCAGGGTTTCTTCCAAACCAGCCCCGAGCTCGAAATGAACAATGGCCGGGCCGCTTTGCCGCCAAGATTTGTCATTTTAGAGAAATTGCTGACTTCGCCGGTCCACCAACAGTGATCTACACTGTGGCCCGGAGAGCAGCGCTGGCACAGAACTTCGCAACGGGAGGATTACGACTAACGGAACCGTCCCCTTGACAGCCCCGAAGATTTGCTCGAAACTCAGCCCCATGCATTCCCTCCGGGCAGCCTCCGTAGCCCTGGCGTTCCTTCTTGCTGTGTCAAGTCTCGATGGCTGCGGCGTCGCCGTGCCACCCGAGGCGCCAGCCTCCGGTCCCGCAGATTACCTTGTGCGAACGGACCTCTCCGGAACCCCCGGGGGGAACCTTATCATACCTCTGGCGTCGGATCCGCGCACCTTTAACCGTCTCATTTCTTTTGACTACGCGGGCCGGGTCATTTCGGAGCTTCTCTCGAGCGACCTGGTCCGGGTCAACAGAGTCAGCTTTGATCTCGAACCGTCGCTGGCCTCGCGCTGGGAACTGGACAATGACGGGCGGACCTACACGATCCACCTGCGGCGGGGACTGCGCTTCTCGGACGGGGTTCCGCTCACGGCCGAAGACGTGGTCTTTACTTTCCAGGTACTTCAGGACCCGAAGATCAACTCGTCGAGCGCTGACCTCCTCAAAGTGGACGGGGTCTTTCCCACCGTCACGCAGGCCGACAGTCATACGATTCGCCTGGCATTTCCACGGCCCCTGGGCATGGGGCTTCGGACGCTGGATTCGCTGACCATCCTGCCCCGCCATCGCTTGCTAAAAGCTTTTCAGGAGGGGAAGCTCTCCTCAACCTGGGGACCCGCGTCATCTCCCGAAGACCTCGCAGGAACAGGGCCATTTCGCCTGAGAGCGTATCAACCGGGAGTCAAAGTAGTCCTGGAGCGCAATCCCCACTACTGGAAAAAGGACAAGACGGGACAGACGCTCCCCTATCTTGACACCCTGACATTTCTTATTGTCCCGGATCGAAATGCGCAGGCGCTTCGTTTCCTGTCCGGAGAACTGGACCTGCTCGACTACCAAAGTGTGGAACCAGAGAACTTTACGGCGCTGCGGCGAGCCTCGTCACAAGGTCAATTCATATTAAAGGACCTCGGTCCCGGTCTGGCGTTGGATTTCCTGTGGTTCAACTTGAACCCGGGCAGAACGGGCTCCGGCAAACCCTATGTGGATCCGGAGAAGCGCGCTTGGTTCGAGAAGGCGCAATTTCGAAGGGCCGTCGCGCTCGCGCTGGATCGCCCCGGAATGACGCGAGCCATATTCCTGGGACTTGGCACGCCTCAAGATGGCCCTGTCAGTACGGGCAACAGGGCATGGCATAACGATGGATTGCCTCCTGTCGAATTCCGTCCTTCAACGGCGAAAGAACTTCTGGCCCAGCTCGGGCTCAGGGATACCGACGGCGATGGGATTCTGGAATTCGGGCCGGGCCGGCCCTTCGAGTTTACCCTGCTCACCGTGCGAGGCAATTCGCGCCGCGAAAAGATGGTCCAGGTGGCCAGAGAAAACCTTGCGGGAATAGGCATTCGTGTGGAGGCGGAGCTTGTCGAAATGCGGGAGCTGATCCACAAGTTGGCAGACTCGTTCGAGTACGAGGCCATGCTCTTCGGTTTCACCCCCAGCGACGTGGCGCCGGAGAACCTGGCAGACCTCTGGCTCAGCAGCGGCAGCAATCATTTCTGGTTTCCCAACCAGGGGCACCCGCAGTCCGCCTGGGAAACGGAGATAGACCAACTGACGAGCCGCCTGATGAGGAGCCTGGATCCTGCCGCACGGAAGAAGGCGTTCTTCGAGATCCAGGAAATCTGGGCCAGAGAAATGCCCGCGATCCCGACAATCGCTCCCAACGTTCTGGTCGCCTGGAAAACAAAAGTTGGAAACGTCCGCCCGGCCATTCTTGCACCTCACCTG
>QHZE01000502.1 GCA_003225335.1 Acidobacteriota bacterium
ACTAAGTCCATGATTTCGTAAATACACTAACGAATTCCGCCCCAGCGGGCAAAAGGATATTAGCCCCTTCCAGGGAGCTTGTCTGGAATATACGTTACCGTATTTATTAAAATCACGTACTAAGTGATCGCTTACACTTTAGCCGATTTTGATCGATTGGTGAACCTTCAAGATTCATTTGGTCCTGGACTGTGGGCAATTTGCAACATGCTCCCGGACTATCAAAACTGATAGCTGCGACTATCAGTTCCGATAGAACCGGAGGGGGGTTCAGAAAGCGACGGGTCAGGCAAAAGCTTTTACCACGGATCTTATCTGACGCCGTATCAACTTGTTATGGTGAAGCTCCAGGTTTCCTGACGATCGCGTCTTCTTTGGCATGGCGATTGCCCTTAAGCGAAGCCGAGAAGCACAGACGGGTAACCGGCGAAGACACAGTCTGGCTGATCGGTTTCACAAAGGAAAAATCAAGACGAGCGCCGGTCACCCAGGACTTCAACACTGGTAACTGGATAATTTTCCAGGTTGCCTCTGCATCTGGGCAACTACTTTTTCAGGGGGAGAGGGTAGTGCAACAGTTGCGATGGGTAGACTGGGTCCAGTTCCCTTTGCGCCGCGTGGATCAAGGGGATCCACGCGGCTTTTTTTTGGACAGGATGCATGGAGTTCAGGCTATAGCCTGCACAAGGCACCTTGAAGGGTCCGACTCTTGCGGGCAGTTCCGATTGCGGATTGCGGATTGCGGATTGCGGATTGAAAAGACTCCCACGCAGGTTCTCGGTCCCAAATCCGCAATCCGAAATCCGAAATCCGCAATCCATGCACCCCTCCCACCGTCACAAGAACACATAGCAAACTCAACACTTCTCCGAAACCTGCAAAAAACCTTCGCCACGGATACGAGACCTGGCGTATAAGTCATGGGCGGCGGATGTTTCGTCGCCGCCATGGGCAGTAATCCGTTGGGGAAGGTCTGAAAAAATCCACGCCCGGTAGGGGCAGGTTTGCGTGGGTGCGCCAGTCTCCGCTATGCGCGGAGTTCGGGCTTTAGTCTGCACTAAGTGCAACCTGAAGGCTTAACTTAGGCTTAACTCCATACTTGGCTGTTATTGGCGGCCACCCTTACGCGGGTGCCGATTTTTCTCAGCTTCTGGAGGATTACGGTGTGTTTTTCCATTCCCGGAGTTATGGATGAAATTGCGCACTCAACTGATTGTGGCCTTTCTGCTTGTGTCCGTGGTCCCGCTGACGGCAGTCATTCTCTATTCGTACCTCACCTCGGAGCGCGCTTTCCGCAAGGTCGTGGAAGCGGAAGCAGGTGTCCTGGCAGAAGAGATGGGGAAACGCATGGAGGCGGTGACCGGCGAGCTCCGCCGGCGCATAGACCGGCTCGCCTCTCTCCCGTTCCGCAAAATGATGGCAAAGAACCGCCGGGATTCCGATCTTGAGGTCGATCCACAGTTGGGTCAGTTGCTGGCGGGTATGGGGGAGGCCGCCGGCCTGGTGGAATCACTCGAGTTCATCCCTGCGCAACCGCCTCCTCCCGCCCCCGGCTCGCCACACGCGCCGCCTCCTCCCGTGACGAGCTCGAGTGCATCCTCTGAAGCGCCCGCCGGAATCGTCATCCACCTGTCGCAGCTGTTCAAGAGGTTTGGAGCGGAAGCGCCAGAAGCTGCGGGAGAGAACCCGCCGCCGACAAGCCGGTTCCCGGACCGTTCGCCTTTTCAGCCGCCACCCGGCATCGCCGCCGGTCGATCTGAATCGCGAATCTTGGATCGCGAGGCCGAAAAATCGCGGCTCCAGGCCAATGCCGAAGCCGGCGGATTGGCCGATCAGTTCCTCGAGAAAAAGGCCGAGGCGCTGGGAAAGATGATCCCTTGGTGGACCTTCGTCGGCGAGGACGAGCGCAAGGCGCTCGAAAGCAGGCGACAGGAAATGAGGCTCCTGTTTGGCCGGGAATTCGGAGCCGTGGTGCGGACCGAAGGCGAAATGGCAGGCACCGTGCGGGCTCAGGTCAGTTCCCAGGAGGTTCTGCGCAGAGTGCTTTTGCGCACGCGCCGCCAGCAGGGCGAGATCCCTTTCGCCCTTGACGCGCAAGGCAAGGCCTATACGGCAAGTCGCGATGATTTGCCGAAGCTCGAGGCGCTGCCTCTCTCGGCAAAGAATACGGGAGCCTCTCGGGCGCAGAAGGCCGACATGACGAACTGGGTCGTGGTGACTCGCAAGGACCCAGAATCCGGGCTCAGCTTCGGCATTGCGCGCCCGATTCGAGACAGTCTCGAGGACATCCGGCGTACCGCAGTGCGGAACCTCGTCTGCGGTCTCGGCATCGTGGGGCTGGCGCTGTTTGGGATCCTCCCCCTTTCGGCCCGCCTGACGCGAAATCTCACCGGCCTGTCCGAAGGGGCGGAGGAGCTGGCGCGGGGAAACCTGGATGCGCGCGTGGCGGTCCGCTCGAGGGACGAGTTCGGACAGCTCGCCCGAACTTTCAACCGGATGGCCCAGCAACTTAGCGAGAACCAGCAGCGGCTCTTGGAACAGGAAAGGCTGCGCCAGGAGCTCGAGATGTGCCGCAAGATACAGGAGGAACTCCTGCCTCGCGAGCCTCTGCGGTCCGGCTTTGGAGAGGTGCAGGGCACCTCCATCCCTGCGCGCGAAGTGGGCGGCGACTTCTACAATTACTTTCCGATGCCGAATGGGGACGTCGCGCTGCTCGTGGGGGACGTCTCGGGCAAGGGCATCCCGGCGGCTCTGCTGATGGCCAACCTGCAGGCGACCCTCCGGGCGCGGCTGCCGCTGGAGACGGACCTTGCCACTCTGGCGGATCGACTCGACCGGGAAATTGAGGCCAGCACGCCGCCGGAACTCTATCTGACTCTTTTCATGGCCATTCTTGACCCCAAGCGGCGGACTCTCCGATACGTCAATGCCGGACACAACACTCAGTTCACGTTGCGCGAGAACGGTGCGCTGGAACGTCTGGAATCCACAGGCCGTCCTCTGGGGCTGCTCTCCGGTTACGGCTACCAGGAACGGCGCATCGACTTGCGCGAAGGGGATTCGCTTTTCCTGTACACCGACGGGCTGGTAGAAACCGCGGACGAAGCGGGCGAAGAATTCGGCGTGAAGAGGCTCTCTGAGATCCTCATCCGGGAGCGCAAGGCGGGAATGGAAGAACTTCTTGCTGAGGTAGAACAGTCCGTCCGGAATCATCGCAGCAATGCGGAAGCAGCCGATGACGCGACGCTCTTAGTCCTCAGGGTGTTTGAAGCTCAGGCTTTAGAAGGGCAGCCTGAAGGCTGCACTCCAGACCTGAGGAGGTATGGAGTACAGTCTTCAGGCTGCACTGAGTCTGAGCAGGCTAAAGCCTGAACTCCATGCCTGCTTCGGAGTTCAAACTTTAGCTTGTGAAGGAGCACAGCCATGGCGAAGTGGTTTCTTGAACCTGGACATACTGCCGCGGAGTTTTGCGTTCGGCACATGATGGTCACCTACGTTCGCGGGCACTTCAAGAATGTTCGCGGAACGCTCCAGTTCGATCCCAAACGCCCCGAGGCGTCCCGGGTCGAGGCGACCATCGACGCAAAAGGTATCTCGACAGGGGAACCCCAGCGTGACTCTCACCTGCGCAGCGCGGACTTTCTGGATGTGGAGAACTATCCCACCATCACTTTTGTTGGTAGCGAAGTCGAGCCTATCGGAGAACACGATCTGCGTGTGCGCGGCGATCTGACGATCCGGGGAGTGACCCGAAAGACGGAACTGAGGGTTCGATATCTTGGTCAGTGGTCCACTCCGTGGTGGGAGGACGGAATCGACAAGGGTCCGAAAATCCGTGCAGGCTTCGTGTCGGAAGGAACGATCAACCGGCACGACTTCGGAGTGAGCTGGAATGCGTATCTGGACCGCGGTGGTGTGGTAGTCGGAAACGATGTCGATATCATTATCGATGCAGAGGCTATCCTCGAAAGCACGGATTGACAATTGCGAACAGAGGCGGTGTACGAGGAGCTCAGCCGCTCAAGAATTCACAATTCGTGGAATTCATGGCGCTTTGTTGGCCACGAATTTCACAGTACAGCCCAGCCGCAACCAATAATCCTTCGCGGTTCTTTGCGCACTTAGCGCCTTCGCGGTAAAACTGAGTCCGAATTAACCGCTATGACGCGAAGAGCGCGAAGGGTTCGACTAGATTACCAAAACGATCACTCCGACTAAGAAGTCATAGGTTTGAAATACAATTTTCTTTCACACTCTCTCACGCCGGGCTATTGACACGCGCCTGACGGCAACGGCTAAGTATCCACCTCGGTTCTTGAAATTTCTCACCTCTGATAGGGATTTTCTCTACCAATAAGCCGGGATTGCTCCCGATTGAAAACCTCGCGGCGCGATAAGAATATTCTAATACTCGACCGGTATGCGACATCGGGTTCGGGAGGGCCAGTCCATCCGGAAGAGTGGAGTGACGCTGCCTGGCGATTTCTGTTCGGAGTTCCGCCTTGAGGCCTCCATCGTGGCGGGCTGAACTCCAAACAATGGCGAGCGCGCCAGGCCCGAGGAGACTATGAGACACAAATCGTTCGACGGCGCGATCGAGGTATTTTCCACCTGCCCGCCATCGGCCGCGGTCGACAGGACAACCTACATGCACAACGTGATCGATGTGGCGCGCCGGAGCGAGGATGCCGGATGCGAAGGCGTCCTTGTACATGCGGACAACGGTCTAGCGGATCCCTGGCTGCTCTCTCAACTGATCATTCAGAAGACGGCGAGTCTCTGCCCGCTCGTGGCTGTTCAGCCCTCTCGCATGCATCCCTACAAGGTCGCAAAAATGGCGGCTTCGATCGGGCATCTCTACCGGAGGAGCATTTATCTGAATATCGTAGCCGAGGGCTTCAAGGACGACTTGATGGCGCTCGATGATACGACGCGGCATGACAAGAGATACGGCCGGCTCGTCGAGTACGCCACGATCATAACGGGGCTTCTGAGCGACCCATCTCTGATCAGTTTCGAGGGCGAATTCTATCGGCTGGGTAAACTGAAAATGACGCCGGCGCTGCCTGCGAATTTGCTTCCGCGCGTTTTCGTGTCCGGCCGCTCAGCTGCCGGCTCTCGAGCCGCACGGGTCCTTGGCGCCACAGCGGTGAAATATCCCAAACCTCCTGGAGAAGAGGAGGGGCCGCCGGACGATTCGATCTCCTATGGCGTCCGGGTTGGAGTTATCGCCAGGCAAGAAGAAAGGGAGGCCTGGGAGGTCGCTCAGAGGCGTTTCCCCACGGGCCGGAGCCGACGGATTACGGATAAGCTTGCCATGAAACCCTCCGGCTCGGCCTCGCGCAGGCAACTCTCGCAAACGGCAGAACAAACGAGTGCGAGCAAGAGTCCTTACTGGCTGTTTCCCCTCGAGAATTACAAAACGTTTTGCCCGTCACATGAACACGGTGTTTAGCCACGCATCGGCGAGTGTCGCAACATGATCACAGACTGTTCGCAGTTCACGCTTGTTCGGTGTCAGGGCTATTCGGGACCTCAAGCAATTAGTTTGCAGCCTGAAAGCTGGGCTCCAAACGAACGAAGGCTGGATCGACCGTAAGTTCTCGATTACGGCTCCGAAGGTGGAACCGTCTTGCCACTGTTGCACGATATGCGAACCCGAAAACACTTGAATATAACAAGTTTGCTGCAAGATGCAGCGCACCGCTCTGAAGTGGCTCCTGATACCACCACAGTTGAACACAAATACCACCGCCGCAGGACGCAGTCACTTCCTGTGGCGCCCATAACTTACTCTGATTGCGTCATGATTTTCTACGAAGCACGATGCGCTCGGCTGGCACGCGGGTTGCATCAGACTACTAATTGTTCGGTTTGGTCGTGGAAAAGGCGACGAACTCAGAGTTTGAAAGAAAGCGAGGTGAACCGGATGATTTAGGTTCGAATCTGAAGTTTGTCGGCGAGTCAAATAGAAAAGAAAAACTCAGAGTACAGCATAAGTGCTGGAGGGAATCATGGAAAGCTTGAAGCTTAAAATCGAGAAACTGGAAGAGCGAATCGCTCCGTGGGCATCCATAGGGGCGGTTGCCGGTGTGAGTATCGGTGT
>QHZE01000503.1 GCA_003225335.1 Acidobacteriota bacterium
TGAGCTCGGCTTCCCACAACACATCGGGCGATCGGTCCGACACCAATGGACACCCATTGGATGGATTGACCCTCGACGGCATTAATCCTAAGATACGCGAATACGCTAAAGACATCGGTATGCCGGGAGGGCAGTTGGAATTGGTAACGCAGGCAGGAGCAACGTCAGCGGCGCAAATTGCTGCATCACTCTCGGAGCTGAGCCGGAGTTTTTCGCAACGAGGGTGGACGTTGGGAACGAGCGGGAATTTCAGCGCTGTTGTGAGCCGTGATCCCTTCCGGCTGGCAATCACTACGACCGGCGTGGACAAGGGGATGCTCGCGGCCGAGCACTTGGTGCAGATCGACTTGCACGGCGAACCGGCCGGCGGGTCGAGCCGGCCTTCTGAAGAAGCTCCCCTGCACCTCACCGTCGTGCGCGTTGTGGGCGCAGGGGCTGTGTTACACACACATTCCATCTGGAGCACGATTCTTTCTGACGCTTACGCCGGACAGGGCGGGATCAGTATCGAAGGGTACGAAATGCTCAAGGGGCTCTCGGGCGTCCGCACGCACGAGCACCGGGAATGGCTCCCGATTCTGGACAATACCCAGGACATGATTGGGCTCGCTCGATCGGTTGAGGAAACATTGAAAGCATTCCCCGGCTCACACGGATTTCTTCTGCGCCGCCACGGTTTGTACACTTGGGGCGGAGATGTGGCGGCTGCCAAACGCCACGTCGAGATTCTGGAATTCTTACTTGAGGTAATCGGCCGCATGCGCTATCCGGCTCCCGGTTAGATACCCGCTTCGTGATTCTTCGCGTCTTCGTGGCGGATTGCGGGCAGGCGTTTACCACCAAGGCGCGAAGACGCGAAGAATCGCCAAGTTTATTGGTTACGGCTCTGCTGATCTGTGGTTCATCTGTGGTTTCATTTAATGCGGTTAGGCTAATAGTAAGGAGCGGGTCATGGCTCTTGTCCGAATTCCGGATGAAAGGCGAACCCTAAGGGACGCCGAGGAGATTACGGGCTACCTCAAAAGTATCGGGATAGACTACGAACGCTGGCGACCTTCCCGCCTCGTCGCTTCCGGCGCAGCCGCAGACGAGATCCTCAAGGCTTACGCCGAAGATATCGAAAGGCTCAAGGCCGGCGGCGGCTACGTCACGGCGGATGTGATCGACGTCCAGCCGCAAACGCCGGGCCTGGAGCAGATGCTGGCGAAGTTCGGCCGGGAGCATTGGCACGACGATGACGAGGTGCGTTTCGTCATTCACGGCCGCGGTCTGTTTCACATACGTCCTCGAAGCGCATCCGTCGTGGCCATCGAGGTCGAGGCGGGTGACTTGATCCGCGTGCCCAAGCAGACGTGGCACTGGTTCGACCTCTGCACCGACCGCACGATACGCGCAATTCGCCTGTTCAAGGACCCTGCCGGCTGGGTTCCCAATTACACTGCGAGCGGCATCGACCGGGACTATCAGCCCGTGTGCATGGGCGCCGCCTATTTCCCCGCCGCTTCTTTATAAAAAAGGGGACCTTTGAATCCGGCGCAGAGCGATACCGAGGCGCGCGTCCTCCTGTTGGACATCGAAGGAACAACCACTTCGGCAGACTTCGTATTCCAGGTTCTCTTTCCCTTCGCCCGTGGAAACCTGAAGGACTTCATCGGGGAGACCCTTTCAAGCGACGAACTGCGAGCCGAAATCCATCTCTTGCGGCGAGAACACCGGCAGGACGCCGAAGCGGGCCTCAACCCTACTTCGTGGGATGAGCAAAGTGACGACTCTCTGATCGACTCGCTTGTGGCATATCTAGGCTGGCTCATGGAGCGCGACCGGAAATCCACGCCGCTGAAATCCATCCAGGGAAGGATTTGGGAAGCCGGGTATCTTGCCGGCAGATTAAAGGGACACGTGTACCCCGATGTCCTTCCTGCCTTCGACCGTTGGCGGAGGCGGCGCAAAACAATCTGCATCTTTTCTTCCGGCAGCGCTCTTGCTCAGAGACTCCTGTTTCAGTATTCCACGGCGGGAGATTTGACGCCCTATATCGAGCGTTATTTCGATACTCGAATCGGGTCCAAGAAAGAATCGCAGAGCTATGGACGCATCGCAGCCGAGCTGGGGTGCAACCCCCCGGACATGCTCTTCATTTCGGACGTCAGGGAAGAACTGGACGCCGCGCGCCAGGCAGGTATGAAAACCGCTCTGTGCGTGCGGGAGCAAACCGAGCCCGTAACGCTCGCGCATTGGGTGATACGCACTTTCGACGAGGTTTTTCCGTGAGGATCACTCGAAAACAGTGGTCAGTGGTCAGTGGTCAGAAAGTGCCGACAGCCCACTGGCCACTGACAACTGGCCACTGGCCACAGTTTTAAGGAATCACAAGCGGTTGGTCGAGGACAATGTCGAAGGTGGTGCCGCGCCGGACCTCGAGGTCTTTGCCACGGGTGGCGAACACTGACGCCAATCCGACGGCAGCTCCGATGCCTCCGCCCATCGCCGCTCCCTTCCCTCCCCCGACGATGGCGCCGATTCCGGCGCCTGACAGCCCTGGCGTCGCGACCTTTCCCGCGTCTTTACCCTTGGATCCTTCCCCTTCGATCGTGCCCTCTGCCTTCACTCCCTGGTTGTCGGCGGACTGAACACCTGCCAGCGAAGCAGCCACCGCGGTCTGGCCCCGCCCTGGAATGCGAATCGAATGAAACATCACATTCATCACCGCCTTACCCTTGAAGCGCCCGGGACGGACGATGCGAGAGATGCTTCCTGCCACGGTGCTCCCCTTGGGGATGAGGAGCTTGTCTCCTTGATAGACGGGGGCGACTACCTCGCCTGTAAACGTATCGCCCTCGCTGTTCAGCTTCGTGCTCAGGTAGTCGTTAAGGCGCAGGGTGATGCGTGTTCCTTCCGGGACGAGGTACTCCCCGGCCTTTTGCTGCGCTCGGACAGTGTCGCCGCAGGCTAAGTACAAGCACAAACCCAGTTGAAGCCGGCCAACCCAAGATCTCATTGCTGCCGCTTATCATAGTATGCCGCCACGGACTTAGTAAATAATTGAAAGCGTATCGAACTCCGGATTACTCGGAATACTATCCTGTTCGCCACGAAGACACGAAGAAATCCTTTGCGATTCTTCGCGTCTTCGTGTCTTCGTGGTGAGATTTTTTGGTTGCGGCTGGCTGATCTGTGTTCATCTGTGGTTTCATTTTGTGCAGTTGATGCCGCGCCGGATTTCCGTTGCTTCACAGGTACCGCCGGGGTAAAAGCAGCCGTGGCCTATTCGATTCCAACCCTGATTGTGATTGGCATTGCGCTGCCGTGTTTTGCCTCCGCCACACCGGCTGATTCACTCATACAAGAAGGGATACAGCTTTACAGGATGCGCACTCTCCCCCAGGCCGTCGCGACCTTACGAAGGGCCCTTCAGGCTCATCCGGCAAGCCTGGAGGCACGGATCTATCTGGCGCGTGCCCTCGTTCAAGAGGACAGAGTTCCGGAAGCGCTCCGGGAGGTCCGGATTCTGCTCGAACGATTCCCCGCTGATCCGGAGGCGGAGTTTCAGGCCGGCCGGCTCTTGCAGGAGCTGGCCGGCTCCCGGTTTGCCAGACTTCAGCGCCTGGCCCCGGACTCGTCTGAAACTCACGCGTTGCTGGGCAAGTACTACGAGGCACAAGGGCGCCCGCAGGAGGCCTTGACCGAGTACCGCCTGGCCCTGGAGCGCAACCCCGAAGGACGAGGCCTGCATTTTTTCACCGGCAACGTTTACTGGAAGCTCAGAAAATTCGACGACGCGATACGTGAGCTCCAGTCGGAGCTGGCGCTGAATCCCAGCCACACATTGGCAAACCACCGAGTGGGGAATATCTACGTTTCGCGCCGGGAGGCCAGAGAAGCGATTCCTTACCTCCAAAGAGCGCTCGCCGGCGATTCGAGTTTTCTGGAGGCTCACCGTGATTTGGGGCGCGCGTTTCGCTTGCTCGAGAGATGGGAAGAAGCGCTGCGCGAATTCCAGTATGTGGCGGAGCGAAGACCGGAGGACGACACCATCCACTTTCAACTGGCCGGTGTCTATAAAGCCGCGGGTGACGCGAAGCGTGCCACCGCAGAGCTGGAGATCCACGAACGGGTTTCACGAAAGCGCCTGGAAGCCGCACGGCAGAAATAACCGCGGCCGCCAGGTCCACGTCCTTCGAACAATGTTCACAAAGTGGTCAAATTCGATAGGGGCTCCCGGGAGAGGTTGTAGGGGAACCGGTGCGGTTTGAGGCCCGAAGGGCCGTCAGTGAATGCAGTGAGTAGGCCCAGCCGTGAGGCCACTTCACCCCTTCACCCCGGGTGCGATTAGAAGTGGGAGTCAAGCAGCGCGGCCGGAGAGACTGTGAAAAATTGTATTTCAAACCAATGACATCCAATGGCAGTGAGCGTTTTCGTGAAATTCGTGGAATTCGTGGCCAATAAAGCCGCCACGAATTCACGAATTAACACGAATTAAATGCTCCACAGCTTCTGAGGAGTTCACGGCAGCGTGAATTGATTTCACTTGTAATTGCACCCATCATGGCCGGGACGGCCATGCCACGAAGCCATCGTGGCACGGGCGTCTCGCCCGTGCAGGACTGGGCGGTATGGCTCACTTGCTATCGATAGTGAGCGAGCCTTATACCGCCCAGCCATTCGCTGCGCACCGCCCGTTTGGGGTTCAGGCTTTAGGGCCCGTCAGGAAATAAGGTGTACATTTTGCTGCTGGCCCCCAGGCCCGCTGGCAAGGCGCGAGCGACGAGCATACCCGCTGCGGTATGTAAGGAGCGAGCAACACAGCCAGCGGGCCTGCGGGCC
>QHZE01000290.1 GCA_003225335.1 Acidobacteriota bacterium
GGAGGTGAGAGAGGACACGGATCCCTGAGCCCGTTGCCATGACCTCAATGTCTTTGATAGGGCCCAGAACCTCAAACTTCATCTGCCTCCGAGGTTGGCACTCTCATCGCGTGCATCCGGCCGATCGAATTTTCGGACTGGTGTACTAGCCCGACTTTCGCAATTGTGAGCGGCTAATTCAAGGGGGGAAGGGTTTTCGACCTTACAGATGTACCTTTTCGTTGACAGAAGCGCTAGAATGTGGCTAGATGAAAGAATGAACATATTCGAGCGCGTTGTCGGAGGGCGACGATATCGTATAGCATCCCAGTCTGTGTGGGATCCCGAGCAGCAGCGGCCTTTCGCGCGGCAGGCTGTACTGGGATCGGCGGATGAGCCTCCCGTGGCGGATTTGGGATTGACGCGGACGCTTGGGACGCGGCGGGTCGGTGACGTCGGCGCCCTGATATGGGTCGCCGAGCAACTCGATCTAATCAAGCTCATCGACAAGGCCTGTGGTATCGGGCGACCCACGGAGGGACCCACGGTCGGAGAAATGGTACTGGCCGTAGCCGTGCAGCGAGCGTGTGCACCGGCGGCCAAGTGCCATCTGGCAGCATTTTTGAATTCATGTGTGCCCCGGGTCTCGTGTCTACCTGCGTCCGCACTTACCGGGCAAACATTCCACCGGCTGGCAGCGCAGGTTACGGATGAGCACCTGGAGACGGCGCAGATTGAGATTGCCCGCGCTGCCGCCGCACGGTTCGAGTTGTCGACGGATTTGCTGGCGTTCGATACGACCAACTTCGACACTCACATCGCCACCACGACACCGGGAAAGCTTGCGCGCCGAGGTCACGCCAAGAGCAAGCGATCCGATCTGCGCGTAGTGGGACTGGCGGTTCTGGTGAGTGAGACGGGGCATGTTCCACTGCTGCACCGCACCTACCCGGGCAATGGATCAGACCAAGCGGTGCTCAGCTCATGTTTGGCCGGACTCGGCAAGCTGCATGATGCTCTGGACAATGCGGAGCGGCGCAGCCGTCCGGCCTGCCGCACCCTTGTACGCGATGGTGGTTCGTGGAGCGAACAACTGGAACTCGATTTGGGTTCAGAGGGCTACCACACGATCATCTCGCTCCCTTTGAGTCATACCGCCTCGCAGTTGGCGCTGGAGCATGCCGCCAGCCGGGGAGCGATGAAACGCTTGGGAGGGAAGCTTGGCGACGTGCGTGCGGCGCGGCTGCGTATTCCGGTTGGCGATTTGGACCGCACGCTTGTAGTGGTGGAGAGCGAGGAATTGTTGCGCGGACAGAAGCGGGGGATTGCGGTGGCGCTGCGCAAGGCCAAGGCGGAGTTGCAGAAGTTGGAGCGGGGAGCCGCGAGCGGCCGGATCAAGCGCGATGCACTGGAGGCACGGGTCCAGAAAGCCCTGAAATATGAGCATCTTTCGGACTTCGTTATTACGGAGGTCAGGGAGCTTGCTGGCAAGCTGTCACTCCACTGGCACGTCGATCAGGCGGCACGACGCCTGCTTGAGCGCACACGACTGGGGCGACGCGTGTTGTGCACGGACCGTCATATCTGGAGCACCGGCCGAATCGTACACGCGTTCCGGGGCCAGTGGAATGTCGAGGAATTGTTTCGTCGGGCGAAGAAAGGTGGGGTCGTGCCCTGGGGTCCCTCACACCAATGGGTCGATAGCTCACTCCGGTTGCACACCTTTGCAACAGTCATAGGCCTTGAACTGGTCAGCCTGGCTCGCCTTACACTTGGTACGCGGAAGTCAGCTCGAAACGCAATGAAAGCATTATCAGAGATAAAAGCCACCTTGGTGCGTGTACGCACGAAAGGGCCCGGCCGCCATGCCACAGTCATGCTTGCGCCGGATTTGTCTTCGGAGCAACGAAAGGCTGTCAAAACCTTTGACCTCGGACGCTGGATGCCAGTACTTCTTTCATCTATGAGTAAGGGTGCATCCGGCCCAGGAGTGAGGCCCGCGGCGTGAGAACAGACCCCTCACAATTGCGAAAGTCGGGCTAGCTTAGTACAGCCGTTCGTAATTACGGTGACGTATTCTTCAAGCGACTCGTGCTTGCTTGTCGATTTTTTCGAGCAGGACCTGCAGGTCTTTGCGAGTAAAGGTCCATTCGAATGGTTTTGCGATCCTCTGGTAATGGCTTTGGAAACCGAGGAGGCGCTCCTCCGCTTCGGTTAGAGACGAAAAATCATTCGGCGTCAGCGCCTTTCGCTGGAGGATCGAGAAGTAAATCTCAATCTGATTTAGCCAGCTTGCATGGATCGGTGTATGTATCAAAACAGTATTTGGCCACTTCGCCTTGAGGCGTTGGACAGCTTTTTCACCGCGATGAGAGGAACAGTTGTCCATTATCCAGAAAACGCGCCGAGCCGACTTGTACGGTTCTTGATCCATGACATCTCCGACGAGGCGATTGACCGGTCCGATGCCGTTCTTGATCTCGCAACGACCAAAGAGCCTCCCGTGATGCACGTCCCATGCCGCCAAGTACGTCCAGGCTCCGCCTCGCCAGTACTCGTGCTCGATTCTCATCGGGCGGCCGGGCGCTGGCGGCAGAGAAGGATGTTTGCGCTGCCGCGCTTGAATACTGGTTTTCTCGTCGGCGGAAATGACGAATTCAGTCGGTCCCAATTTCTCGCCGTCCCAAACCCGCTCATACAGGTCCAAGATTCGCCCTGCCTTTTCGGCGAATTGCGGGTCACGAGGGAAAATCCAACTGCGGTGACGCCATGGTTGCAGTGCGTCAGCACTCAGCCAGCGCCACAATGTTGTGCCACTCACTTCGGCAACGATTCCCTGTGCAACCACTTCTCGCCGGATGTCGGCCACCGAGAATCGCGACAAAGGCAGACCCAAGCGGTACGGAAGTTCACATGCCAGAGCCTTCACCTGGACCACGACGCTGGGGGGAAAAGCGGGCTAAACGCCCGCCGCGCGGCTGTTCCTCAAGGCCCGCCAGCCTCTCGAGGCAGAATCGCTTTCGCCATTTGCTCACGATCTGCCGAGGAATATCGAGGCGTGATGCAATGAGGTCATTTCGCAATCCAGTAGCTGCCAGCAAGACGATCTTCGCGCGGATAACGTCACGATATGGTGACGTATATTTTCGCGCTCTTCGTTCTAGCTCTCTCCGCTCTTCATTGGAAAGCTTAACGCTGAATGGGCTGGACCGTGGCATAAACTGGGCTCCGATTAGGGTCCAGTTTAGCCAACCTCGAAAAATGAGTCCATTCAGAATACGTCACCGTATTTATGAATGACAGTACTTAGCTAGAGCAGTCTTTCGCTATCGTGCCTGGTATGAAACGCGTTCTCATCATCGCGTAACTCGTCAATGCTTTGGCCTTTCATTCGTCAATCGTCTGTAACCGAAAATTCACATCGGCT
>QHZE01000291.1 GCA_003225335.1 Acidobacteriota bacterium
GATCAACCTGCCTGTGCTGAAGCATCATCAGTCCGCGGGCGTGACCCTGGCGCTGAAGAATCTCTCGCACGGTTTGGTGAACAACGTCTGCCGGAGCCATTCCACGTCCACTTTGAATGCGTGTGGCATTTTTATCCCCGCCGTTGTCAATCTCCCGGTGATCCGGGAAAAGACAGTGCTGCACGTGCTCGATGGAATCCTCGGCATGTACCACGGAGGCCCCGGCGGAAGGAACGGGAAGTACCTCTGGGCGCATCACACCCTCTACTTCGCGACGGATCCCGTGGCTCTCGACAAAACCGGCTGGCAGGTACTGGATGCCAAGCGCGCGGAAAAAGGCATGACTCCCGTCGCTCTTTCGAGACCCGATGAAGACAGTCACTTTCTGAACTGCCAGCCCGAACACGTCGAAATCGCGGGCGCCCTGGGCCTCGGCGTGTGGGACGACAAGAAGATCGACCGAAGAATTCTGGATCTCGGCTAATACGCAAAGAATCACCAGGTTTTTGGCTGCCCGGGCTGCCCCGTGTAGATCCGGTGCAAATCCTTGAAACCCTTCGTGATTCTTTGCGCCTTTGCGTCTTCGTGGTGGATTGGTTGTCTTGGCGGTAAAGGCTGGAGACATACCGGTCAGTGTTTGCGAACGCTGCTTTGCGAGGCTAGTACGGCAACGAGGCGCTTTATGTGATCGGGACCCGTTCCACAGCAACCGCCAATGACGTTCGCGCCCGCCTCCCGGAGTTGCAAAGCAAACGATGCAAAGGCATCCGGCCTTTGAGGATAGGCTATCTCAGTGCCAACCATCTGAGGGATTCCCGCGCTGGGCTTAACCCAGACAGGTCTGGAAGTGACGGCCCGCATTCTGCCGCACACACGCACGTAGAGCTCAGGGCCCAAACCGCAATTGGCCCCGACCATCCAGGCGCCGGCCTCTTCCATTTCAACAACCGCCTGCTCCGGAGAAACTCCCATGATGGTCTGCGTCTTTTCTTTGCCTGAATCAAAACTCATGCTCAGCGCGACAGGAAGAGGCGTACTCGCGCGGGCAGCACAGGCCGCGATTCCTGGCGCCGGTAGGAATCGAAAACTTCCTCTTCCGTTATCTCGCCGGTCTGGAGCCGTTTTCCCGTCGGGCCCATGGAGCCGAAAACCAGAGCCCGGTTCCCCGCTGCTTCACGTGAGAGCTCAGCCCCCCGCCGGTTGATTTCTTCCAATCGATCTTCGAGATTGTGCCGGGCCAGGACGAACCTGTTCCCGCCGAACGTGTTTGTCAGGATGATATTCGCTCCGGCATCAACATAACTTCGGGCTACC
Source organism: Acidobacteriota bacterium (assembly GCA_003225335.1). Lineage (GTDB taxonomy): Bacteria > Acidobacteriota > UBA6911 > UBA6911 > UBA6911 > Gp18-AA60. Next base: position 1,315 of record QHZE01000291.1, read on the forward strand.
CGGGATACTTTCTCGGGATGGAAGAGGTTCCAACGATCGGGCGAAGACCGCGGCTCCAGCCCAATCTTCTGAAATTCCGTTCCCCATCCTCCGTCGGCTACCCAGCAGGAAGACGAGGTTACGTCATTGATTCCAATCCGCATAAGACCCCGAAGACAGGTCAAAATGTGTGGGAAGTCTATCAAAGTCCGGTTGACTCCGTAATCCCTCAGTGTTTGGAGTTCAGGCTTTAGCCTGCTCAGAGTCAGTGCAGCCTCAAGGCTGTACTCCAAACCTGCAGCCTCAAGGCCGTACTCCAAACCTCCACAGATGTGTTCACGGCCTCGTTCGGACATCAAACCCTTTGCGCTCTTTGCGTCTTCGCGGTAAATTCGCACTCGGTCTCACCGCGAACGCGCGAAGTACGCGGAGGGAATCGTGAAGGTTCACAATGAAACGACTTCTGTTGGCGTTAATTCTGCTGGTGCCGCCTGCGACTTCCGAGATCCGCCCGGGTCATCGTCTCCCCGAAGGCTCGTATCACTCCGTGCGAGAACGGGAGATCGACATAGAGGACTATGCCGCCGATCTTCGATTCGACATGGAACGGGAGGAGATCACGGGAACCGCCACCCTCACGTTCACGCCTCTGCGTTCCGGTCTGAAGGAGTTTTCTCTCGATGCCTCCGATCTCGAGATCCAAAAGGTCGCGTCAGGCGCAGGATCCGCGTCATTCAGCCTCCGGGACCGGGAGCTGCACATCTCTCTGACACAGGCGTTGAATCCGGGCCAACCTGGGTCCGTCAGCATCACCTACAGCTGCCATCCGAAGACCGGGATGTACTTTTACCCGAAATCCGGGACGCGCGCCGCGCAGGCATGGAACTACGGCGAAGGGGGATTGCACTACGGCTGGCTCCCGATCTACAACGATGTCAACGACCGTTTCACCGTCAAGTTCACGATCACTGTGGCGCGTCCCTTTGTGGCGGTCTCGAACGGAAAGCTGGTCGAGACGAAGGAGAATCCGGACGGCACGCGCACGTTCCGTTGGGAACAGGAAAAGCCGATCCCGAATTACCTGATGACGGTGGACGTAGGGGAGTTCGCGCAGGTGCCCATCGGCAAAGCCAGATTGGGTTCCGGCGCCATTTCTCTTGCCGCCTGGACTCCGCCCGGAACGGAAAGCGCCGCGGCCTTCTCGTTCAAGAACACTCCGCGCATGGTGGAGTTTTTCTCTGAAAGATTCTCCTACCCCTATCCGTGGTTCAAGTACGACCAGGTTGCGCTGCGTGAGTTCGCGATCGGCGCCATGGAGACAACCACGGCAACCGGCTTTTCCGAATCGCACCTTCACGGGCCGGAGGACCCGCCGGACTCAGGGCCCGCCTACACCGAGCCGTATCCGACCTGGAGCTACGAGGACACCATCGCCCACGAGCTCGCTCACCATTGGTTCGGAGATCTTGTCACTTGCCGCTCGCTCGCTTCCATCTGGCTGAACGAATCGTTCGCGACATTCTCCCACACCCTCTGGAACGGCCACGCCCACGGCGAGGACGATCTCACCTATCAGCGCTGGAGATACTTGAACAAATATCTGGATTATGTCCAATCGACCGGCATGGTCCGTCCCATGGAGTATTTCAAGTACCGGTCTCCGGACGACATGTATCAGACCGAAACGACCTATCTCAAGGGGTCTCTTGTCCTGCACATGCTGCGTCACTTCATCGGCGATGCCGACTTCTTCCGGACCTTCGAGGGCTACCTTCACCGCAACGAGTACGGGAATGTGGATTCGGCCGACCTCAAGGAGGCATTTCAAACGCAAATCGGCCGGAATCTCTCCTGGTTCTTCGACGACTGGATCACCGAGGGCGGAGGCCATCCGGTTTTTCAAGTCTCGTACGCCTGGGTCCCCGAGCGCCGGCAGGTCGATCTCACCGTGCAGCAGGTCCAGGCCGACCTCCCTTTCGAGAATGATTTCAGCCTGCCCGTGGATGTCGAGATCCTCGGCCCTTCAGGCTCGTCGGTTCACAAGGTGGAACTGAAGGGCTGGTCCACGAGCGCTTCCCTGCCTGCCGATACCCGGCCTCGGGCGGTCGTCTTCGATAAGGGAAACTGGCTGATCTGCGAGATCAAGTTCGAGCGTTCGGCGGACGAAACGGTTTACCTGCTGGAAAAGGCGGATCTGGCTGCGCGGCTGCGCGCCGCGCGTCAGCTCGCCGAAGATTATCCTCGCCGCCCGGAGACCGTTCGGACCCTTGCTCGCGTGTTGGGTGACGCAAGAAACCATTGGGGTCTCCGGCAGGAGGCGGCCATGGACCTGGGCAGAGCCGGAGGAGCGGAAGCAGGCAAGGCCCTGGTTCTTGCCTCCACGGATCCCGACCGCCGGGTGCGCCGCGCCGTCGCCATCGCGCTCGGCTTCGTGGCCGATGGCGAAAGCGCGGCAGCTCTGCGCAAACTGATCGAAACGGACAGGGCCGAGGATGTTGCAGCAGCCGCGGAAATATCCCTCGGCAGGATGCGCGGAGAGGGAGCGAAAGATTTCCTGCTTCGTCAGCTCTCCAGAGATTCACGCTACTGGAGCTCGATTCGCCTCGGCGCGCTGCTCGGATTGACTTACCTCAAAGACCCATCTCTTGTTCCGGCTTTTCGCTCCTACACCGATTCCCGATGGGAAGCCGACTTGCGGAGCGCGGCGCTCGATGGCTGGCTTGCAGCCGCGCCGGAGGATCCTGAGCTCGCGCGACGTCTTTGTGAGCTTGCCAGAGATCGCAACAGGCAGGTCCGGCTGGATGCGATCGAAAAGCTGGGATCCCTCCACTTGTCGGCCGACGTGAAGTTCCTGAGCGATCTTGCCGAGGCGGACCCGGACCCGGACATCTCGGAAAAGGCCAGAGCCGCGGCCGAGGAGATCCAGAGCTTCCCGAAGAAGTGAATTTACGATGCGCGTCTGAACGAAACCACAGATGAACACAGATTTGTACGACTAAGCCGAAAGTCCTTCGCAACCAGCCAAGGATTTTTCGGCCAAATGACCAATGACAAATGACAAATGAACAATGACAAATAGAAGTCAGAAGTCCGGACAACGAACTGCGATTTGTCATTTTTCATTGGTCATTTGTCATTGGTCATTTACCAAATCTTGCTCTGCATCCATACGCTGTCTGGCAGAAAGGAGAACCCTCATGTCCCCGACGACCTCGACCAAGAAACAATGGACCGTGATGGTTTATATGGCCGGCGACAACAACCTTGACCCCAACGGAGTGGAGGACTTGAAAGAAATGAAGAAAGCCGGGTCCACCGAAGCCCTGAACGTCGTCGCCCAGTTCGACCGCGCGGCGGGCCACACAACCAAACGGTACTACCTGCGCAAGGGAGGCAAGGTTAGCAATGATGCCGTGGCATCGCTGGGCCAAACCAACACCGGGGATCCGAAGGTCCTCGCCGACTTCATCCGCTGGAGTGTCAGGAACTACCCCGCCGAGCGCAATCTCCTGGTGCTTTGGAATCACGGCCAGGGTTGGGACGATACCGACATCTACGCCAACGAACGGCACAGCCGGTTGCGCCGGCTGGCGAGCGGTCCCATCCGTCATGCGCTTTTTCATACTCCGGTGCGTCGCACGCTCCGGAGCGCGATCCGAGACGCTCAGGCCCGAGCCATTCTGCTCGACGACAATGCCAAGGATTTCCTGGACAACCTCGAGATGAAAAAAGTCCTGGCGGGCGCCAGGACGCTGCTCAAGCGCAAGCTGGACATTCTCGGCATGGACGCCTGCCTGATGAGCATGGCCGAGGTGGGCTGTCAAATCCACGACAGTGCCGCATTCACCGTCGGCTCCGAGCAGACCGAACCGCTGGACGGCTGGCCTTATCACACCATCCTGGCCGACCTGGCAAAGAACCCTGCGATGACGGCCCGCGATTTGAGCGCGTTAATCGTCAAGAAATACCTTGCCTTTTACACTCGCGACGCCGTAACGCAATCGGCCTGCGACCTCGGCAAAGCGAACGCGTTGGCCGGCACGGTCGCTAACTTGGCCGCAGCGCTCGCGGCTGGCTTGAGCGACGCACAGACGCGGCAGCGCATTCTGACCGCGCGGACTCGGGCCCAATACTATGACGTTGCGGACAACATTGACCTGGTGGACTTCTGCGGCCTGCTCGAGCAAGCCAACGGGAGCTCCGAAATCGGCCGTCGCTGCCGGGATGTCAGTAACGCGGTGGAGCCGGGCGGGTACGTGGTCGCACAAGGATGCAAAGGTAAAGAAGTTCAGAATTCCCACGGCGTGGCCATCTACTTCCCCACCCGGTCCGTCTCTCCGCTTTACGCCGGTCTGGACTTCAGCAGGAAAACCGGCTGGGACCGCTTTCTCAAGGCTTATGTCTCTGCAGCCCACGCCCGGTGAGACAGCTCGTTCGGAGCTTCAAGCTTGTTCGAAGCTCAGGCTTACGCGTTCCGCCTTGACAGCGCAGGTAAGACGTCATAGTCTTACCTCGATGCCAAGGAAGACCCGTGTCGTGCGGCTCAGTTCAAAGGGCCAGATCATCATCCCGGCTTCTTTGCGGCGCCAGCTGGGCCTCAAGAAGGGCCAGGCGATGGAGGTGCGCCGCGGAGACGGTAGAGAGCTTATCTTCGCCCCTGTTGAAGAACAGAACCTGGACCTCGAAGCCATGCTGGCGCAGGCTCGCGCCTGGTTCGCAAAAGCCAAGGACCCTGTGGAAGAGCTCCACCGCCGGCGTAAGAAGGAACGCGAACTGGAGGTACAAAGGCGTGAGCGTCGGAGTGCTTGATGCCGGTGTCGTCCTCGCCTGGATTCGCGGAGGTCACCGCTCTGCTCGGAGAGTGGAAAGGCTCTTCAAGGCCGGCCGCGAGGGAAAGATTCCGCTGGTGATCTCCACGGTCAACCTGGCAGAGGTCCTGATCCACACGGCGCAGTGGTCGCGTTCCACTGGCGGCGATGCCGTCGCCCTCCTCAGAGCGTCCGGGGTCGCGTTCCATTCGCCCGACGAGTCCGTCACTCGGCGAGTGGCAAAGCTGCGCACCTCGCTG
>QHZE01000292.1 GCA_003225335.1 Acidobacteriota bacterium
GGATTGCAAAAAAACTTTGCTCAATTTCATGCTCTTACCGTTAGAAGGGTTATGAATTCCGACCAGTTCAAGAAGCGAACGAAAGAGTACGGCCTGCGGATAGTACGATTCGTAGAAACCCTGCCAAAGCGGGGAGTGGCAGAAGTGCTCAGTCGCCAGTTGGTGAAATCTGGAACGTCAGTGGGGGCAAACTATCGGTCAGCTTGCCGAGCTCGCTCTCGCGCCGATTTTATTGCCAAGATGGGCATCGTGGAGGAAGAATGCGATGAGTCTGTCTATTGGATGGAAATGCTGATCGGAGGTGGCTACGCTGACCCTAAGGGCCTCGACGAACTGATGGGCGAAGGAAATGAAATTCTTTCGATGATCGTTGCCTCCATCAGAACCGCGCGTTCCAAGAAATAATCCGCAATTGTTAAGGGGTGCGCCAGATGATCTCTCTCTCTTTTCCAAACAGTAAGAGAGACGCAGCCGTCGTTCGTTGGACTTCCTTGGTCTTTGTGCTAACCAGCGAGTTACTGCCGAGGACTGCCGTGAACCCCTCCTGATCTGAAATCTGAAGCTGCGGAGCATCATTCTCGATGATCAGCGCGATGCGGGGCCCCTTTTCTTTAGGATCGTTGAAGAACAAATACGGACCCTTAGCACTGGCTCCCAGCTCGGTGCGAAACTTGCCGTTCGTGTCGAAAAGCAATAGATGGGGACCGTCCTGACGGAATATGAGGCTGACTCTCGAACCGCCGGGCCCCTGGAGACTGAGCCCGGCGCCGTTCCCCTCTCCTACCCCTCCGAATCGGCCGATCCGATTCCCCTCGTGATCATAAAGAACAAGCCCTGGACCGCCTGCTTCCATCAAAAGCTCGGCGCGCTTTTTCCCCTCGATGTCCTTAAGGACGAATTGCTCGGCCTCGACCGGGCGGACAGTCCTGGGCTTTACCTGACGCGTCTTTACCTGACCCATGAGGAAAACGGAACAACACAGAAGAACGGCAAGCGCTCCCGCTTGTTTGAGGCGGCGGTTTTCTCTTTCCAATCTTTCCAATCGAGTCACAAGGTCTTGCTGCTCGTGTGACGCCATAAGGCTTCTCCTCCCGCAATCCAACGCGAAAGATATACCTGTTTTCGAAAAAAGAGCCTATGGAAATTTCGTATTGACACCACTGGGGCCGAGTATTAGGCTCAGAAAATCCCTGGCAATAAGCTGTCCAACGGACTCTGACCATGATGTTGAGTTCAACCATGGGGAGATCCTTCCGACTTCGGCAAGCCTCAGGTGCCGGTGCTGTCGATCGTTCCAAAACCGAAATCCTTTGAATGAGCTGGAATCTTGCGCGCGGAAGGGCTCGGCGAAGAAGATTCCAATAGACGCTCTAAGGGGAGAGGCTACATGAATACGAGCTTAAAGTTTAGATTCCTGCTTAGTGTGTCCTTGCTGTGTCTATGCGCGGCCCCGGCGTCCAGTCAGACGACGAGCGCAAGCCTCAGCGGTACGGTGCACGACCCATCGGGGGCGGCGGTCCCGGGAGCCACCGTAAGGGCGATCGACACTCGCACGAACCTCAGTGTCGAGACCATAACCACATCGGAAGGGACATTCGCGTTTCCGTCCCTTCAGCCCGGCAACTACACGGTGGAAGCCGAGATGACCGGCTTCAAGAAGTACGTAAGGAGCGGGGTCATCTTGAACGCAAGCGACAAGGCATCGACCGGCGTGATTACGGTGGAAGTCGGTGGCTTGAGCGAAACCGTGTCTGTCAATGCTGACGCGGGTATGATGCAGATAAAGACCACGAGCGGCGAGATCGGCGAAGCCGTCACCGGCCGCCAGGTCCAGGAGCTGGCTCTCAATGGACGCAACGTCCTGGATTTGATAAGGACGGTCCCCGGCGTCGTGAACACGGGCGCCAACTTCCAGGCCGCCGGCCCGGGCGGTTTTGGCAACATCAGCATCAACGGGAGCCGGGCAAACCAGCACAACCTGACCATTGACGGGTCGACCAACGTCGATACCGGGTCCAACGGCACCCAGCACATCATGATGAACATGGACGCCATCGCCGAGTTCAAGGTGCTCACCTCGAACTACCAGGCCGAATATGGCCGGGCGTCGGGCGGCGACATCAAGATCGTCACTCGCGGCGGCGGCAGTCAGTTCCACGCCACGGGCTACCTCTTTCACCGGCATGAAGGCCTGAACTCGAACACCTTCTTCGCCAACGCCGACGGCCGTAGGGCGGATGGGACCGAGGTCAACCCACGCCAGTTCTATCGCTACAACTACCCCGGCTACAATGTCGGCGGGCCGATCCCGATCACCAAGTCCCTCAAGGAAAGGCTGTTCTTCTTCTGGGGCCAGGAGTGGCACCAGCAGTTGGTTCCCCAGACCTCGCCATACCAGGTTCGAATGCCTACGGACCTCGAGGTTGCCGGCGACTTCAGCCAGACCCTGGATGGGAGCGGCAACAAAATCACTATCACCGATCCGGCCACCGGACAACCATTCGCGGGCAACAAGATTCCCGCGAGCCGCCTCAACCCGAGCGGAGTGGCGATGCTGAAGCTCTTCAACAGATACGTCAACGCTCCCCAGTTTATGCCTCGGTTCAACCACAATTCGCAGGAATCCATCAGCTACCCGCGCCGGCAGGACAATGTCCGGGTGGACTATCGTCTTGGCAACAGGACCACCATCTTCGGGCGGTTCACCCAAGACCAAGACCAGCAGGTCATGCCCTATGGTGTCGGCTGGACCTCCGCCCAGAACTTCCCGCTGACCCCGACCATCTTCAAGCAGGGACCGGCTCGAAACGCCGCACTCAACGTGACGACGAACATCTCGCCCACTCTGGTGAACGAGTTCCTCTTTGGGCCGAGCCAGAACAACCTGACTCTGAACCCGGTAAATCCTGATGCCGGCACGATGAAGGGAATCGGGCTCACCTTCACTCCCCCGTTCCCCTACAATCCGGCGCAGTTCGTGAATATCAATTTTAGCGCCAGCGGGATCCCGAACCAGGTCTTCGGAGGGATCGGGCCAACGCAAGGTCAAAGCACCGGATACAACTACAGCCAGTTCCCCTACAAGAATTCCAACACGACCTTCGACTTCCTCGACAACATGTCGAAGGTTTGGGGGAAGCACCTCCTCAAGCTCGGATTCTTCGCCCAGCGCAGCCGCAAGGACCAGGCCGCCGGCAATTCCATGGGGATCACGTTCCAGCACAACACCGCGAATCCGAACAACGCGGCGCACCCTTATGCCAACGCCCTGCTGGGCAACTTCGACAGCATGCAGGAGCCCCAAAAGAGCATCTTCCAGGGGCAATATCGGAATACGAATGTTGAATGGTACGTGCAGGACAACTTCAGGCTGACCAAAAAACTGGCCCTCGACTACGGCCTCCGTTTCTACTGGATTCAGCCACAGTACGATCAGCGGCTGCAGGCCGGATACTTCAACCCCGCACTCTGGGATTCCAGCAACGCCGTGCGCCTCTATCGGCCTGTCGGAGCGGACGGCAACACCACGGGAGCATACGATCCCGCCAATCCGTCCGTCGTTCTTCCGGCCTATCTTGCCGGAAGAATTGTTCCCGGCTCGGGTGACTCCTTCAACGGCATTGGCTATGCCGGGAATGGCTACCTCCGGGGCGGCATCGAAGACCAAGGGATCCTGTTTGGGCCGCGCTTGGGTTTTGCCTACGATATCTTCGGAAAAGGGAGGACGGTCATTCGCGGCGGCTACGGGCTCTTCTACGATCGCATCTCCGGTAACACGATTGCTTTCGCCGGTGTGGGCGGTCCCCCCTTCAACGTCGTTCCGACATTCAACTGGGGAAACCTGGATACCGTCGGGACGCAGGGGTCGAGCGTAGCGTTGGGGACGTCCAGCCCATTCGCTGCCGACCCCGGCGGCCAGATCCCCACGACGCACAACTTCAGCCTGCAAGTCCAGCACGATGTCGGATTCGACACCGTTCTGAGCGCCGGGTATGTGGGCTCCGTCTCGAGCCACCTGGCGTATCGCCGCAACATCAACTACATTCCACTCGGAACCATGTTTCAAAAATGGGCGCAGGACCCTACCAAGTTCCCCGGTGGCGTCGTGCCTGATTCCGATCCGAAAATTCCGCAGATCTATAAGGACAAGGGATACAAGTTCGACGGCTCCAAGGCTCTGAACTCGGTTTTCCTCAGGCCTTACCCCGGCTACGGCGCGCTCAACATGCTGGAAATGATGGGGACATCGAACTACCATTCGATGCAGGTCACGGTGAACCGGAGGTTCACGAGAAGCCTGACCTATGCCATGGCGTACACATGGAGCAAAGCCATGACCATCAGCAGTGGCTCCGATGGTTCAACGGTCGGCTACCCCACCGATATTCGCACCCATGAATACCGGCGCGCGGATTTCGACCGCCGGCACGTCCTGACCTTTAACTTCGTCTGGAATATGCCGCGGCTCAGCCCGAAGTTGCACGACAACGTCGTTGTCAAGCAGATCTTCGACAACTGGGAACTGTCTGGCATCAGCCAGTTCAGCTCCGGGAGCCCGTGGGAATTTGGCTTCCCCAGCCTCCCGGGCACGAAATCACAGAGCATTACCGGCTCGCCTGATTACCCGGCTCGCCTGCTCCTGACCGGAGACCCGACGGGGCCACGTGCCCGCGAGCAGTGGTTTGACCCGAGCGTGCTCAAGCTGCCCGACATCGGGTCGGCGGGCTACGGTCCCCGGAATTACATGTCCAACCCGGGCGTGAATAATCATGACATCTCGCTGTACAAGAACTTCCCGTTCTGGGGCGGTGACAGCAACCGCCGCATCCAAATCCGGTTCGAGATATTCAATGCGTTTAACCACCCGAACTTCTCGAGCGTAAACAGCGGGTTGACGTGGAACATCGCTTCAGATTTTTCGGATTACGACGCGAAGCAGCAGTTCAATCCGTCTTACGTGCGTAACACGCGGACAGGTGTTAGTCCGCCCACCGGCACGAATAATGGGAAGCTGGGGAACGCCCTCGGCGAAGTTAACAATGTGTATAGCAGTCAGGCGCGCCGGGTCATCCAGCTCGCCGCGAAGATCTATTTCTAATCTCCGCCTGATCCCAGGCAGCGAGGGGGATAATGTATTGCGCCCCAGCGGGGCGAAAGGAAATTAGCCGGGGGTGAGCGAAGCGAACCCCCGGGTAGAAGAGGAACAACGGACGCACCCCGGCAGGGGTTGCAGGGTGTCACTGCGCCCCTGCCGGGGCGCATTCGTTTATTTCAATTTTCCCGGTGGTTCGCCTTCGCTCACCCCCGGCTAAGCTCCCAGCGCCCTTCCAGGGCGCCCCGTGCCATGAGATTGAGGAACTAATCAGCGCGGCGGCGCGCTCCGTTGTGAGGATCACGGGCCAGTCCGGACTGGACCGGCAAGTTTTCACGGACGACATGGGACGGTTCGAGATAGCAAACTTGCCGCGCGGCCGCTACCACTTATCGGCACTGAACCCTGCGGCGACGGACCAGTTTACGGATCCGGTGGAATTGGATCTCAGCCGGGCCCTTTCCAACCGGGTCTCCGTGAATATCTTCTTGCGCAACGACGTGATCACGACCTCCCCAAAGAAAGAGAAGCCGGTTGTTATCTCCGTCGCTGAGGCCAGGCAGGATGTGCCGAAGCCGGCTCGAAAGGCGTTTGAGCAGGCGCTGAAGCTCCGCGGCACAAAGCAGTACGAGCAGTCGTTGGAGAGGTTCAACCGTTCCATCGAGCTCTTCCCGCCTTTTTTCCAGGCGTTTGCGGAGCGGGGCCACTTGCTGATAGCGATGGGAAGAGCTCCTGATGCGGCGGCAGACTTCGCCCGCGCTCTCGAACTGAATTCCCGCTACGGGCCGGCGCTGCGAGGGTCGGGAATCTGCAAGTTCCAACAGGGAAAGTATGCGGAGGCCGTGCAGGACCTGGCACGGGCGGCGGATGCGGAGCCGGGCAACGCAACAGTCTATCTCTTCATGGGGACTTCCTACGTGGCGCTCGACCGGCGCGAGCCGGCTCGGGCGGCGCTGGAAAAGGCGCTCAGCCTGGACCCGTCGGCTGCCGTCAGAGCGCACGTGCACCTCGCAAATCTCTACCTTAAAGAGAATCGACTGCAGGAAGCAGCAGGCGAGCTGCAAGCCTACCTGAAAATCGTTCCCGACGCCCCGGACGCCGAGAAGCTCCGAGCCATCGAAGCCCAACTGCGCGCTCGTCTGCAAAAGCCGTAACTGAATTTCGGATTGCGGATTGCGGATTGAGTGCGCGCGGCATTCCCTAATCCGCAATCCGAAATCCGCGATGGAAAGAAGAAGTGGTAGGATTTCCAGCATGGCATTCTTGCTCCTGATCGCCGTAATTGTCGGACAGGCATCGATCGAGGAGCGGTTCGACCGCGCTGTGGGTCTTCAGAAACAGGGGAGCTTCAAGGAAGCTGAAGCTGAGTATCGCGCGATACTCGTCGAAAATCCGAACTATGCCGAGGCCCACGCAAATCTCGCCGCTGTCCTGATCCGAATGGATCGGTATGAAGAGGCGGTATCGGAATATCAGACGGCGTTACGCCTTGCGCCCCAGCTGACACCCGTCCTCCTCAATCTTGGCATCGCGCACTATCGCAAGGGGGAATTCGAAAAAGCCGTCGATGCCTTCAGGGGCTTTCTGGACAGGTCTCCCGAAAACTTGCAGGCCATGCAGCTGATGGGCCTGTCGCTGTTGGAAATGGGGCGAGAGGAGGAAGCTGTGAGTCTTCTCCAACAGGCTGTTTCCGCGGGCTCGGACGACCCCGCCGCGCTCTACGGATTGGGCCTCGCCTGCCTTCGCTTGCAGAAGCCGGGAGTGCCGGCGCTCATAGAACGTCTTGCGAATACGCCGAAGGGTGCGGCTGCGTCCCACCTGCTGCGAGGCCAATCGCTGCTGTCGCGGGGTGAATTTGAGAAGGCGATTGTCGAGTTGGAGCTCGCCGCCGGACTGAATGCCGATCTGCCGCGCCTTCAGTATTCGCTTGGCTTGTGTTACTTCAAAATCGGCAGGACCGGGGAAGCGGTGACGGCGTTTGGAGCAGAGCTGAAGCGGGCGCCCAGGGATTTTTCCAGCCTCTACTATCTGGCGTATCTGCGCGAAGAGGAAGGAAACCTCGCCGCGGCGCGCAGCCGTCTCGAAGCCGCCCTCGCGCTCGAACCGGACTCGGCGGAGGCCAACGCGTTGCTGGGGAAGATCCTGGTCAAACAGGGGAAGGCCGCCGAGGCTGTGAAACCACTCGAAGCAGCGGTTGCAAAGGATCCCGAGGACGGCGAGAAGCGCTACCAGCTAGCGCGGGTCTACCTGCAGCTCGGCCGTCGCGAAGAGGCCGCGCGAGAGTTCGCTGAAAGCCAGCAGCTCAAAGCTAGGCAGTTGCAGAGGGACAGGGAGCGAATCCCCAAACCCTGAATATGAGGAATTCGAGGAATCCAAGGAATCCGAGGAATGCACAGGTGATTTTTTTGAAGATTTTGTTGGCCATAGAGCGTGCACGTTCGTTTGTTAATTCGAGCCCCACAGGAGAGTGCGCATGAGACCAATGGCAAGGAGTTTTGAAGATTTATTGGTGTGGAAGAGATCCCATGAATTCGTTCTGGGCATCTATAAAGTTACAACATCGTTCCCGAAGCATGAGACCTACGGACTGGTCAGCCAGATGCGTCGAGCAGCAGTATCGATTCCAGCCAACATCGCCGAGGGATTCAAGAAACGCGGTAAGAGAGACAAAGCTCGAGTTTTGAACATAGCACAAGGCTCCCTCGAAGAAAGTCGCTACTATCTCATTCTCACCCGGGATTTGGGTTACGCCAATGTGGGGGCGCTATCCAAAAGGCTGGGGGAAGTAAGTTATCT
>QHZE01000293.1 GCA_003225335.1 Acidobacteriota bacterium
TCCAAAACGTCCTGAGGTTGCGATCCACCAACCCAGTTTGAAACGGCGGCTGGAGGGTCCTGTGAGTTCTTGAGACCTGCGCAGGCCCAGGAGAATATGCATCCGGAAATCCCAGCCGCATGAAGGGCAGCGGCTCTCGCCGAGGCTGATCAATCCACAAGATGGGCAGGTCAAAGAATCCAAGTTGGACCCCCTTGGAGATTTATTGATCACCTTTCTCTGTTTTTGGCGGACTGCCGCTCCGTTCCCCTTTGTCCAGTGGCGCGATGTCGGCAGCGCCGGAGCGCCTTACGCTATCCAGGATCTCGAATACAGCCCCGTAGGGAAGGCCGGAACCGCGGCGAATGTGCATCTTCTTTGTTTGCTCGGCGGCTCGAGATTGCAAACAGCGTCGCCCGCAGTTTGTCAACCGAAACCGGTTGCTGATTCGGACGAATTGTCTGATTGGCGTCCATCTCGACGATAATCGAATCGGGCTGCGGCATATCAGGCGGAGCCGGTTGCGGCACCCGTATTGGATGCTCGCGCTGCTTCAGTGGCGAAGACACCATGAAGATAATCGGCAACACGAGAAGCATATCGATCTGTCATGTCCCACGGTCGTCTCCGTGCGACGCAATCCCGAACTAGAATTTGGGGACAGTCACCGAAATCCCCAAAATGCCAGAGAAAGAACTTGCGCCATGAGCAGACAAGCTTGGGGATTTCGGTGACTGTCCCCAAATTCCAAATCAATAGAGCCGGAAAGAAACCTCGATGTTCGCTTTGACATCAACGGGCTGCCCCTTGAATGAGCCGGGTTTGAAACGCCACTTCGTGGCTATCGTGTTGATAGCCGATTCGTCCAGTCCATAACCGAGTCCCTTTAGAACCTTGAAACTGTCGACAGTGCCGTCTTTCCGCACGACAGCTTGAAGCAGGACAATCCCTTCAACGCGCGCTTTGCGGCCCTCCTCCGTGTACACCGGCAGGGGCTGGACGATCGGAGTCGGGGGGAACACTCCGTTGCCCACAACGTAGGGCCCCACTCCGTTGCCGATCCCACCCCCTCTGCCGCCACCCATCCCGCCACCTTCTCCTGGGCCTACGCCAGGTCCAATTCCGGAACCGACGCCGGTCCCGGTACCGGTACCGATACCTCCGCCCGAGCCTGGACCGGAGGATCCCTCGGAATTCGGAGGCGCTTCCACGTCGCCGATCGCCAGCGCCTGATCCTGTCGAATATCGATCGGCATCCAGATACTGGCCATGGCTTTTAGATCCTCGGCGGGCTCCAGCGGCTTCGGCTCCGTTGGGTCAGGCGCCATGAACTGCAACCGCGAGGTGTCGGGCATTCTCCCGGGGGCAGGAGGAGTCTTCTCTCTCTTCCCTCCGCCGCCACCCCCACCTCCGTCAGGGCCGGTGGATTCAAACGGAGAAAAAAAAGGGGAGCTGACGAAAACGACCGGTTCCTTTGGAGCGAAGGTTTGAAAGTTGTGATAGACGAGAAAGATCGCAATGCCGGCAATCAGGAAATGCACGCCAATGGACAACAACAGGGAACGCCGCCGAGACTTGCGATACTCCCAAGGGGCGACGGCAACTGCCAAGGGATCGCTCAGGAGCGTAGGTATGAATGGGGGTGGTGGGGAACCGAAGACAAGGTCGCGGAGGAAAGCCCGCCACTCAATCGGTTCGGCCGGCTCTTCGATGTATTGAAAGAGCGAGGCTCGAGTGCGCGGCGCCTGCCACTCCTCTTTAAGAAACTGAATAGGATGTCGCAGCGGGCTCCAGTCGAAGCCCTCCTCAGGTTCTTCCTTGATGTAATGAAACAGCGACGCCTGCGTCGGGGGACCCTTGTATTTACGCCAAAGCCCCATGATCCCCGATGGATGCTTTCGCAGTTGTGATGGCATTGCAGTTACCTCCCGATCACCGGACAACCAGCCTGGGACAGGTTCCGACGGATTTCCGCGCGGCCAAGATCAAGCTCGTCGGGAACTATCTCGGCCAGAAGCCCGTGCAGCCAGGGTAGAAGCCTCAGATTCTTACCTTTAGCTTTAGGGCTCGCGCAGAAATGAATTCACATTTTTGGCGCGAGCGCCGGGCGGGCAGATGCGAGGCCGCGACGAAGTCGCTGTCGGACATCGGCGAGGATCCCGAGCTTCGCTCGGGACGCGCCCCTCTCCCGCGTAACAGGACAGGCCAGTAGCAAAATGTAAAGATCTTTCTGCGCGAGCCCTTAGTTCGCTGGCTGATTTAAATATCGGCAGGTGGGCTACGGGAGGGGATCTCTATTTCGCAAACGCGGGAGCGCTGATTCTCCGTGTGCCGGCTCAGCGGGGCAAGAGCGCCCTGTGGGACGTTGAGCATGAAAACTTCAGGCTCGGAGCAAAGTGAAGGATTGGTTTCGCGCTCCATCCCATCGCGGTCGTACTCAAACCAGGCGCTATGATAGTACCTGTCGGAAACATCGAGCGTGCCTTGGTTCGCCTGGGCGATCGTAAGTCTGTCGGAATCATCCTTTGCCGCAATAGGTTGAGGAGAAGCGAGAGCTATGAGGCTTCCAATCGCCACCAGCAGTGCAAATCGCACGACATCGAGGAAATTGTGAGATTCGGATCTTCTCATAATCGTGGGCCAGTCCGACAATATCTAAAGGATACTGAAAGTTTCGCTGAACTTCCAATATTTAGATTGAACGCAGGCTTGTGAGGTTCAACTCTCTCTCGAAAATACCGAATGGCGCAACTAGGTCCACCTTGGTAGCCACGAAGCCGTCGTGGCACGGGCGTCTCGCCCGTGAATGATTGGGCGGCTCACTCGATCATGATCCTTCGGGTGTGCGCCGCACATGTGAGACTGCTATGAAAAATGGGCTGGAGCCTGAATCTTCTTGTTCAACCGGCCGCCGGCTGCCTACTGCCCCCTGCGTTCGAGCGAGACGACAGGGCAATAGGGGCCTTTGTATTCTCTGCGCCACCACGCGCTGTCGGACCGGCGTGTGGCCAGGTCGGTAAAATGGTAATCGTAGACCAGAGCGCGCGCATAGCGCGGCGGAGCCTCGGGAAACGGATTGTGCGCTACCAGGCCGAGCACCGGGCGTGAGCCCTGCAGCAGCCGGATCAGGAATTCCATGAACCACCGGTTTTCCTCGTAATTGCCTAGCGCCGCGAACCACATTTGCCAGTCCAGTCTGGGCTGGTGCGGGGCCACGAAACCCGGCCGCCGGCGAACGTCGCCCGGTTTCCACTTGAACTCGTAGGCCAGCCAGTGCTCTCCATCGTTGCTCCCCTCGACGACGATCTCCGGCCGGGACGTCGTCATCACCGCAAAGAGCCCGTAGCCATTGGTGCTCCGGAAGGGCGCCATGAGGCTGTACAGCTCGATCACGGGCGTGGGCCAGGGAATGCGAGGGTTCACAGTCCCCAGCAGGATCGCACCAGTCACGAATAGGATAACGGCGGAGATCGGCGCCAGAATCCACAGCGGCCACTGGAGCCGTTTCACGGCCTCTTTCTTCTCCAGCAATCTCTCCTGCCAGCGCCGTGGCCAACTCGAGTCATCCAGCAGGAACAGACAAAGACTGAGCGAAAGCAGATTGAAAAAACAATAATTGCCCGTCGCCGCAATGAGAACCTGCAGGAAAACCAGGCCGGCAAAGCCAAACATCCTCACCCTTCGCGAAGCGAAGATGGAAAAAGGGAGGACCAGCTCGATAAAGAACATCACCACCACAGATGCGGCCTGAAACCAGCCGGGCAGTTGATGCGCGTACCAGCCGATCCAGGTCGGGAGAGGCTGGGTCTCATAGTGATACGTCAGGGCCGTCAGACTGCGCCAGGCGGGATCTCCACTCGCCAGTTTGACGACTCCCGAAGAAAACACCAGGCGGAAAAGCAGCCAGCGCAGCAGCCACACTGCCAGCGAACGAGGCGGCGCGCGCCCGAGTGTGGACCGGAGCTGTAATGGCGCAATGAAAATGGCAAGGAAGCCGGCCTCGAGCAAAAGAGCATCCCACTGAAAATTGAGAAACTCCCGGCACACGGAGGAGAGCGAAAGATAGAAAGCCCAGAGGAAAAACAGGCAAGGGGCGGGGGCAATCCCAAAGATCAGCAGGAGAGAGAGCAGGGATCCGCCCGCGCAGAGGGCATGCAACATGGTGTCGCTGGAATTGAGCCAGCAGAGCGTGGGAAGGCGCCAGAACCTCTCGGGGCCGGCAACGAGGCTGATCTGACCGAGATACGAAGCGGCCGGCAAGATGCCGTTGCCGCCGATCAGTCCGTCAATCTGGACCCAGAGGGAAAGGAAAGCGATCAGGTAAGTGAGGCCAATCAGCCTCAGAAAGAGCCAACGGGAAAGGAAGAAACTCGATGCCATTCAGGAGACAGGATAACAGGATTAACAGGATTTTGGGGACACAGGATAACAAGACAAGATCAATTCAACAGTCACCTCCTGTAACTGAGGCGCTGCGAAAGAATCCACGCGTCTTCAGGCTGCACTGACCCGGGCAGGCTAAAGCCTGAACTCCGAACCATCCGCGTAATCCGCGTCCTGACTCAAACAGTCGCGCTCTGTAACCGAGGCATTACAATCTTGCTTATCCTGTTATCCTGTCCCCCGTCTTATCCTGTTATCCTGTCCCATAGTAGGACCGAAGTATGGCTTTCTCGAAGCTGCGGGCGTACCGGAAAGAAACGAAGAGACCGATTTATTCGGCGGCCCTGATCTTGCCGTTCTTTCTGATCTACCACGGCGGAATACTCCTTCTGCGAGCCACCTATATCAACGGCGCGGACGCCCTGATCATGCGAATTCTTGGGCTGTTCTCCGTCCACACGATATTCGCGTCGGCCCTGGTTCTGCTGCTGAGCTTTGTCTTCTGGCAGATACGTTCGAAGTCCAGCTGGAAGCTTCAAACATCTACGCTTTTGCTGATGTATTTCGAAAGTTGCCTCTTTGCCATCCTTCTCTTTCTTCTGCTCGGCTGGTCTTCCAACTATCTGGCGTCCGGCGCGCAGGCGGCGGGCGGCGGCTCCGGTCCTCGGTTCCGCGGCATGCGGGGGCGCCTTGTGGAAACTGCGCTTTACTGCGGTGCGGGTATCTATGAGGAGCTTCTGTTTCGCGGCATTCTTTTAGGTTCATTGATCCTCTTCTTCAGCAAGGTCCTTTCACTGAAGAAGCCGGCCGCGGC
>QHZE01000294.1 GCA_003225335.1 Acidobacteriota bacterium
GAAGCATGTTGCGATCCAGGATCGCCTTCACTTTGTCCCTTATCCGCTGCATCGAACGTCGCGACGGCCAGCAGTAGCAGAAGCTCCGCTGGGGATCACGACGCGTGGGCTGTTTCCGAAAGTGCACCCCCAGAAAGTCGAAGCCCTCCCGAGCCGCGACGATGCGGGTCTTGTCCTCATTGACCGTTACCCGCAGCCGCGCCAGGAACTGCCTCAGCTTCGGCATATAAGTCTCCGGAGGCTTCCATCGGCACAGCACCACCAGATCGTCCGCGTAGCGAATCATCTTGGTGGCCTTCACCTCCCGCTCCCAGCACAGGTCCAGTGGGTGCAGGTAGATGTTGGACAGCAGCGGCGAGATCACCGCCCCTTGCGGGGAGCCGATCAAGGTCTCTTCCCAAGCCCCTTCGTGCATCACTCCGGCACGCAGCCATCGCCGAATCAGCCGCAGTACGCGCGGGTCACGCACCCGCCGTCGCATCAGCTTCATCAGCAGTTCGTGGCTGATCGTGTCGAAGTAACTTTTGAGGTCCAAGTCGATCACCTTGTCATAGCCGTAGGTCACCCATTTGCGAATGTCGTAGATCGCCTGCTTCACGCCCCGTTTCGGCCGGAATCCGTACGAGCCGGGACGGAAGCTGGCTTCAAACAGCGGCTCGATAACGATCCTCACCGCCGCCTGAGCCACGCGATCCTTCACCCCTGGGACAGTCAGCGCGAACTGCACTTACGGACAGTTCGCTTTTGGGATGGGCAGAAATCGCTCATCCTTTCCACCCACTACGTGGCCAACGTTTCGAAGTCCTCAAGAAACGACGCGTAGCCGGCGTCGACACGCTCATTCTCCGCGGGCTGGAACGTGGCACCCTCAGCGTCCCGCGCGAGTGGACCGACTGGGCCGATCTGTCCCCGGATGACTCGCTCGATCGACCGCCCCGCCGGCTCGCGGCTGAATCTCTTTTCGCCTTAGCCGCCCTCTTAGAGGAACTCCCAACGCCCCGCCTCGCTACCCCGGGACCAAGCCCGCAAAAAAGGATTGACAAATGAAAATCCACTCTTTAGTATCAGACCAGTGTTATGCGTGGTCCGATAAAAACACAGAAGCAGACCACCGCCGCCTTGCGAAAGCGCCGCCAAGCGCTCCTGCGCCAATTGCCCCCGCTCAAAGCCGTCCTGCGGGGCTCCCTCATCGAGCGCTACAAGCGCTGCGGCAAGCCCGGATGCAAATGCGCCCGCGGCCCCGGTCATGGCCCCAAATACTATCTGTCGGTGAGCTTTCCCGGCCTGCGCCCCCAAATGGACTACGTCCCGCAGGAGTATTACGCGCAGGCGAGCGAGTTCCTGGCCAATTACCACCGCGCCCGCCAGATCTTGGAGGAGATCTGCGAGATCAACCGCGAACTCCTGCGCCGCCGCGCGGCGCTCTAAGACATCGCCATGAGCGAAGCGCTGTCAGCCCTCCGCGCCCCGATCGATCCGAGACGGGGCGGCGTGCTCCTGGCCAATATGCTCGCCAGCTGGCTCGACCACGCCCCCAGCTTGACCGCCGCCGCGGAGGCCAGGGATGAATCCCAAGGTTCAAGAGCATCACCGCAGCAAGCCGGCCTACATTTACCTCAGCCAGTCGACGCCGGGGCAAGTTCTCCACCATCGGGAGAGCACGGAGCGCCAGTACGCCTTGCGCGAGAAGGCGCGGGAACTGGGCTGGAGCGAATCCCTGATTCGCACCCTCGACCAGGATTTGGGAAAGACGGGAACAGAGATGACGCGGCGGGAGGACTTCAAGACCTTAGTGGCCGATGTCTCGATGGGCCAGGTGGGGGCGGTGTTTGCCCTGGAAGTCTCGCGCCTGGCGCGTTCGAATCTCGATTGGCAGCGGCTGCTGGAGCTCTGCGCGCTCACCTCCACTCTCGTCATCGACGAGGATGGTTGCTACGACCCGGCGGATTTCAACGACGGGCTACTTTTAGGATTGAAGGGTGTCATGGCCTCCGCCGAAATACATTTCTTGCGCGCCCGCCTCCAAGGCGGCAAGTTGCACAAAGCGCAGAAAGGCGAGTTGCGTTTCCCCCTGCCGGTCGGCTTTTGCTACGACGCGGAAAGCCGTATCATTCAGGATCCGGACGAAGAAGTGCGGGGCGCGGTGAGCCTGGTGTTTCGGCTGTTTCGCGAAACGGGCAGCGCCTTCGCGGTGATGCAACGCTTTGCGGCGGGCGCGCTGCGTTTTCCCAAGCGAGCCTATGGGGGAGCCTGGGATGGGAAGCTGATCTGGGGCCGCCTGACGCACGGCCGGGTGCTGGGCTTGCTGAAGAACCCGTCCTATGCCGGGCAGTATGTCTTCGGCCGTTTCCAGTATCGGCGGGAGATCAGCCCCGAGGGCCAGGTTCACCCACGGAAGCACGCGGTGGCGATGCCCGACTGGTGCGTCAGCCTGCAAGACCACCACCCGGGGTATATCCGTTGGGAAGAGTTCCTTCACAATCAGGAGCGCTTGGAGAAGAATCAAACGAACGGTGAGGAGACGGTCTTGGCGGGCCCGGCGCGCGAAGGCTTGGCTTTGCTCCAGGGGCTGTTGCTGTGTGGGCACTGTGGCCGCCGGCTGACGGTACGCTACACGGGCAACGGCGGCATTTATCCCCGCTATCAATGCAACTGGTTACGCCGGGAAAGTCTGGGGACGAGCAAGGAATGCCTGAACATCCGCTGCGATCTGCTCGATGCCGCCGTCTCCGAGGAGGTGCTGAAGGCCTTGCAGCCCGCCGAACTGGAGCTGGCTCTGGCGGCGCTGGCGGAGTTAGAGTGGCGCGATCAGGCCCTCGGGCGTCAGTGGCAGATGCGGATCGAACGCGCCGAGTATGAAGCCGCACTCGCCGAGCGGCGCTATCTCGAAGTCGATCCTTCGCAGCGGTTGGTGGCGAGCACGCTGGAGCGGCGCTGGAACAATGCCCTGCTGCAGTTAGAAGACCTGAAAAAGCAAGCCGCGGAGTTGCAGCGTCAGGAAGCCCGCGTGGCCACACCCGAGCAGAAGGCGAAAGTCCTCGCGCTGGCCCAAGATTTACCGCGGGTGTGGCATGCCCCGACCACGCAGGCCAAGGACCGCAAACGGATGTTGCGGCTGCTCCTCAAGGATATTACCGTCGAGAAACTCTCCCCCCTCCAGCAGCTGCAGGTTCATATCCGCTGGCAGGGCGGGGCCAGTACCAGCCTCTCCGTGCCCCTTCCGCCCAAGATAGCAGACCGCGTGCGGTATCCGGCCGTGCTAGTCGACAGAGTTCGACAATTGGCTCTGCGTTTACCCGATGCCGAAATCGCCGCCCAGCTCCAGCGCGAAGGACACGTCAGTGCCAAGGGCCAAGCGTACACGGCGAAGATCGTGCAGTGGATTCGTGGCTGTTATCAGATTCCGCGGGCAGTATTGAAGAGGCCCGAGGAGTTGAGCGTGGACCAAGTGGCCAAAGAATTTGGGGTCAGCCCGAGCGTGGTCTACTATTGGATCGAGCGTCACCTGATCCAGGCGCGGCGGATCAACAATCGAAGCCCCTACTGGATCACCCTGAACGCATCGGAAGAACAGAAACTCCGCGACCGGGTGCGCAACTCGAGCAGAATCCAAAAAGGCAAAGCATCCCAAAATGCTGCGGGTGGGAGTGCATTATGAAGCTACCGTCGGAATGCCTAACGGTCTCTGCCGCCCATCGGGCTTGGGGATGAACACCCGGCGTACCGGTTGAGGCCGGTAGCCTTCGCTGATCAGTTCCTCCCGTAATTCCAGGAGAAACCCCAGCGCTCCCCTCGCCTCGATTGCTTCGATCGTTTCGCCATCGACGCCCGCCGCGCCGCGGTTACGCCGAACCTGGTCCCAAGCCATCTCTAACACTTCCAATCGGCAGACCTTGTCGTACAAGACTCCGAACGTGCGTTGCGGCTGAGCCTTGGCCGCTCGGTATAGCTTCCTCTGAAGTACCCGGACCTTTTCGAATGGCGTGCATTGAGCCTTTCGGGCAGTCACGCAGTCCCTCCTTCTTCGCAAGCCTGGCTCGAGTAGAGGCCCTTTGCTCCGGCGGGTTTTGCTGTCCACGCCTTCTTCGCTATGCTATGGCCTCCTCCGACTTCCCGCGCGGCCTCACGCGCCACTTCGGCTTGCGCCTTATAGGCCCGCTTACGGCGGCGGAGTTTCCACCGACCGCGTGGGATCTCGTCCGTTCCCTCACGCTTCCTTCCGTTCATGCCGTGGCTCGAAACGCCGAGGGTGACGACGGCTTCCCTTCCCTATGCATCCACCGCCGTTGCTGTCTTCGCCGATACACAGGCGGCTCGACCACCCTGTTCTCGGACTCTCCCAGTGATAACCGTCCGAAATGTCATGACGGCGCCATGCCTTCCCTTGTGGTACGGCCTGAACGTTGGCCCGTGCCTCCGGACTGGGTTCTGAGGCTAACGTGTCGGGTCTGCTTCGACGTGACTGGTTACCCCGTCACGCCTGACCCCAGGCTACCGGGCTCATAGGGATTTGCCCGGGAGGGGACGTTCCACCCCTCTGGTAAGCGCGGGTCTCGGCCCGCGATGTGGTGACGGCAACGCTGCACCGGATGCTTCGCGCCGAACACGGTGTTGATGGCCG
>QHZE01000295.1 GCA_003225335.1 Acidobacteriota bacterium
TATTTTGTCCGGGGCGGTTTCGCTTACGGCATCGATTTCACGGGCGGCACGATTATCTATTTGAAGTTCAACAGTGCGCCGGATCTTGACCGGATTCGAAAAGCGCTCAAGCCGGAGGCGGTGGGTACGACGATCATCCAGAGCTACGGAGAGCCCGGAGACAATTCGGTGCAGGTGCGCCTGGCGACCGTGTTCGAGGCCTCTCAAGACGTGGATTCGGGTCAGAGGGCTGTCCAGAAGCTGCTTCGGGAGGCGTTTGATGCCGAAAAGGGCGGGAGCGGCAACGCCGACTTTAACAACGTCGCCGTCGACCCCGTCGCTCAGTATTTAATTCAGGCGGACCCCGACAATCTGAAAGCACAAAGCAAGACGATAGGTGAAATCGAGACTCACTACAGGACGGTGGCCACGGCTTTACTGGATTATCGCAACAAGACGCGGGGCGGCCTCGTTTCTTCCATGGATGAATTGGCAAAGGCGCGGGGCGTCAGCCAGCAGGTAGTGGAAAGCCTCAAGAAGAATTTCTACGCGGGACCTTTTGCCATAAAAGGTGTCGAAAGCGTCGGCGCCGTGGTGGGATCGGACCTGAGGCGCCGCGCGGCGCTGGCCGTTGGCCTCTCTTTTCTCGGAATGCTGATTTACATCGCATTCCGATTTAAACCGATATACGGCGTGGCGGCTATTGTCGCCCTGCTGCACGATGTCGGGATCACCCTGGGTCTCTTTGCCATCACTCGGAAGGAGCTCTCGCTCACCGTGATTGCGGCTTTGCTGACGCTGGTGGGCTATTCGGTAAACGACACCATCGTCGTTTTCGACCGCGTCCGGGAAAACCTGCGGCTGATGCGCAAAGAATCACTCTCCCGGATATTGAACATAAGCATCAACCAGACGCTCTCTCGAACAATCATGACTTCCGGAGTAACGTTTCTTTCCGTGCTTGCGCTCTTTCTTTTCGGCGGAGAGGTTCTCAATGGGTTTTCGTTCACGCTGACAGTGGGGATCATTGTAGGAACCTACTCGTCAATCGCCATTGCGGCCCCAATAGTAGACTTTTGGTACCGAAGCGTGAACCAAAGAACGGGACGAAAGGCTGCTGCGTAGGTTTGGAGTTCAGGCTTTAGCCTGCACAGTGCAGCCTGAAGGCTGAACTCCGAACGGATCGGTGTTCATCTGTGGTTTCAGTTTGTGCAGTTTTCGGAAAAGGTCTCAGATCTGTGACCCCTATGGGCGGGAAAACCCTTGACAGAAGGGCGGAAAAATGCTTGATAGATTTTGCGTGCGGACGCTAACATTGCGATCGTCGGAACCGCAAACGACCCCATTACCCAGCCCTGCGGGGAAACTACGAGGGGGTAAAAATGTTCGAAAGCGTAGAACAAACTAGCCGCTCCGATTTCGGGAAGCGCATGGTAACCCTTGCGATCTCCATCGTGTTGCACGTGGTGGCGATCGTAGTGGTCGTCATCGTACCTCTCGTCTTCTTTCAGGTGCTTCCGGAAAATGAGCTTCTCACGTTCCTGATCGCCCCTCCTCCGCCGCCACCACCTCCGCCGCCACCGCCGCCCCCTCCGGCTCCGATGAAGGCTGTTCCCCAAAAGGTCACGGTAGATCCGACCAAGTTCGTCGCTCCCACGGAAATTCCGAAAGAGATTCCTCCGCCTGTGGATGAACCGCCCGTGGTCGGAGTGAGCGGCGTTGTTGGAGGCATACCCGGCGGAGTCACCGGTGGAGTGGTAGGCGGCGTTCCCGGCGGAGTCGTTGGAGGCGTTCTCGGCGGAGTGCCCCCGCCCCCGCCCCCGCCGCCCCCGCGCCCCGTCAAGCGCGAGCCGATTCGCGTGGGAGGGAACGTTCAAGAGTCGAAACTGATCAAGAAAATCGAGCCGGTGTACCCGGAATTGGCCAAACGCGCGCGCGTTTCCGGCGTGGTGATCCTCCAGGTAACCGTGGATGAGGAAGGGAACGTCTCGGATGTGCGCACGCTTCGCGGGCACCCGCTTCTCGATGACGCGGCCATTCAGGCGGTAAAGCAGTGGAAATACTCGCCCACATTGCTTAACAACGAACCAGTTCCTGTTATCGCCACCGTAACCGTGATTTTCAATTTAAGGTGATGTACATCATCCAAAAGCATACTAGCGGAGGCTAGAAACCAAATGGGAATCAACATAGTCGAGTTGTGGTCGGCCATGGGACCGGTTGCGAAAGGGGTTGTGGTCATCCTCGGCATCATGTCCGCTTACTCGATAAGCGTCATGATCGAGCGCTGGATCACCTATCGCGCCGCGCGCAAGCAATCCCGGGTCTTTACACCGGCCGTAGCCGAATGCCTCAAGGAAGGAAAGATCGACGAGGCGATAGCTCTCGGAGAACAGCACAACAAGAGTCACCTGGCTAAGGTTCTTATCTCCGGCCTGCATGAGCTCCAGGCGCACTCCAAGAGCAAAGAAATTCCGGGCGAGACCATCGAGGCGGCCAAGAGGGCTCTCGAACGCGCGACGGCGATCGGCATTGAAGACCTGAAAAGAGGCCTGGGCGGTCTGGCTACGATCGGATCCGTGGCGCCATTCGTCGGACTGTTCGGAACCACCATCGGCATCATCAACGCGTTCCAGGGCATGAAAACGGAAGAGACCGCCGGTATCGCGGCCGTTGCCGGAGGAATTGCGGAGGCGCTGGTTACCACGGCGTTCGGTCTCTTCGTGGCTGTGCCCGCGGTGATGGCGTTCAACGCGTTCACCAACAGAATCGAAACGTTCACCGTCGAAATGGACAATTCAGCGTCGGAGCTCATCGACTATTTCCTGAAGAAGAGAGGTCAAATCGGTGGTTAAGCGCGGATTAGGGCGAAGCAACGTCAACGCGGACATCAATGTCACGCCTATGGCGGACATTATGCTCGTGTTGCTGATCATCTTCATGATCACGACGCCTCTGCTGCAGACGGGTGTCACCGTAAACCTTCCCAAGGCGAAGAACCCCCTCGACGCGCCGGAGGCAGACAGCAAGGACGCGATCGTTGTGGCGCTGACGCGAGAGGGCCGCATCTATCTCCAAAAGACGCCCATTTCGGAAGACGAGCTCATCAAATACGTCACAGACCGGCTCACGGGCGAAATCAACAAAACGATGTTTCTGAAGGCAGACCAGTCCGTCAGCTACGGACGGGTTGTCCAGATCGTCAATCAGTGCCGCAAAGCCGGGGTCGAGCGCATCGGCCTTATGGCGGAAAAGGAAAAGGAGCGATAGTAACCGCACCATCCGAGCAGGGTGTCTTAAGGGAGAAGACAAACCATGGGAATGGCACTTGGCGGGAAAGCGGGCCCCAAACACGACATCAATATCACCCCTTACATCGATATCCTTTTGGTTCTCCTGATCATCTTCATGGTTATCACCCCGGTTCACCAGATGGACCTTGACGTAAAGGTCCCCCAGCCTCCGCCGCCGGACGCGCCCAGCACTCCCTCACCGGACGTGATCGTGGTCTCGGTCGGTGAGAGCGCCCAGATCGCCATTAACCAGGAAACCGTGGATATCAGCGCGTTGGGACCCAAGCTTCAGGAAATTTACAACGCGCGCGCAAACAAGAGCATGTTTATCAGCGCCAGTGCCAAGCTGCCCTACGGGGATGTCGTGAAGATAATCGACATAGCGAAGGGGGCAGGCGTGGGCGATATCGGGCTGATCCTCGAGGAGATTCGCTAGCTTCTCTCGACGCTCTGACTGGCGCTTTACAGAAATCAGGAGGACAAAAAATGAGTTTCGACGCCAGGCGGCTGGCTTTGTTCATCATACTGGTTTTGTGTTTATCAATGACCGGCTGTGGCTTTATTACAAAGCTCAAGGCCCGCGATATGCTCAACAAAGGTGTCAAAGCCTTTACCGAGCAGAAATACCCGCAGGCTGCTGAGTATTTCCAGAGAGCTATACAACTGGACCCCGAATTCCGGCCGGCGCGCATGTATCTGGCTACGGCATATTCTTCCCAGTATATTCCAGGTTCGCCGGATCCTAAGAACAACGAGATGGCGGATAGGGCCATTGCGGCCTTCAGAGATGTGTTGGGACTCGAAAAGGGCGGTCAGAACACGGATGCCATGGTAGCCATCGCCAGCCTCAATTACCAGATGAAGAAATACGACGAGTCCAAAGACTGGTGCCGGAAGATCCTGCAGGTCGACCCGAACAACGCGGAGGCTCTGTATCGTATCGCCGTGATCGATTTTGACCAGTCCCTTAAGAGAACCGGTCTTCAGGGCGAAAATGTGGAGTTTCTCAAGCCGGAGGAGAAGCAGGAGACTGCTGCTCTGATCGAAGAAGGTCTGAAGTCATTGGAGCGAGCGCTCGAAATCCGCAAGGACTACTTCGACGCCATGGAATACAAAAACCTGCTGTGGCGGGAAAAAGCCAAGTTCGAGAAGGATGAAAAGGCGAAAAACGAGTTGATCCGGCAGGCCGACCTGGTAGCGCAGACAGCGCTGCAGCTCAAGTTAAAGGCCCAGGAGGAAGAAGCGAAGAAGCCCAGAAAACTTGCAGCCGCAAAGTAGCTCAGAAGAGACTTGCCAAGAATTACACGAACACAGGCAAGTCGCGCTTCGAAAGCCTCGTGTTTTTTCCATCACTCTCCCAACGCCATGGATTGCTGTGCCTTACTGCATGATTTCATAAATACGATAACGTACTCCGCCCCAACGGGATTAGCCGGGGGTGAGCGAAGCGAACTCCCGGGTAGAAGAGGAACCACGATACGCACCCCGGCAGGCGTTGCTGGATCTCCCCGCACCCCTGCCGCTGCCGGGGCGAATTCGTGTTGCACTATTCCGGGGGTTCGCTTTCGCTCGCCCCCGGCTAAAGCTTTGGCTAAGGGCTCGCGCAGAAATAACTTCACATTTTGCTGCAGGCCCCCAGGCCCGCTGGCGAGGCGCGAACGACGAGCTATACCCGGGGCGGTATGTGAGGAGCGAGCAACAAAGCCAGCGAGCCTGCGGGCCGCAGCCCGTAGGGGCGCGGCGGCGGGCGGGCATCTGCTTCGTTGCCGCTCCTCGACGATGTCCGACATCGCCTTCGTCGCGGCGCCTCGCATCTGCCCGCCCGGCGCTCGCGCCAAAATGTGAATTTATTTCTGCGCGAGCCCTAAGCTTCCAGTGCCATTCCAGGGCGCCCGGGCTTATTTGGGGAAATACGTCGGCGCATTTATGAAATCGTGTGCCGAGTAACTCGCACTTCTTCTAATTGCACCCTTTGCGGCGACGCCATAGGGTTACCCGCTCCAATACCGGGGACGCGCGGACACCCAGGCCACCCCTCGAGACGTGGATTTTTTCACAACCTTCTCGGTTAGGCGTTGACGGGTCGCGAACAGGAGCGCATAC
>QHZE01000296.1 GCA_003225335.1 Acidobacteriota bacterium
TTAAGGTCTCCACATTTTCAGCAATGAGCATCTGCGCCAGGTACTCGTTCCCGCTTCTTCTGGCGGGGTCTCCCGTGCACTTTTCTTCCGTCCCCAGAATGGCGAACCGGACACCGGCCGCGTTCATCAACTTGACCATGGCCCGCGCGACCTTGTTGTAGCGCGCATCGTAAGCCCCCGCGCAGCCCACCCAGTAGAGCACCTCGACCTCGCCGCCGGCTTCCGCCATGGTTCTTATTTCGCTGTCCCTGGCCCAGTCGGCGCGCGTCTGGTGGCTGAACGCCCACGGAGCATGGTTCGTCTCGAGGTTTTTGAATGCGCCTTGAAGTTCAGACGGGAAGCGGGACTCAGTCAGGACCAGATACCTTCGCATGTCCAGAATCACCGGGACGTGTTCAATCATCACCGGGCACTCCTCCATGCAGGCGCGGCAAGTCGTGCAGGCCCAGAGCTCTTCCTCGGTGATGTAGCTGTCCAGCAGCCGCTTGCCCGCGATTTCTTTGCCATCCTCACCGATGCCGCCGACGATCAGCGGAGCCAGTTCCTCGGTCCTCTGGCGAATGTCCATGATGATCTTGCGGGGGCTCAGAATTTTTCCCGTGATGTTTGCGGGACAGACGGATGTGCAGCGCCCGCAGTCCGTGCAGGTAAACCCGTCCAACAGCTGCTTCCAGGTCAGATCGCGGACGTCGGCCGCGCCAAACTGTTCCGCGTTCTCGTCCTCGAGGTTCAATTTAGCCAGCCTGCCGGGCGGCTCGAGGGACGAGAAAAAAACGTTTGGTATGGCTGTGATGACGTGCAGATGCTTGGAAAAGGGGAGGTAATTCAAAAATCCCAGAACGGCCAGAAGGTGCGTCCACCAGAAAACCTCAAACCATGCGCGCACCGAAGAGGAGCCGATGAAAAGGCTCGCGAGCCGGCTCGACACAAATCGAGCGCGGCGCATCTCGCCCGACAACGCCGTCTGAGCTGCATTGGTCCCGAACATGGAGACCATGATCAGCAGAATGAGGCAGAGGATCAGGCTGGCGTCCAGGCGCACGTGCGCGCTGACTTCCGGGCCAAAGTACCGTTTAGGGGGAACAAGGATCCAGCGCGCCAGCGCTGCCAGAACCGAAAGCACAACCAGAGCGCCGATGGTTTCCTGGAGTAGCGCGAGGGGAGGGAATAGCGGCCCGAGCACCGCCAGAGTGAAGCCCGGGAAAAGGCCCTGAATCACGGCTTCCAGAATTGCCGTCAGAAGAATGACAAACCCCCAGAAAATGAAAAAATGCATGAGGCCGGCGAGAGGCTCGCGCAGGAGCTTTTTCTGGCCGAAGGCTACGACAAGGACGTTCTTGACGCGCGCGCCCACGTTATCGAGGCGGCGCTCCGGTTTACCGATGGAGAGGAACTTCAGCAACCTGGCGCAGTTGTATGCAAAAAATCCGATCGCGGCCGCAAATACCAGCAGGAAAAGCAGAGAGCGAATACTCATTCAATTGACCATTGGCCGATGGACGAGCGAATACTGGTTCCAGAAACCATCGTTTAATTGTCGATCGCCAATTGTCAATGGTCAATTGTGTTTCATTCCGATGATTCCGATGGCTTAGCTATAATAGGAGGACTGAGAGTGGTCGATATATGGAGTGCGGCAGCTTGCTAAGCTTGCTGCCGCTTTGGCCGCGCGAAGCTTGCTTCGCCGCACTCCAAAAGCGGCCAAGGAGGGCCTGCCCTCCGTCACGTCAACTTTTACTCTTTGCCGGCGAGGTCGCGTTAGAAATTTCAACATGAATCGAACACTACAAACCGCCGCGGCGGCAATGAGCATGGTGGTCGCGCTCGGGTGCGGTGGACGCGTCGCGAGAGCGCCCATGCCCGCGCCGGCCCCGCGCGCTCACGCAGAGGTCGGAGTTGCGAGTTGGTACGGCGTGCCGCACCATGGGAAACAGACCGCGAGCGGAGAGACCTACGACATGAACAGTTTGACGGCGGCGCACCGCACGCTCCCATTCGGAACGCGCGTCCGCGTGGTCAATCTCAAGAACTCCCGGAGCGTCGAGGTGCGGATCAACGATCGCGGTCCGTTCGTCGCCGGCCGGATTATTGATCTGTCGCGCGCGGCGGCGCGGTCCCTAGGGATGCCGGGCACCGCGAAAGTGCGCCTTGAAATCCTCTCGACTCAGGCCGCGCCGCAAGAGGACTTGTTTGCAGTTGAGGTCGGGACCTTTGCCGATCGGTCGCGCGCGGAACGAATGCGGCGCCAGCTGGCGCGCCGCTATGGCGCCGCCGTTTCAGTCCCGACACAGGGCAAACCCGTGCTCTGGCGCGTGCTCGTGGGCCGTACCGGGAGTGAGAGTGAGGCCCAATCACTTGCCAGGAGGATACGGAGAGAGGACGGAGACGTCAAACGCACGTCTATCGTCCGGCTCGACTCACCTTAGGGCATGTTTGGAGTTCAGGTTTGGAGTTCAGCCTTTATGCTGCCCCGCCTGAGTTTGCCCTGCGGCCCAGGCTAAAGCCTGAGAAGTGAGTTTTTTGGTTGCGGCTGGGCTGCTCTGTGTTCATCTGTGGTTGCATCACTCGACGGTGAGAACAATTTTGCCGAAGTGCTGCCGGCCCTCCATCATGGCCTGGGCCTGCGCCGCTTCCTGCAATGGAAAGACCGACGCTACCACCGGTCGAAGGTGTTTTGCCTGCACCAGCTTCAAAACTTCCAGGAGCTCATGCCTGGAGCCCATGTAAGACCCCATGACTGAAATCTGCTTCGCGAAGAGATGGCGCAGGTCCAGGCGAGCGTCGTACCCGGTCGTCGCTCCGCAGGTCACCAGCCGGCCATTGGCTGCCAGGCAACTCAGGCTATCGTCCCAAGTCGCAGTGCCGACATGCTCGAAAACAATATCGACGCCGCGTCTGGAGGTAAAGTTCTTTACCTCGTCACGGATTTTCTGGCGCGAGTGATCCACGACATGGTCGGCGCCTAACTCCTTCGCCTTGGCGATCTTGCTCTCAGAGCCGACAGTCGTGATCACGCGGGCATGGAAGAACCTGGCTATTTGAACGGCGGCGCTCCCGACGCCACTGCCCGCTCCCAGGATGAGCACGTCTTCACCAGGCCGGATGCGGCATCGCTCGACGAGCATGTGCCAGGCGGTCAGAAAAACCAGGGGAATGGCCGCGGCGGCGGTGAATTCCAGCCCTTCGGGGTAGGGTAGCGCATTTACCGCCGGGATCTTTACGAGCTCGGCATAACCCCCGTCCGTGAGGTACCCCAGAACCGAATAGCGCCGGCAGAGGCTGTCCTTGCCCTGAAAGCAAAATGCGCACTGCATGCAGGAAAGTCCAGGACAGACCAGGGTCTTGTCTCCCGGCTTGCAATGGGTGACGCCCGCTCCGACGCTTTCCACAATTCCGGCCACGTCGGCGCCGGAGATGTGGGGCAAGGGGAGCTGGATTCCCGGCAAGCCCCGGCGCTCCCAGATGTCCAGGTAATTCAGCGCACAGGCCTTGACTCGGACGACCACTTCCCCCGGGCCGGGATGGGGGTCCGGGGCGTCTTCGTAACGAAGTTTCTCGATTCCGCCGTGCTCGTGAAATCGTATCGCCTTCATGGGAAGCTCGCTGTCCCCTGGGAGGCCCAAATGGTAAGCCATAGACGAAACTCACGCAACGCCGAAAAAAGGGGGGCAGAGGGGCAAAGGGGGGCGATCGTCGTCGAGGGGCATTCATTCACAAGCGCTTTCCTAAAACCGACCCCCCTCTGCCCCTTTGCCCCTCGGCCCCTTTACCCTTGTGTTTCCTCTGTGGCCAAACCGGCGTTGTCTCCAGCACCGAGAATTTGGTTTGCAAGGAAAGAGTCTGCTAAGCTAATGTAGCCGCGTCAAAAAAGCGCTGCGCCAGTCGTTCAACTTTGGAGGATTGGGATGCTCACGGGTTTTGCGAGCGTGCTCCTGTTCATGATAGTGGCGGTGATGTTTCTCGTCGGGAGCCTGATTTTTGCTTCCATCATGCGTTACAAGGGAAAGTATTCTCCCGAGAAATACATCTCCTATGAATGCGGGGAGGATCCCACAGGTTCGGCCTGGATACAGTTCAACATTCGCTTTTACGTTATTGCCCTCATTTTCATCATTTTCGATGTGGAGATCATCTTCCTGCTGCCCTGGGCGGTGGTATTCAAGCAGCTCGGGATGTTTGCCTTCGTGGAGGGATTGATATTTATCGCCATTCTGGTTGTGGGTCTTGCGTACGTCTGGGCCAAAGGGGATCTACTGTGGGTGAAGGCGGAAGACCTGGAACAGCCGGCCAGGCCCCGGCAGAACTTGCGTCCCGCGGAGCTCGTGACGAAGTGAAGGAGAAGAGAGCATGGGAGTTTTGGAAGGAAAGTTCGAAGACAACGTCGTCATCGCCTCGCTGGACAAGCTTTTCAACTGGGCGCGTTCCGGGTCGCTCTGGCCCATGACCTTCGGTCTTGCGTGCTGCGCGATCGAAATGATGGCCACGGGCGCATCCCGGTATGACCTGGATCGCTTCGGCGCGGGCGCCTTCCGGGCCACGCCCCGCCAGTCCGATGTCATGATCGTTGCCGGAACGGTGACACTGAAGATGGCCACGCGCATCAAGCGGCTCTATGAGCAGATGCCCGAGCCTAAATACGTCATCTCGATGGGGAGCTGCGCCAATAACGGCGGTCCCTACTGGCAGTATGGCTACCACGTGCTCAAGGGTGTGGACGAGGTCATTCCCGTCGATGTCTATGTCCCGGGGTGCCCTCCCCGGCCCGAGTCCCTGATAGAAGGATTGATCCAGGTGCAGAAGAAAATCGAGAAGGAGACGCTGGCCAAGAAGACTGAGAAGGGCGCCGCATGAAACCTGAAGAAATTGCGGCCTTACTGAAAGAAAAGTTTGGCGCCGGGATTCCGGAATCGAAGCTCGACGGGCACCTTCCGTTCAGTGCGGTGGAACCGGGTTCCATCGTGGAGGTCTGCCGGTTTCTGCACGACGACCCGCGCCTCATGATGGATCATCTGGAACTCCTGGGGGGCGTCGATTGGAAAGACCGGATAGAGGTTGTTTACATCGTCTACTCCATGACGCATCGGCATCGTTACAGCCTCAAGTGCCGTCTGCCCCGGCAGGAGCCGAAGATTCATACGGTCGAATCGATCTGGCGTGTGGCCAACTGGCACGAGCGGGAAGCCTACGACATGTTCGGAATCGTGTTCGAGGGTCATAGTGACCTCCGGCGGATCCTCTGTCCGGACGACTGGGTCGGCTACCCGCTCCGCAAGGACTACAAGTATCCGACGCAGTATCGCGACATGCCCGTTTAGCCGGGCCCCGGAACAAAAATATGGAAGTCGACATTGCCGGCGATTTAATGACCTTGAACATGGGGCCGCAGCACCCGTCCACGCACGGGGTCTTGCGCCTGGAACTGAAGACCGACGGCGAGGTCGTTCACGAGGCGATTCCCCACATCGGGTATCTCCACCGGTGCTTCGAAAAGCATGCCGAGAACGTGGATTACCCGGGCGTGATCCCGTTCACTGACAGGATGGATTATGTAGCTTCCATGAACAACAACCTGGGCTACGCACTGACAGTGGAAAAGCTGATGGGGATCCAGGTGAATAACCGCGTGCGCTGCATCCGGATCATCATGGCGGAGTTGAACCGGATCGCCAGCCACCTCCTGGCCGCCGGCACCTACGGCATCGACATGGGGTCCTATACGCCGTTTCTGCACTGCTTCCGGGACCGCGAGAAAATCCTCGATCTGTTCGAAGAGACGTGCGGAGCCCGGCTTCTCTACAATTACAACTGGGTCGGCGGGCTGATGTACGACATTCCAACCGGGTTCGAAGACAAGGTCGTCGATTTCCTGGATTACTTTGAGCCACAGGTCGACAACCTGAACCGGCTGCTTTCGTACAACTACATTTTCATCAAGCGGACCGCCAACGTGGGGATCGTGCCGCCGGATGTGGCCGTAAGCTACGGTATGACAGGCCCCAATTTGCGGGGCAGCGGCGTCAAGTGGGACGTGCGTAAGGACGAGCCCTATCTCGGCTATGAAGAGTTTGATTTCGACGTGCCGGTGGGTTTGGGCGACCACGGCCCCGTGGGATCGTGTTTCGACCGGTACATCGTTCGGATCAAGGAAGTGAAGGAAAGCTGCAAGATCGTCCGGCAGGCCGTTAAGAAATTGACTCCCGGCGACGTTCATGAGTCGCTGCCAAAACGCGTCAAGCCTCCCGCGGGGGAGGTTTATATGCGCACGGAGTGCCCGCGAGGCGAACTGGGCTACTACATCGTCAGCGATGGAAGCCTCAAACCCTACAGGGTGAAAGTCAAGTCGCCGTGCTTCACGGCCATGAGCGCCTTCACGGAGATCAGCCGCGGCGCCATGATCTCGGATATTGTGGCTATCGTGGGCAGTATCGATATCGTGCTGGGCGAAATCGACCGCTGAACGGGGAGAGACAGATGGACTCCATCCGGTGGTTGTTGAAGCAGGTACTGAATTTTGAGAAGCTGCCCCAGCTTCTCCAGATCTTCCTGCCCATGCTTGCGAGCTGTGTCATCATTCTGGCTTTCGTCAACGTCCTCGGAATGTTCCTCGTCTGGCTGGAGCGAAAGGTTTCCGCTCACATGCAGGACCGGCTGGGCCCCATGTATGTGGGAGGCTGGCACGGGTGGGCGCAATCGATCGCCGACGGCATCAAGCTGTTGCTCAAGGAAGACATCGTGCCGGCCGCGGCCGATCCGCTGCTTTTCAAGATGGCGCCTGTCGTTGTGTTCCTGGGGGCCTTTGCCGCATTTGTCGTGCTCCCCTTCGGAGAATACTCCATTGCGGCGGACCTGAACATCGGCATCCTGTACGTCCTGGCAGTGTCGAGCCTCTCCGTCGTCGGCATTCTCATGGGCGGATGGGCTTCCAACAACAAGTACGCGCTCTATGGCGGGATGCGTTCGGCGGCCCAGATTGTGAGTTACGAAATTCCCTCCGCCATGGCTCTCATGACCGTGGTCATGTTGGTCGGGAGCCTCTCGATGCAGGAAATCGTTACCGCCCAGAAAGGGGGCATTCATCACTGGTTCATCGTCCGGAATCCTTTTACTTTTATCGCGTTTTTCATCTATTTCACCTGCTCTCTGGCCGAGGTGAACCGCACTCCCTTTGATATTCCTGAGGCGGAATCGGAGCTGGTGGCGGGGTACCATACCGAGTACTGCGGCATGCGCTTCGCCTTTTTCATGCTCGCCGAATACGCGAGCATGTTCGTCGTGGCCTGCGTTGCTACCACGCTCTTTCTCGGAGGATGGTCGCAGGTCCTGCCCGGCAAGCCATGGATTCCAGGGCCTGTTCTTTTCACTCTCAAAGCTCTGGTTCTCGTTTTTGTGCAGATGTGGCTGCGCTGGTCGCTGCCTCGGTTGCGCGTGGACCAGTTGATGCAC
>QHZE01000297.1 GCA_003225335.1 Acidobacteriota bacterium
CCGCTGCCGGACCTACATGGGCCCCTCGAATCTGTCCAACTACACGATGCAAGCGGATGTCCTGGGGATCGAAAAGCGGCGGCAGTTGCCCGACATCGGCATCATCGCGCAGCGCTACGCGATGGTCCTGACCGGAAATACACAGAAGCTCTGGATCGAAAGCTGGCAACCCGAGACGAAGCGGTCCGTAAGCGTGCCGTTTGAGTGGAAGGGAAACGTGTGGTACACAATGAAGGTTCGCGTCGAGAACATGGCCGACGGCAAGGCGCGCGTGCGCGGAAAGGTCTGGCCCAGGGGAAGCGCGGAGCCGGACCAGTGGACGATCGAAAAGCTCGATCCGATTCCCAACCTGCAAGGAAGTCCGGGATTTTTCGCGTACGCCCATAACGAGATTTATTATGACAACATCAAAGTCACGCCGAACTCAAATGACGCCCAATGAACATTTCCGCAATGGACTCCTTGTAATTCTTGCTTTCTTCACAAAGTCCTTCGCGCTCTTGGCGATCTTCGCGCCTTTGCGGTTGACGTTGGCTTCAGGCTTCACCGCAAAGACGGGAAGGGCGCAAAGGGACCGCGAGGGTTTCGAAAGGTGTTTGCTCTTGGTTCCAGCCGGCGGGCGGCTCTATGCGATCATCGCGCTCTCTCTCCTCGGAACGGAGGCGCTGCAGTCCCAGGACTGGCCGATGTGGGGGGGGACGCCACAACGCAACATGGTTTCCTCGATGAAGGGCCTCTCTGTTTCCTGGAACGTCAAGACCAGGAAAAACATCAAGTGGAAGGCCGATCTCGGCTCCCAGTCCTACGGCAATCCCGTGGTTGCCGGCGGGAAGGTTTTTGCCGGCACCAATAATGAGAATCCCAAAAACCCCGCGATCACCGGGGACAAGGGTATTCTGATGTGCTTCCGCGAATCCGACGGCAAGTTCCTCTGGCAGGCGGTGTCGGATAAGCTCGCCTCGGGTCGAGTCAACGACTGGCCGTTTCAGGGCGTCTGCTCGTCGCCCTTGGTGGAAGGAGACCGGCTCTACTACGTCACCAATCGTTGCGAGCTCGTGTGCCTGGACACGGAGGGATTCCTCGACAAGGAGAACGACGGGCCGTTTACCGAGGAAAAGTACAAATCGGACCTCGACGCAGACATTGTCTGGAAGCTGGACATGATGGAGGAGCTCGGGGTGTTCCCCCACAACATGTCTAACTCCTCTCCTGTTATGTACGGCGACTTGCTCTTCATCATCACGTCCAACGGACACGATGAGAGTCATGTCAATATCCCTTCGCCGCGCGCCCCGAGCTTCATCGCGGTGAACAAGAAAACGGGCAAAGTCGTTTGTGAGGACGCATCCCCGGGAGACCGGATCCTGCATGGACAGTGGTCTTCTCCCGCGCTCGGCATGGTCAACGGCGTGCTCCAGGCCTTCTATCCCGGCGGCGATGGCCTGCTTTACGGACTCGAAGCGCTGACCGGAAAGCACCTCTGGACTTTCGACTTGAATCCCAAGGATGCGGTCTGGCCCAAGACCCGCAACGATGCCATCAGCACGCCGGTCTTCTACGACAACAGGGTGTTTCTAGCCACGGGCCAGGATCCAGAGCACGGCGAAGGTGTGGGGCACATGTACGGCATCGATCCCAGCAAGCCGGGCGATGCCACCGACACCGGGCGGCTGTGGCATTACGCCAAGATCCGCCGCACGATCTCGACAGCGGCCATCAAGGACGGACTGATTTACATCCCGGATTTCAGCGGCTTTCTGCACTGCCTGGATGCGAAGACCGGAAAACCTTACTGGGTGCACGATATGCTCGCGGCGGTCTGGGGTTCTCCCCTCGTGGCGGACGGGAAAGTGTATCTCGGCGACGAAGACGGTGATGTGGTCGTCCTGCAGGAGGGCAAGGCGTTGAAGGTTCTGGGAGAGAACAATATGGGCAGCTCGGTCTACAGCACGCCGGTGCCCGCGAATGGAGTCCTTTACATCCTGAATCGAAGCGAGCTCTGGGCCATTACCGCCGCCGCCACGGGGACAGGAAATTGAGCGCGGCAGAAAAAGCATTGCTCGATTCAAAGGAGCAGGAAGCGCGCGAGGCCCTGGACGCTCATGTGCGCGAAGTGGTGCGATGGCATTTTGATCCGGCGACCGGATGTCCCTTCTGGCTGGAGTACGCGCGCCGGCTGGGTTGGGATCCGCGCGAGGAGGTCCGGTCCTTTGAGGATCTCTCGCGGCTCGGCTGGTTTCAGGATGACTGGTTGCGCGGCGGACCGGTCCAGCGT
Organism: Acidobacteriota bacterium; assembly: GCA_003225335.1. Taxonomy (GTDB): domain Bacteria; phylum Acidobacteriota; class UBA6911; order UBA6911; family UBA6911; genus Gp18-AA60. The sequence goes on from QHZE01000297.1 coordinate 2,276, forward strand.
TGGATACCCAAGGCGTACGAAGGCCGGCCCGTCTATGTGTTCGAAACGGGTGGGACCACAGGCATCCCCAAGACGCGGGTCGCATTCGAAGACTTCCGCTTGGACTACGAGCTCTTCAGCGAAACTCTCCCCGAGGAATATTTTCCAAAGGGCGCCAACTGGCTCATGCTCGGGCCCTCAGGCCCGCGCCGTTTGCGTTTGTCCGTCGAGCACCTGGCGCAGTATCGAGGCGGCATCTGCTTCTGCATCGACCTGGACCCGCGCTGGGTCATCAAGCTGATCAAGAAAGGCTGGACCGAGCACCTGCAGGCTTACAAGGACCACTGCATCGACCAGGCCGTTGCCATTCTTCAGGCGGGACACGGCGTCAGATGCATGTTCGCGACACCAAAGCTTCTGGAAGCTCTGGCTCTCCGCCTCGAAGGAATGGGAACCAGCATCCGAAAGGCCGGAATCACCGGGATCTTCTCCGGGGGGACCGAGTTCACGCCGCAGTGGAACCGGTTCGCTCATGAAGAGCTGCTCGACGGGGCCTATATGACGCCCACTTACGGCAATACCTTGATGGGCCTTGCCCCCAGCAACCCCACGGAAAGCGACTACAGGATCAGCTACTACGCGCCTCAGCCTCGCGCCGTCATAGAGGTGGTGGATTTCGACGATCCCAACAAAGTCGTGGAGTACGGGCAGACCGGAAGGATCAAGCTGACCACCCTGACCAGGGAGTTCTTCGTTCCCGGTTTTCTGGAGCGGGACGAAGGGGAAAGAGAAAGGCCCTGTGACAAGTATCCCTGGGATGGGGTCAGCGGCGTGCGTCCATTCCGCGGGTTTGCGGCAACAACCACAGTGGGAGTGTATTGAAATGACCAATGACAAATGACAAATGGAGCAGGCAGCATCCTCAGACATCGAAGGTCTTTGGCATTTGTCATTGGTCATTTGCCATTGGTCATTTGTCATTTGAGGTGGGGGAGAAGTGCTGAATATTCCCATACTCCGCTGGGGTCAGCCTTACACCAGCATGGACATTGACACGGTGGTGCACTTTGTCACCGGGGAGCCGATCGCCCGAGTCAGCCGCGCCAACGGCGGCCTGATCCAGCGCGACATGCGCAAGGCGCAGCAAGCGCGCGATGCGCTTCGTAAGATCCCGATCGAGGAACTTATCGCAATGGCCGGCAGGGCGGGAGACGTCTACCTGAACGCGGAGCTCCCCCTGGGAGATGGGACGCAGACGGCCGGCGATTTTGTGCGCCAGCAGTCTGCCTCAACCGGGCTGCCCGAGCACATGTGCCGGGCAAACATGAAGAAGAACCACTTCGTTCTCTCGCAGATGAAGAACATCCTCACTTCCCTGACCCGCTGCCTGGACTTCAGCGTCCTCACGTGCGGGTACGGAGTGGAAAGAGGCGTGCCGATCAGCTACCAGGCGCAGAGCCCGGTGCTCGGGCTGGTTCTCCCTTCAAATTCGCCCGGCGTTCACACGCTCTGGCTGCCGGTCATTCCGCTGCAGATCGGGCTCGTGCTGAAACCCGGGCCGCAAGAGCCCTGGACGCCGTACCGGATGGCAGAAGCCTTTTTTCAGGCCGGTGTTCCTCGCGAAGCAATATCTGTATACCCGGGTGAAGGCGACGTCGGCGCCGCCGTTCTCGACAGCTGCACGCGCAGTCTGATCTTTGGCGGCAGCCCGACGGTCGAGCGCTATCGGGGCAACCCGCGGGTGCAGGCGCACGGGCCGGGTTTCACCAAGATCCTGTTCGGCGACGACCGCGTGGACGAGTGGGAAAAGCACCTCGGCTTGATGCTCGACAGCGTTTTCGTCAACAGCGGCCGGAGCTGCATCAGCTGCTCGGGAATCTGGGTCAGCCGGCACGGCCGCGAAATCGCCGACGCCCTGGCGAAACGTCTGGCTCCGATCGAGCCTCTGCCGCCCGATCACCCGGACGCCGGACTTGCGGCCTTCACGGTTCCCGGCGTGGCCGGTGCCATCTCCGCCGCGATCGACGCGGACCTCCAGGCCCCGGGTGTGACGGATTACAGCGCCAAATACCGGAATGAGAGCCGGCTGATCAAGAAAGAACGCTGCGACTATTTGTTGCCCACGGTCGTTTACTGCGAGACACCCGATGCCGCGATTGCGCAAAAAGAATATATGTTCCCCTTCGTGTCCGTGGTGCAATGCCCCGAGGAGCAGATGCTCGACCGCATCGGCCCGACGCTGGTCTGCACGGCCATCACGGACAAGCCGGAGTTTCGCCGGGCGCTGCTGGACGCCGTGCACATCGACCGGCTCAACCTCGGCCCGATCCCTACCATCCAGCTCAACTGGCTTCAGCCCCACGAAGGGAATATCGTCGATTTCCTCTTCCGCGCCCGCGCCTTCCAGCTGTCCTGACCCATGGCACGGGCGTCCCGCCTGTGAATGACTCCATAAGGTAAGGTTCGAACGTCCGCCATGATGCAGATTTGACCCTCTTTTGAATTGCCCACCCACCAACCGGGATCAGAGTACTGGTGGCCTGACTGACACTGGTCCGGGAGGGCCGGCCCGGTGGCGGAGGATCATATCGCGGCTGCCCCCGTATGATGTGCGTTGCATCCCGCACCGGGGCTTTAGAAACCGACGTAAGTTGGCGTCAGCAAAAATCGTTGAAGGCCACTCCCATGCAAGCCGATAATGCCGCCAGGCCGACCGACACGACGATCTATGCCCCACTCTGCTGAGAATGCTAGCCCGGTCGGCCTAATCACGAGTTATGCGTGCGAGACTTGACGCGATCGTCGGTTCCCTTTTCCTGCTGCTGGGTTTGTGTGCCT
>QHZE01000298.1 GCA_003225335.1 Acidobacteriota bacterium
CTTGGCTGAAGCTGTCAGGGAAGAGGTGGCGGAGAACCTGCTGCTGCACGCCCCGAGGCTGGATGCTCCTGAGGCGCAACAGCTGCTCGATGACTATACCCGACTGATTGAGCTGGCGCAGCCTGAGGTGGTGCCTTACCCGGGCGAGAAGGATGTGCTGGCCTCGCGCCGGTTGATCGCCCACGAAGCGGACGTGGCGGTGCTGCTCTCGGCCATGAATGCGAAACCGGACTGGGTGCTGACTCACAACACAAAGCACTTCACGCCGCAGGTGGCGAAGCGGACCGGGCTGCAGATCGGCTCCCCGGCGGATTTCTTCAGGCAGCTTTCACGGGGAGTCTCCTGAACGACGCACCGGTGACGAAGTGGCGACAAATCGACGTGATAATATAACGCTCCAGAGGGCGGGCAATGGGCTTGTATCCATCGGGTGCAATCAAAAGTGCGAGCCAACGTTCTGCACGCTCGAGGCGCCTTTTTGGAGTGCGGCAGCTTGCTGCCGCCTTGGTTTCGAGCGTCGCGAGGAAAGCTTTGCGTGTCAAGGCGCAAGCAAGCTAAGCAAGCTTGCGCACTCCAAGGGCTTCGCCCGATTGCGCGATGGCATTTTGCATGGTTGGCTCGCACTTCTAATTGAACCCGTATCCACCGGCGGAAGTGCGGCCTTCCGGCTTCGGACGACCTGTACGTGATTGGGAAGTGCCCTACTGGAAAAAGCTGAGGTGAGCGGACCTATGTTGAAACACTCGACTTCCATTTTGCTTCTCGTGGCGCTTTTAGCCCCGGTGACGGCGCAAGACGATGCGTCGGGGGCCGGGAACTGGCCGTCGTTCCGCGGCCCGAATGCGAGTGGTGTCGCCGAAGGCCACCCTGCTCCAACGCGGTGGAACGCCGAGACTCTGGAGAATGTGAAGTGGAAGACTCCAATTCCGGGTCTGGGGCATTCCAGCCCGGTTGTGTGGGGCAATCGGATCTTTGTGACCAGCGCGGTCAGCGGCCAGGAAAAGCCGCTGCTCAAAGTGGGACTGTACGGCGACATTACCCCGGTCAACGACGACACAGCGCACCGCTGGATGGTGTATTGCCTGGAAAAGGAGACCGGCCGCGTCGTTTGGGAGCAGGTCGCGCACAGCGGCGTCCCGAGGATCAAGCGGCATCCCAAGTCGACGCATGCGAATTCGACCCCGGCCGTCGACGGGAAGCATATTGTCGCCTTTTTCGGTTCCGAAGGGCTCTATTGCTATGGCATGAATGGCAAGCTGCTGTGGAAGAAGGACCTCGGCTTGCTGGATTCCGGTTTTTATGCCGTGCCTGCCGCGCAGTGGGGCTTTGCCAGTTCGCCGGTCATTTATGAAGGCAGGATCTTCCTGCAATGTGACGTCCAAAAAGACTCTTTCATCGCGGCGTTCGACGTCGAGGACGGCAGGGAGATCTGGCGCGCGCCGCGCGCCGATGTGCCGACCTGGAGCACTCCGACGATTCACGGGACCGCGGAGCGGCTACAGCTCATCGCCAACGGCTACAAGCACATCGGCGGCTACGATGTCCGAACCGGCCGGGAACTGTGGAAGCTCACCGGGGGCGGGGATATCCCGGTGCCAACGCCGGTCATAGCGTATGATCTGGCTTTCATTACCAACGCCCACGGCCGCATGGCGCCCATCTATGCGGTCCGGTTGAGCGCGACCGGCGACATCTCGCTTCAAGGAGAGGAACGGTCCAACAATTTCATTGCCTGGAGCCAGGTCCGCGAAGGGTCTTATATGCAGACACCTCTCGTCTACGGACAGTACCTGTATAACTGCCGGGACAATGGCGTGCTGAGTTGCTACGAGGCGCGCAGCGGCAATCGCATCTACCAGGTCCGCCTGGGCGATGGTCGCACTGGATTCACCGCGTCATCGGTTGCGGCGGACGGGAAGCTCTACTACACGAGCGAAGACGGCGACGTTTATGTCGTGAAGGCGGGGCCGCAATATGAGCTCCTGGCGCAGAACCGCATGGGGGAAGTTTGCATGGCGACGCCTGCCATTTCGCAGGGCATGTTGCTGGTTCGCACGCAGGGCCACCTGGTGGCCATCACCGACAAACAGGTCCGCCCCTAAGACAGGCCGCACCAAAAGTATGAATGCAACCACAGATGAACACGGATCAGCCCAGCCGCGACCAAAAACCTGGCGATTCTTTGCGTCTTCGCGCCTTTGTGGTAAGGCCGGGCCCAATCCACCACGAAGACACGAAGACGCGAAGAATCACGAAGAGTTTTCGAAATGCGGAAAGCTGTTTGAGCTGTTCAAGGGGAGCCGCAGCTAACGAACAAGTGCAGCCGGCGGCGACCCTTTGCGCTCTTCGCGTCTTCGCGGTTAAGTCTGGCTCAGTTTCACCGCGTGGGAGCGCTACGTACGCAAGAGGAGTCGCGAGGGCTATGAGAACAATCCTGATTGTGTGTTGCGCTCTGATTTGCGCGGCGGCGCAACAGCCGCCGCGGGCCGATCTGATCGAGGCCGGAAGGAAGCAATTCGAAGCCCGCTGCGCCCCGTGCCATGGAGCGGACGCGGCGGGAGGCGAAAGAGGACCGAGCATCGTGGATTCGAGCCGCGCGCGGAAGCGATCGCAGGAAGAGCTCGCCGAGCTCATCCGCAAAGGGATCCCCGCCGGCGGGATGCCCGGTTTTGATCTGCCGGACTCTCAGCTTCAGCCGCTCGTGGCGTTCGTGCGTTCGCTGACGCTTCCCGCCGCGGAGACCCCCTTGTCCGGCGATCCCTCCGCCGGCAGAAGCTTTTTCTTCGGAAAAGGCAATTGCGCGTCCTGCCACATGCTCGACGGGCATGGAGGATGGATCGGCCCCGACCTGACCAACCTGGGTCGCGAACGGACGCTCAGGGAGATAGAAGAGTCGCTCCGCTCTCCGGGCTTGCATATCCAGCAGGAGTATCGTGTCGTGCAGGCGCACCTGCGAGACGGACGCGTGATCCGCGGGCTCGCCAGGAATGAAAGCAACTATGATCTGCAGCTCCAGAGTCTGGACGGGAGCTTGCACTTGTTGCGAAGCGATCAAATTGTCCGGCTGGAACGTGAAGAGGCATCCCTGATGCCCGCGCTTCAAGCAACGGACGAGGAAGCCGGCAATCTGCTGGCGTACCTGAGCCGGTTGGGAACGGACACAACACTCTCCGCAACCGAAGCGCCCCCCTCTTCCACGCGTCTGCCGGGCGGTTTGAGCTTCGAGCGTCTTGTGCAGCCGAAACCCGGAGACTGGCCGACGTACCACGGGCGCCTGAGCGGAAATCGTCACAGCCCGTTGAGCCAGATTCACACCGGCAACGTCGCGGCGCTCGCCCCCCGGTGGATCTTTCCGATACCCAACTCCCGGCGGCTGGAGGTGACTCCACTCGTGGCCGACGGCGTCATGTACGCGACCGCCGTCAACGAAGCCTATGCCCTGGACGCGCGCAGCGGACGGCAAATCTGGCACTATCAGCGCCCGAGGACGAAAGGCCTGGTCGGCGATGCCGCGGGAGGAATCAACCGCGGCGTGGCTCTTCTGGGCGACCGTGTTTTCATGGTGACCGACAACGCCCATCTTATCGCGCTTCACCGGCTCAACGGCCAATTGCTCTGGGATGTCGAGATGGCGGAATCCCGCGAAAATTACGGCGCGACCTCCGCGCCTCTGGTTGTGAAGGATCTGGTTGTCTCGGGCGTTTCCGGTGGAGATGAGGGAGTGCGCGGCTTCCTCTCGGCTTACAAGGCATCCACGGGAGAAAGAGTGTGGCGCTTCTGGACCATACCGGCCCCCGGGGAGCCTTTGTCGGAAACCTGGCGCGGCAAGGCGTGGCCGCATGGATGCGCCACCACCTGGTTCACGGGAACTTACGACCCTCAGGCCGACCTGCTTTACTGGACTACAGGGAATCCCTGCCCCGATTACGACGGCGATGAGCGCAAAGGCGACAACCTCTATTCCGACTCCGTATTGGCGTTAAGACCCGGCACGGGAGAGCTTCGATGGCACTACCAGTACACACCCCACGACCTTCACGATTGGGACGCCCAGCAAACACCCATGCTCGTCGATGCCACATTTCGGGGACGGCCGCGCAAGTTGCTGGTTCAAGCGAACCGGAATGGTTTTTTCTACGTGCTTGACAGGTCCAACGGGGAATTGTTGCTGGCGGCGCCGTTTGTGCGCCGGCTCACGTGGGCGAGCGGCATCGGGCGCGACGGACGGCCGAAGGAAGTGCCGGGGACCGCGCCGACGCCCGAGGGGGTGAAGGTTTGTCCTGCCGTGGAAGGCGCCACAAACTGGATGTCGAACGCCTACAACCCCGGAACGGGCTTGCTCTACGTGATGGCTCTGGAAAAGTGCTCGGTCTATCTGAAGTCGCCCGAAGAATGGCAGGCCGGGCAGTCGTTCTATGGCGGCACCACGCGGGAAGTACGAGGGGAGTCGGGCAGAAAATCGTTGCGCGCGCTCGATCCCCAGACGGGTCGAATCGTCTGGGAATACGAGCAGGCCGGGGAGGCAGATTCCTGGGGCGGCGTTCTCTCTACCGCGGGAGGCCTGGTCTTCTTCGGCGACGACAGCGGCGCTTTCGCCGCCGTGGACGCAAAGACAGGGAAGCCGCTCTGGCATTTCCACACGAGCCAGACATGGAAAGCGTCCCCGATGACCTACATGGTGGATGACAAACAATACGTCGCCATCGCAGCCGGCTCCAACATCGT
>QHZE01000299.1 GCA_003225335.1 Acidobacteriota bacterium
AACAATGAAGCCCCCGTTCACGGATCCACGGTGCGACATGATCGATCCCAAGGTTCAGCGCCATGGAGATGTGGCGCTCCTGACGTTCAATCTTGTCAACTACGGAAAACTAGCAGGTGCTCCGGAACATGTCCTGGCTCGCTGGAATTCCACCGAGGTTTATAGTCGGATTGGCGGGACGTGGAAGATCATCCACAGCCATTGGTCATTCATACAACCGGAATTAAGGCAGCCGGGTTCCTAACGTTCACTTGCGGGCAAAGCGCTATTGTCCGTTGAAAGGCGCAGCGGAGGCCAGTCAGCATGACGGCAGAACTCATGACGCTGCAAGTTCGGAGTCGCCGACAATGGCGGGCGTGGCTGGCAAAACATCACACGTCGAGTCCAGGGGTCTGGCTCGTGTTCTACAAGGCCCACACAGGGGTAAAGTCAATCCGCTACGAAGACACCGTTCGTGAGGCGCTTTGCTTCGGATGGATCGACAGTCTCGTCAAACGTCTCGATGACGACCGATACGCCCTCAAGGTCACGCCGCGACAGCCCACGAGCAAGTGGTCGGACATCAATCGGAAACGGTGGGTGGAACTCAAAGGGGCCGGCCTGCTCACGTCGGCCGGTCTCGCGGCGGCACCAACGAACAACACCTACGCGCCACGACCGATAATCCCCGACCTACCGGTCTACATCGCCAAAGCGCTGAAGGCAAATTCCAAAGCGTGGGAATTCTTCGCGAGCTGGCGCCCACCTACCGACGTGACTTCGTCGTTTGGATTCACACAGCTAAACGACTGGAAACGCGCGAAAGGCGCATTCGCGAATCGATCGCATTGCTGGCGGCCGGAAAAAAGCTTGGCTTGAAGTAGTAGACGAAGCCGGGAGGGGTTCTCGGCGGGTATTCGGAATGAATCGACTCAGGCTGCTTGCCGTATGCCGTCAACACGCCTCAGCCATTCGCCGATCTGGTTCCAACTGGCGAAGGTTTGGCTCACCATTGATCATTGATTCTGTAAGGTAAACCGTTTCGGAATTTCCCCGAAGAGGGGTGGCAGGGTGTGCTGGCAGAATGCATAATTTTCACTTTACTACACGGCATGAGCGCCCGCCGTAGATTCCGTTTCCCCGGCTCTATCGTGGTGGACTTCTCGGGCGGTGGGGCATTTCGCGGGTGACCATCCGTCCTCAGTTTCCGATAAGCCGACTACTCGGGAGTTGAGCGGTAAAACGCCTCGGCGTTCTTCGTGGGAACAGTTCGTCTTCAACGATTCCCGTCTTGAAAAGCAAATATATGGATCGACCCGTGTGTTTTCCGCCATACGTTGAATCCGCCCGCGCGCCCGAGATTCTCGTCTTAGATCCTTCGCGCGCCCGGCGGTGCCAGTTTCGGCCTTATAATCGCCGCTGAGTCGCTGCTCCTCACCAGTGAAGGAGAACAGAACGGATGAGCAACTCAAGGCCTTCCGACCCGGCTGAGCGTAGCGCACTCATGCGGCTGTTTTACCGCGACTGGCGCCCGACGCGCCTTGGCCGGTGGGTCAACCGGTTTGCGTGCTGGTGGTCCGGCGTCGGGCTGCCGCCGAGGTTCCAGGCCGCCCTCGAAGTCCGTGGCCGCGCATCCGGCCGCAGACGCTCGATCCCCGTGGTGGTCGCCACCGTGGAGGGCAAACATTACCTCGTATCGATGCTCGGCCCGGGGTCTGATTGGGTGAAGAACGTCGAGGCCGCGCATGGCGACGCCGTAATCCGCCAGGGGTGCCGGCGCCGCGTTCGCCTCGTGGCGGTGCCGTCGGAGCAGAGGGCACCCATCCTCCGCGAGTACGTGCGCATCGCGTTGAGCGGCCGCCAGCACTTCCCGCTCCCCGTCGGCGCGCCGCTGTCCGATTTCGAGGCGATTGCGGAGCGTTATCCTGTGTATCGGATCGATCCCGCATGAAGCGAATTGCCATCACAGCCGTCCTTGGCGCTGCTGGAAGGCGGGAACAAGCGGCACTTCGGCGTTCCGACTAAACTTGCATACATTCAAAGAGTACTGGACAGAGCGGGCCGCGCACATCACTGCCTCCGGTTCGACCGTGCCGAGCTTCGAGGAAGACTCTGCCCACTTGGGACGCAACACCGGCTACTCTTCCCCAACTTTGACAACCCGCCGCCGGACCACATCTCCGAAATGCCGACTATACGGCCAAGTGGATTGCTTCCGTGTGGCCGACTATGCGGGCAGGTGGAATATCAATCAGATGCCACAAGGGTGGTTTCGAACCAGATGCGGAAATGCGATCGAAAGCGGATAACCGAAGACTCTCTGCGCAACGTGCCAGCTCTAGTTAAACGACCCAATGGCATAAAGGGCGTTTTGGGTCCGGATGTACATTTGGCTTTCGCTGACTGCCGGAGTTGCGTAGATGTCCGAGTCGAATTCATTGATCGCCAGAACTTCCCAATCGCCAGCAGCACGCAGCACGACGACCTTGCCATGCTCGCTGGCGATGTAGACCTTGCCGTCGACGCCGATGGGCGAAGCGTAGTAGTCTTCGAGCGCGCCGGTCAAACGCGCCTGCTTGAGTACCTTGCCGGTCTGAGCGTCCAGAGTGGTCACGATTCCGCCGCTTCGAACGAGGAAAACCACATCCTTGTAGACGAGGGGCGACGGAACGTCCGGCAAGGACTTTTCAAATCGCCAGAGCACGTGCGTGTTTGTCACGTCGCCGCTGCCTCCGAGCTTAACGGCCAATAAACCGTTGCGCGAGGCACGGCGAGTGCGAAAGAATGTCCATTCCCTCTCGTTCAGAAAACCATCCCGATCCAAGTCGATCGCACGCCAGGTGCCTGTGGGCTGCCAGGGCTGTGGAAGTTCCGTCTGAGAGAGCTTCCCGTCGTGATTGGCATCGGCTGCGGCGATCACCTCGGCGAAGGTGGGCAGTTGAACCTGCTCTCCCGCGTCATTCCCGGGAGTCCAACCGTTGAAGTAGACAATATCGCCGGCAATTGTTGGCGCCGATTTTGGCTGGCAGGTGAGACCCCGAACGAACCAGAGCGGTTCGCCGTCCACGATGGAATACGCGGTGAGCTGGTAGGAGCCGGGTGCGATGACTTGTGCGGGGCCGCGGGCTGGACGGTAAATGATCGGGGTGGAATACCCGTTGATGACGTGGCGTGGCGTTTTCCAGGCGATCTTCCCGGTATCTGCATCCACTGCCATAATGTATGCGTCGGTGTCCTGATCGCAGACGAGGATCACTCTTCCATCGGCATAGACGGGCGATGCAACGAGGCCGTGCTGACTGTTGAATGGTCCGAGCGGCAACTGCCATCGCTGTTTGGCCTCGAAATCATAAGCGACCAGGCCGAAATCAGCGAAAAAGACAAAGACGCTCTTTCCATCGGTCACCGCGGTGGGCGCCGCGCGGTGATTGAGGGCGTGCTGGGCTTCGCGCCTCGCAGCAGGGACGGATCGCCGCCACTGAACCTGGCCGGTAGTGCGGCTCAGGCACATCGTAATCAAATCATCGCCCTCGGAAGCGGTCAGGAAAATGCGATCCCCCGCCAGCACGGGGGAGGACTTTCCTACCGGCAGCTCTGTCTTCCACAGAACGTTCTTTTGAGGCCCAAACTCGGTTGGCAGTTGTCGGCAAGAAGGGCACAGTCCAGAGCCGTTGGGACCACGAAACTGAGGCCAGTCGGCGCCGAATAGACCGAGTGCGATCAGCGGATAGAGAAGGGTGCGCATGTATCTGCTAACCATATTAATCCATATTAATCCCTCGGCGCGTGTGAAAATTTTCCGCGACCCCTTTCAGTATTAAGACTGGAGCAAGCATCGGGGAAGCCAGACCTCGGAGCCGTGGGAGGACGCTTCGGCCAGGTGACGCGTAAGATACCCGAGGTCTCGGGCTAGATCGGCGACTTCTCGCTCATGTGCGGCTGAGACTTCCACGCTTGACCGCACAGTTCACTTGGTTGTGTAACGCGCTTATTGGAAACTGACACGCCGCAGAGTACCCGTCGATAATAGTCCCAGAGCACATCATTAGGAAGCAGCACGGCATCCGTCCAATCTCTGCCTGGAGAGCTTCTGCGGGGAGCCGTTAACAAGGGATATGATATAAGAACGTTATAGCCGTCCTCTTTGCAGGGAGATGAATGATGGGCCACAGGACCGTAATTGTCTTCGCACTTTCGCTTGCAGCACCGCACGCGTCGCTCTCGGCAGAGAAGCATTTGGCGGGCGAGTTCGGGGCCTTTGGCGGGGGCGTGTTCGGCACCGGCAATCATGGAGTCGCGGGTGGCAGCGTCGGTGCTGCCTTCAATAAGCGATGGGCGGTGCTCTTCGAGTATTCGCACCTACGCATGGGTTCTGCTGGTTACTCCGAGCGTGCCCCATTGCGCATATATGAATTCCAAGGAATCAGCAACTCCCGGGCAAACCACTTCAGCTTGGGAACTCATTTCAACCTTCCGGCGAGAGGCCGAAGATTCATACCGGTAGGATTACGTGGTCCTCCCACATTTCGGGAACTATACGTCCACGCGGATTTTCCCCCAATTGGCCGAGCACACGAGGGCTGGCGAGACGTTCATTCCTTACTCGGGCGGTGGAAGCGGGGTCACCTCTCGATAACAAATGATCGCGTCATACGAGTCGGCCCAGTACACGAGACTCCTTTCTGCGGGAGACCTCTTGGTATCTGGAATTCGATGCAACGCCTGCCGGATCACCCGAAGATCGAACACGGTTTCCGCGTATCGGGCTAGTGAAGCAAGTAGCGCCAAGGCAGCGTCTTCTTTGGTGTCGTCACACGCTAACACAGATGCACCCCA
>QHZE01000300.1 GCA_003225335.1 Acidobacteriota bacterium
GCCCCTGTCGGTTTACAGAAACCGCGGCTTTTACGTAATGAGGACGGATGCCTTGGACCGATTCGGGACGCGGCTCGAGCACCGTTTTACGGCAGGTCAAATACGCCAAATGTTGACAGATGCCGGATTTGAAAAGATTCGCTTCAGCGATCGGCCACCGTACTGGTGTGCCGTCGGATTCAAGAGGTCTTGACGTTGTCCGACATCGCCTGCGTCGCGGCGCGTCGCATCTGTGCTCGCGCCAAAATGTGAATTTGTTTCTGTGCGAGCCCTAACTCCCGGCAGCGGCCTGGAGCACCGCCAGCAGGCGTGGCGCATGGGCGTCCAAAGAGTAACGTCTTTTAACGGTCTGTTGGCCTTCCGCGCCGAGTCGAGCACGTAATGCGGGATCTTTGATGAGTAAAGATAGCTTCTCCAGCCATTCCTGGGGCGTATTGGCGACAAATCCATTCACGCCATCCTGAATAATTTCCTTGTTTACACCGACTGGAGAGGCGACGCACGGGAGGCCCGCTGCCATGTATTGGATCGCTTTGAATCCCGACTTGCCGACCGACCACTGATCCTCGGTGACGGGATAGAGGCCTATGTCCAGACTTTGGAAATCGGCGATTTCGCGCTCCAGGCACCATGGCTCATTTTGCACGACAACTCCGTCGATCTGAATGTGCTCGTTGGCGCCCACGACTCTCAAGACAAAGTGATGCCGTCGGCTCAACTCGCGGAGGACCGGGATGATTGGTTTCAGGTACTGCGTAGTCGTGGGGCTTCCGATCCAGCCCAGGACGGGCAATGTGTCGGACATTCGATTCTCGACCCGGTACTGGCCGACGTCGACCACCGTAGGGATTATGGTCACATTCCGGTTGAAACGGAGGGCATAGTCGGCCAGCAGCCGGTTTCCCGCAATCACTTGGCGGCTCAGGCGGAGGTTTGCCTCGGTTTTGCGCGGGAACTTGAGAGATGACACGAGGCGCCCGTAAGTCGGGCTGATGTACGGCACGTAAATGGCGTCGTCGAAATCCAGCACGAGCGGCTTCTTCAAGACGCGGGTCAGAAACCACTCAATCACGGGGGGGCCGAACAGGGCTGCTTCGCGCTGTACCAGAACCAGGTCGCATTCGGGCCTTCCAATGTCGGCAAGCCTGCTGAGGGCTGCCAGTCCTAATTGTGCAGCTTTAACGACCACCCCGCCTTTAGTGTAGAACTTGCCGAACAAGTCTGGAGAGAGAAACGAGCGCAGCCGGCATTCAAATCCGTGGTCGGCGAGGTAACTGAAGAACTGCACACAGCGATAGCGCGTGGCGGCGGCTTCGACAGGGAATGTCGTCAGGCAAAGCACTTTCATGCCGGCGAGTATAGAAGACCGAGGCCGCTCACTCAAGTTACCGGCTATCTTGTTTGCGGCGAGAACCCTCAGGGATTTCTCTGGACCAGGTAATCCTCGAGGACGAGATAGTCTACTCCGGAATTGATGAAGGTCTTGAGGGCATCTTCCGGAGTGCACACGATCGGCTCCTGGATGTTGAACGACGTATTCAGCACGGCGGGAATTCCTGTAAGGCTCTTGAACTCGTTTACGAGGCTCCAGTAGCGCGGATTGACGCGCCGCGAGATCGTCTGGGGCCGCGCCGTTCCGTCCACGTGAACGACCGCAGGAATCCTTTTCTCCCAGCCGTGGTTGACCGGAAACACGAGCAGCATGTAAGGCGAAGGCTTGCTGCAACCGATAATCGGCGCGGCGTCTTCTTCAAGCATCGAAGGCGCGAAGGGCCGAAAGGGCTCGCGCAGCTTGATCTTGCGGTTTATCACTTCCTGCATGTTGGCCGTGCGCGGGTCCGCAAGAAAGCTTCGATTCCCCAAGGCGCGGGGACCCCATTCCATGCGTCCCTGAAACCATGCGATCAAACTGCCCTCCGAGAGAAGCTTCGCCACGGTGACGGTCATTTCAGCGTCCGTTAATTTCCTCGCCGTAACCGGCTTCCCTTCCATGGCCGCGCTGCAATCGGCGCTGGAGAACCCCGGACCCCAGTAGGCATGTTCCATTACCCACTTGCGCGGGTGTTTCAGGATGTTGTGATAGACATAGAGCGCGGCGCCGAGCGAACATCCCCCGTCGTGGGCGGCGGGCTGGATGAACACGTTGTCGAACCCGGCTTCGCGCACGATGCGCCCGTTCATCACCGAGTTCAGAGCCACGCCGCCGGCAAGACACAGGTTGCGTTCCCCAGTCTTCTCCTTCAGATAACGCACGAGTCTCAACGCAGTTTCCTCGAGTGCCTTCTGGGCGCTGGCGGCAATGTTTTCATGCCGGTGCAGGACCTCTTCCTGCGGCAGGCGGCTCTTGCCCAAGACTTGCTGGATCTTCTCCGTGTAGAGATTGTTCCGGGCCATCTGGTGATCGATGTAGCTGATGTCGAGCTTGAACCGGCCCGGACCGTCCGGCATTACAACGCTCTTCTGGAAAAAGCCGGCGTATTCGGGCTCGCCGAAGGCCGCCAGCCCCATTACCTTGTATTCGTCTCCCTGGAGCATATCGAAGCCGAGGAAGTTGGTGATGGCGCTGTAAAACTGACCCAGAGAATGGGGCAGGTGGATGCGTTCGAGGACTTTGATACGCTTCCCTTCGCCCCGCGCATAGAGGACGGTGGTGGATTCCCCGACACCGTCCACCGTAAAAATGGCCGCGCTGTCAAAAGGCGACGCAAAGAAGGCGCTGGCCGCGTGGCACACGTGGTGGTCGAGGTAATGAAACTTGAAATCGCTTCCACCGAATTCCTTCCGTATCGTAGAAGGCATGACGAACATCGGGAGGTAATATCCGCTGAACTGATCGCTGCCACGGGCAATTCTGGTCTGAAAAAGATCGCCGTGCTGAAACATGGTCCCCAGGGTGTGCACAACCCGCCTGCGCAGCACCCACGGCTTCCAGTAATGGCCGATGTGATCGACCTCCGCCAGTGTGATGCCCGCCTCACGCAGGCAGTAGGCCACCGCGTGGCAGGGGAAGCCGATGTGGTGCTTGATTCGGCTGAAACGCTCTTCTTCTGCCGCCGCGACGAGCTCGCCGTCCTTCAGAAGGGATGCGGCAGCCTCCCCCATCGTCGTCAGACCAAGAATATACATTTCTATTTCAAACTCCTAAATCGCCAGGAAGAACGCAAAAGTACTTTCACGCCGAGCGCATCTCCGCCACGGGAGGAACAGCCGCCGTCCAGTGGCCGCGATTTCGCAGCCAGACCTCCAGGCAAAGCAGGGCCCAGATCTTCTGGCCGTGATCCTGCGCGCGTTCCTCGTGTTCGCGCAGAAGATTCCGGACCTCTCGCGGGTCCAACAGATCGCGGATCCGGGCTGAAGGGCCAAGGAGCAGGTCGTGGCTGAACGATTTCAGATCCTTGCGCATCCAGGCGCCGAGGGGCACGCCGAAACCCATCTTGCCGCGCGACAGCACTTCTTGAGGCAGCAGATTGCGATAGGCGCGCTTGAGAATGTACTTCAACCGGGTTCCCCTTATTTTCAGGTTGTCGGGGAGCAGTGCGGCCCATTCGATAAGACGGGTGTCCAGGAAGGGGCAACGCACCTCCAGGGCGTGCGCCATCGACGTTCGATCCGTCTTTACGAGCAGATCGTCCAGCAGATACGTCCTGAAATTCAAGTACAGGATTTGTTGCAATAGAGTGCCCGATGCGCCCGCCCGGAAGCACTCCGAAAAAGAGCGGGACACGTCGGTTGCGACCGGACCCAACAGCAGGGCGTCCAGTTCCCTGCGGCCGAAGAATGAGTTCCATTCCAGGTACCTGTCGAGCAGCGGCAGCGTCGCCTTTTGCAGGAAGCGCTTGATCCTGCGCCGGAAGCTCTTGGCGTGGGCGCGCGCCGGCAGCGCGCGGGCTAACAGCTTTCCCGCGGCAAATGCGCCGCCGGGAATTCGTTCCGCCCACAGCATCGCGGCAAATCGTTCATACCCGCCGAAGATCTCGTCACCGCCGTCACCGCTCAGCGCGACCGTGACATGGTCCCGCGTCAGCCGTGACACGATGTAGGTCGGGATTGCCGAAGAATCGCCGAACGGCTCGTCATAATGCCAGACAAGTTTTTCGAGGAGATCGATCGCATTGGGGCGCACGCGAAATTCCGTGTGCTGCGTCTTGAAGGTCTTCGCCACCAGTCGCGCATACGAAGTCTCGTCGTAGGTTGGATCTTCTTCGAAGCCGATACTGAAAGTTCTTACCGGTTCCTCGCCCAACTGGCTCATGATGCCGACGACGACACTGGAATCAATCCCGCCACTGAGGAAGGCTCCAAGGGGAACGTCCGCGATCATCCGGGATGCAACAGCCTCCTTGAGAAGGCGGCGCAATGTTTCCTCCGGCTCGGCCGCGACGCCCTTTCCAGGCGCTTCGGAGTTTGGCAGCGGGTAATTCCAGTAGCGCCGCTGGCGGGTCTCCCCGCCCCGCGACACAACCATCAAGGTTGCGGGCTCCAGTTTCTTGACGCGCTCGTAGAAAGTCTCGGGTGTGGGGACGTAGCCAAAAGTCAAATACAGCGGGAGAGCGCTCGTGTTCAAATTCTCAGGAAACCCCGGGAGGATCAGAAGAGACTTGATCTCCGAGGCAAAGGCGAAAATTCCGGAGTCCTGAAAATAATAGAGCGGTTTTTTTCCTGCCCGATCCCGCGCCAGCAGGAGCTTTTCCTGCCGGCCGTCCCAGAGGGCCAGCGCGAACATTCCGTCGAGGTGTTCGACGAAGGCTTCGCCGTACTTCTCGTAGAGCGCCAGGATTACTTCCGTATCGGTTCGAGAGCGATAGGGGTAGCCGGAGCACTCCGCGCGCTTTTCCTGAAAATTATAAATCTCGCCATTGAACACAACGGCCACATCCGGCGCCGGCCCCGCCATAGGCTGGCGGCCCGCGGGGCTCAGATCGATAATAGCGAGCCGTCTGTGGCCGAGGCCAGCCCGGACGCTGCTTCCCTCCCTGGGCGGATAGAGCTGCACATCGCCATCGTCCGGCCCCCGGTGGTAAAGCTGATCGCTCATTTTCTCGAGCGCGGGTTTGAGCTCAAGCTTTCCATGGAAATCGACTATGCCGCAGATTCCACACATACTTCTGTTCCTTATCGGCCAGACGGCCTTCCTTATAAGCAGAACCCTCAGCGCGACCGACGAGACGCTGAATGATTGCGCCAGAAAGTAGGATCCCGCGTAATACGCCAGAAAGGCTGGCCACGAATTACACGAATTCACACGAAATTTTTTCGGCCCGGCAATGGGTCTACGCCCCTAGAATAGCAAACGGAGCTTTTTCC
>QHZE01000301.1 GCA_003225335.1 Acidobacteriota bacterium
TCCAGGAGATATCACCGTGAATAAAGGCCGCGATCATCATCGATTTGCCATGAGTGGACTCTTTGCTGGAGCTGGCATTCTGGGCGGATGTGCTATCGGAGCCACTGATGAACAGGGCGCTCGAGTCGTCAGAACCGGTTGGGCTAAGAAGCGCTCGGTGTATCCCGAAGATGTCGCTGCCACTATTTACTCAGCTCTCGGCATCGATTGGACCAAGGAAATTACCAACACCCCTTCCGGACGAGTTTTCCGGTACGTTGAACCTCAGTCTGGAACGAACTTCCTGGACGTAGCAGAAATTGCCGAGTTGTTCGCTTAGAGGTTAACCAAGGCAGAAGGGGAGCTACACTACTTTCCTGTGCAAAGAGGTAGGGTCAATGCTCCGCATGACCATTGACCATGTTGCGAGCTTCTTCGAGGACGAGCGGATCCTATTATGGCTATGGTTTTTGGAAGACTAACCAGCAGCACGCTGACGTTGCGCGGTCGAGTCGCCGAGCAAATTCGTGAGGCCATTCTCAGTGGCACACTTCGGGAAGGCGAGAAGATTGTAGAACGCAAGTTGGCATCCCAGTTTGGGACCAGTTTAGCGGTCGTTCGAGAGGCGATTATTCAACTGGAGAGCGAAGGCTTCATCACCAAATGGCCGAACGCATCCACTCATGTAACGAAGCTGTCGCCGGTCGAGATTGACAAGATTTTTGCTTGCCGCGAGGTATTTGAGGGTTTTGCTGTCGAAGAGGCTTCCCGCCTGGCAACTCCTCAAAACATTGAATCTCTGAAGGCCCTTTTCCTGGAGATGGTGGATGCCGCACGAGCTCAGGACAGCAAGAGCTTTATCCGCAAGGATCTTGCATTCCATGAGAAGATCTGGGAACTTACCGGTAATGAGTATCTGCAAAGCGCCTTACGGAGAATCATACGGCCCTTGTTTGCTTTTTCATCTATTCGTGTCGCGGCAAAACGATCCTTTGATCTCCTGCAGGACGCCAATCTGCACCTCCCGCTGCTCAATACCATTGAATCGAACGACCCTCAGGCATCCAGAAAGGCCTATCAAGCTGCTCTGGCTGAATGGCGCGCCATGCACTTGCCGCTGGTCAATGCTACTAAATCCAACGGGCCCCAGGCAGCCATTCTCGAAGAAGCCACCGAACCCTTCGCGGAATCATGTGGATAGGTCACTTGCCAGACGGCACAGGAATAGAAACCGCCAATACCGGCCTGACATGACGATGAGGAAGTGCGTAGAATTTGCCCAAAGGAAGCCGACCGGCGCAAGTTCGGCGTGCCACATGCGAGCCGCAGTGGGCGCCGGCGGCTTAGTGCTAATCCGTTGGTCAGGCAAACGGAGGGAATGCACGTCCTTTAGCTGCGGCTGTTGGCAGAATGAGTTCCACATCGGTCTAAGACCCGGCCTCGCTGGCTAGTCTTTCTTCAACCACCTCTCCAGCTTGTCCCGGTCGCGAGCCACGGAGTTCTTCCTCATCTCCTCAGACCGGCTCAGCGCTGAGCGGGCCAGTTCTACCTTGCCCAAACCGCGATAAGCCTGATAAAGCAAGTAATGCAGGTCGCCATAGAAGTCGAGTGACAGCGCCTTCTCGAGTTCGCTGACGGCTGCGCCCGGCCTTCCCGCACGCAGATAGGCTTTGCCCAAAGTGGCGCGCGCTTCCAGCAGGTTGGCGTCGTAGCGGAGCGCCTTCTGCAAATAGGGAATGGCTTTTTCCTGCTCTCGCCCGGTGACGTACAACTGGCCGAGCAGGTAGAGCGTGCGCGGCCGCGACGGCTCCAGCTTCAGCGCTTTCTCGAGGGCCGCCCGGGCTTCCTCCGGCGAGTTCTTTATCAGATGAAGTGCCCCCAGTTCTTCGTACAGTTCCGGCGCGTCGGGCCGCAGTTGCGCAGCACGTTCGTACTCCCCAATCGCCCGCTCGTCCTCGTAGCGCAGCTTGTAAGCTTCGGCGCGTACCTGGTGCATTCGCCAGGAGTCGGGCGCCAGCTCTTCCACCCGGCTGAAGCACTCATCTGCGAGCACCTGGTAAGAGCGGGCCAGACGGTAGATCACTTCAGCGCCGTCTCTGGCGAGAGGCAGCGCGGCGGCGAAGGCGTCGGAAGCCGCCTCAAACTGCCGCAGGGCGAGGCGCGCTTTGCCGAGCAGCAGGTAGCCTGCTGCGTCGAGCGGGCTCTTCGACGCCAGCGCCTGGACGCAGGCTGCGTAGCGACGGGCTTGGCAGAGCTGCTCGGGCACCTCCCGCCCCGTTGCAGACCGCTCTTGCACCCTCTCCTTCATGCGGCGAAGCAACGCGACCTGATACTCATGAGCCTTGTCCGTTTCCCCAGCGATCCTGCAGAGGGCCACTAGCAAGAAGTGGGATGGCACGTCGCCGGGGCTGGTGTGGAGATCCGCAATCAGGCGCTGAGCCGCGTCGCGCCCCAGCTCAATTCCGGGAAAGTCAGACTGAAAGACAAGGAACTCCGGCGAACTCTTCCAGAGCTGCTCCACCTGCTCCCGAGCAGCACCAACCTCGCCTTTGGCCAAGTTGACTTCTGCCAGCCCGAGCAAGGCCTGTTCATTGTTGGGATCTGGCTGCAGTTCGCTGCGGAACTCCGCGCTGGCCTCGGCAAGTTTTCCCTGGTGCACGTAGACACTGCCCAAGTTGCCGTGCAGACCCGGTTGGGCGGGATCAATGGTCAATGCTTCCTGGTACTCCTGCGCCGCCAGACCCCAGCGCTGGGTCTGACTGTACAGGTCCCCGGCGAGCCGGTGGCCCCAGGCCGTACGCCGGTGCTCTAGCGACATGCGTCTCACCAGCCGGCTGGCCGCTTCGGTGTAGTTGCGTCCGAGCTGGAACCAGGCCTCTGTCTTGTCAGGCTCGAGAGTGAACAGCGCCTGAAACTCTCGGGCCGCACCGCGGTAGTCGCCGTCAGCCAGGCGGCAAGCCGCCAGCGCCCGCCGCGCCTCCCGATTCGCCGGCTCCAGACGCACCACCCGCTCGAGCGGCCCAACTGCCTTTTGGTGCCAGCCAAGCTTGAGATAGCCAATGCCCAAAAACAAATTGGCCGGCACCAAGTCTGGCTGCTGTCGGGCGGCCTTGGCCAGCACGGCTACCGACTCGCCATACTGGCCCAACAGGTGATGGGCCAGTCCCAGGTTGACCTGCGCTTCTACCAGGCTGGGGCTCAGGCGCAGGACTTTGGTAAACTCGGCGACCGCCAGTTCCAACTGCCCACTTTTCACCGCGTGTTGCCCCGCCTGAAAGTGGGCGACGATGGCCTGCTCGGAAGACTGCTGGGCGAAAAGCGATGGAGGGGTGAGGAAGGCGGTACAAACCAATGGGAACAAGAAAGGATGAAGCACCGAAACCATGAATTCGAGCTACCTTGGCAAGTAATGGGTCAGCCGCTGGGGGCGAAGGCCAGGTTGGCCGTTAGCTCCAGTTAGCGCGGTAGGGACAGGCAGAAATGCCTGTCGCCACCGTTCGCCCTCCGTTACTGCCCCAATTACAAAGAGCCGAAAGCTTCGGTTTGTCTAGGAGGGCTTTCTGATCAATGCAACTCTCGAGGCGTTCTTTCTTCCCACTATGTTCAGGCGACTTCCCATCTAAAAACTGAACCGCAGAGCAAACTGCACGAGGCGCGGGAAGTTGGCTTGCGAACTCACCACGCCAAAGCTGGTGTTGGACCCGAACGGGGGCCGGCAGCACGACTGATTGGGATAGCCAAACTGGGTCCGATTAGCCAGGTTGAAGAACTCGGTTCGGAACTGTACCCCGAACCTTTCCTCTGGGCCGAATTTCGTGTTCTTGAAGATCGCTAAGTCCCAGTTGTTGATCCCGTGCGTGCGCACATCAGGCAAAGTGCGGGATACGTTGCCGAAGGTGAAAGGTGCCGCTTCGCTGAACACCGAGGTATCGAACCATTCGTTTAGCCGACCCTGAGCAGGGCCCGTCTTCTTGGCGCTTTGGCCGTTGTTAACGGGCCGGCTGAAACCACCAAAGGAATTCGACAGGTCTGGGGCACCGAGGAACAGGGGAAAGCCACTCTGGAACGTTGTAATGCCATTGATTCCCCAGCCCGAGATCAACTTGCCTCCCACTCCGCTCGCGCCGTTGCCGTACTTTTGGCCCTTGCCAAACGGCAGATCCAAAACGTAGCTCAGCACGAAGCGTTGTGGCACGTCGAAGCCGACCAGAGAGCGCTCCGCGCGAAGGTTGTTGCTGTTGGAATCGCCCCAGCCTGTCGATGAGGAAGCCTCCAGCCAACCTGTGAGCGTGTCGGTATCAGAAATGAGCTTGGCCACGGTGTAGCTGGCGAGGATAGTCCCACCACCTCGAAGCCGCTTTTCAAGCTTCACTTGCAACGAGTGGTAGATTGAGTTGCGGTTGGTGACCTCATCAATCGCCACGCCCGTGTACTGGGGGAACGGCCGCAGCAGCTGGCCGCGGGCTACCGTCGGGGCTGCCAGAGTTCCCGAAGTGATCAGGCTGAAGAATGGATTCGGCACCTGATCCTGAAGGGCAGCTCCCAGCGATAGGTACTGGTCCGGCAACTGGTTGAGGTTCTGCGTATGGGCAGGGAGGTGGACACCCCGAGATCCGGCGTACGCGGCATCGATCAGCGTGCCGTCGGGAAGCTCTCGCTGGATGTTGAAGTTCCACTGTTGAGCATAGGAGTATGGACTACTGGTAACAACAGCGCTGATCCCTTTCCCAAGCAGAGTTTGTTGAAAACTCGGGTCGCGGCCCGGAGGCTGAACAATGCCGGTTGGGAAGGGGTTGCTCAAACGGTCGAACGGTGTGAGCCCACCGTCGAGGGTTGCCACCCAGGGCGTACTGATAGTATTGATAATATTGTTGTTCGGGGAATCATTCCACTTCACATCGCTTGGGAGCCAGAACAGCCCGTATCCGCCCCGGACGACCGTTTTGTCGCCCAGCCGATAAGCGAAACCGAAGCGGGGGTTAAACATCTTCTTGCTCATGTCAACGGGGTTCCGACTTTCCCAATCGGAAGACTTGACCAATCCCAGCCTTCCGCGCAACGGCAAACCCGTTGGCCCCGCCAAGGGATTTTCGGCAGTGGGGAGAAGGATATCGATCCGATCGAAGCGCTCAGACCAAGGCCCCTGCAGGTCGTAGCGGACACCCAGATTCAGTGTCACCTTCTTCGAGACCTGGAAAGTATCCCCGAGATAGAGCGCGCGATAAATTTGCTGTGCTGCCGTGAAGGACGGCGTGACCACGTTGCCGTCGGTCCCATAGCCGAGCACGAAGGAGGCAAAACCACTGCCCGAACTCCCGGGACTGAAGGGGTTTGCCGAAGTGATAAGATTGTTGAAGTTGAATCTCCCGCTAGGGATGTTGCTTTGCGCGTAGTTGTGGGTGAGTCGCCGTATTTCTCCACCCAGCTTGAGGGTATGGCGTCCCTTGATCTGCGTCAAGCTAGGCATGAAGCCGTAATTGTCGTTCCTGGCAAAAATCCCGCTTCCCGTCCCCTCGGTCCCCCAGATCGCGTCGAAACCCTGCGGGACGACAGTCGGGATGTGCTTCCAGGCCACCTGAGAGTTCAACGTAGCCGGCAAACCAAAAGTCGTCAGATCGATGCCGAGGCTCTTCGGAGCGCGATCGTAATGGAAGCGAAGATAATTCAAGCGCACGTCTAAGATAGTGGTCGGCGAGAACGAATAGGTGTCACCGAAAACGAATTGCTGGGTAGTGAACGTCTCCTCGCACCGGTCCTGACAAATCCCGGTCTTATACGGATCGATGGCAAGGCTCAAATTGGTCCAGTGCGTGTAACGGCCGAAGATCCTCTGCTTGTCACTAGCGTTGTAATCGAGGCGCACGTTCGACTGGTCGTTGTCGCCTCCCACACTGGCGTTGGTTGCAAAGTTGTTGATGTGGGTGAAGGGCTGGCCCGGTAGATTGGGTGGAGCCCAAAAGTTGGCCAGGATTTTCGCAGTGGAATCCAGTCGCTGCGCCGGGACGATGTTCCCAGGGAACTGCTGGCGGGTAATGATCTCGTTCCCCTGGGCGTCCCTGGCGCAAGCCGGGTTACCCAACCGGCCGCAGGTGGTTAGCGGGTCATAGATTGGAATGAGATTCCCGCTCGCGTCCCGCAGATCCGAAAAGTCGCCATTCCGGAACGCCGGTATAGGTACAGTCAACAGGTATGACTGCCCTCTCCGCTGTCGATAGCCCTCGTAGCTGCCGAACCAGAACAACTTGTCACGCATGATCCGCCCGCCGGCGTTGGCGCCGAACTGGTTCTGAGTAAAGGGAGGCCGGCTGATCCCTGACGCGTTGTTGAAGAAGTCGTTGGCGTTGAGCACCTTGCTGCGGAGGAATTCGTAGGCCGAACCGTGGAAGGTATTCGTCCCCGACTTGGTTGTGAGGTTGATCACCCCGCCTGCAAACCGCCCGAATTCAGGGCCAAGATTGTTTGTTTGGACCTTGAATTCTTGGATCGCATCTTGCGTGGGGACCAGAGCAAGAAGGTTGAGGTAGTTTACATGTACTGAACCGCCGTCGATATACGTCGCGCTCTGATTGGCCTGACCACCGCCAATTTGGAAATTCCCCCAGGCAAAGATGTTGGTGCCGGTCGGGTTGCCCGTTGACGAGTCTTGCTTGGAGCCCTGCGGCACGACCCCTGGGACCAACGCAACCAGGGCGAGCGGGTTTCGGCCGTTGAGCGGCATTTCGGTGACCTTGCGGGCCTCGACGACTTGCCCCAAGGAGGACGTATCGGATTGAAGCAAGGGTGTCACCTCACCTTGCACTTCCACGGTTTGGGAGAGTTCGCCCACTTCCAAGGCCACGTCAATCCTCACCGTGCTTTCCACCTCGACCACCACCGGCTCCCGCGAGAAGCGCTTGAAGCCGCTCTGCTCCACCTCGACCCTATACTTGCCCGGCACCAGATTCACAAAACGGTAGGAGCCGGAATCAGTGGAGACCATGGTGCGCTTATCGGAGGTCCCGAGATTGGTCAGCGTGACGCTGGCGCCCGGAATTATGGCACCCGTTGAGTCGCTGACCGTGCCCACAATCGAGCCATAAAACGTTTGGCTTATCGCTTTAGGACTAGAGATCAGAAACAGGCCGGCACAAGCCAAAACGCCAAGAATAGATTTGGCCGAATAGACGAAACTGAATTGAGGCATTCGACTCCCCCTTTCACAGTTTGCACCCTTATCACTTTGCGGAGTGATGCAGTTGGGTTCACCTGGACACGTGGCGAACGAACGCTGGCTGATCATCTCTTCTGACTCTTTCGATCCGGCGCGGCCCGGTATTGAGCCAGGTGCCATAAATCATAGATGATAGATTAGTGGGCGACGTTATTAAGCTGTAACAAAAATGTCAAGGAGAATTCTTTTGGTGTGGTCGTCCCTCATTCTTCCGGCTGCGTCTTCTTAATTACCTGAGCGGATGAGATGCTTTCGGTGCGCTTCATGCGACTTTCCTTTCTGAGCGACCGGTTCATTCTGGGCTCTCATTGATTTCACCAGGTCAGCCGCTGACGCTCCCTCGAGCGACAGTCCATAGCCGACTTCTCGGACAATACGCTCTTTCAACGGTTGAATGAAATGTACGCGCGTATTGCGGCGGGTCACTTCGGGAGCCTTCAAGTACAACTTGGCCAATTCCCGTGCTCGGGGCAGCGCCTTACCGTTCGGCACAACCTCTGCAATCACTCCCCATTCGTGCGCGGTTTGCGCCGTGAGCGGCTGTGGGTTGAGCAGGAACGCCTCCGCTCGTCCCGCTCCAGCGCGATAACTCCACGTGGTAAAGATTCCGTCGCCCGGCACAATGCCTCCCGCGAAGTGCGGGACATCGTGGAAGGTCGCACCCTCGCCGGCGACAATTACGTTGGCCAGCAACGCATACTCTGAGTGCACATGGGCTCGTCCCTCGATAGCCGCGATGACCGGCACGCGTATATTGGCTATGTTTTCCAGAAGCTGAACGCCTTCGTCGTGAACCTGGCTCCAAACGCCCGGATCGGCGACGTTGCCGAAGGATGAGAAATCGATTTCGGGAATGAACTCCCCGCCTGCTCCCGTCAGAATCACAATCTTGTTCTCTCGATCTTGGGCGATCCGGTAAAAGGCATCGACAAACTCCGTATGATCTTGTGCCGTGAATCTGAACGGCCCGCCCTTGCTGTGAAATTCGACAACTAGCACCCCGTCAGCATCCCGCGTC
>QHZE01000302.1 GCA_003225335.1 Acidobacteriota bacterium
GTGTTCCCACAGAATCCACACATTGGTGGAATTCGTCGCTCGTATGCTGTAGAGCCGGGGTAGCTCAGTCGGTAGAGCAGCGGACTGAAAATCCGCGTGTCGGCGGTTCAATTCCGTCCCCCGGCACCAATTGAATCAAGTGCTCACAGCCTTCCCTTCCTCTGCACTTTCGGGCCGTGTCCCGAAAAATCCGCGTGCCGCCCGTTTAAACCCACACCGGAGTTCCAATTGGATAAGCAACTTACCGTGCCCGCTTCCTCTCCAAATCGTATCACCCGGGCGTGTCCCGGTCCTGGCGTGTGAAAAATGTGGCGACGTGGGTTGTGGCGCCTTCATCGTTCGTATCACCAGAGAATTGGGAAATTACCCACGGGCAGGGTCGATAAACACTGTGCGCCTTTCGCCATCTCTCTCCGTGCAGTGATCGTGTGGGCGAGCTCTGTTCATCCTGAAGGCATACTTGGCGCTTGCAATGCCGGACTTACAAGACTTACGATTCGACAGGAAGAGGAGTGTTCATGACTGACGTCAACGCATACATATTCTTCAACGGAAAGTGCGCCGAGGCGATGCGCTTTTACGAAAAGACCCTCGGCGGCAAGCTTCGAATGATGACCGCCGGAGAGTCGCCTGTTGCCGGCCAGATGGGGCCGGGAAGTCCCGACAGGATTCTTCACGCACGCCTGGACATCGACGGGGGCGGCATCCTCATGGCATCCGACTGGATGGCCCCTCAGCCGTACCCGGGGATGAATGGATTCCGGGTGTCATTGACCTATCCGACCGTTGGCGACGCGCGCCGTATCTTTGATGCGCTAGCCGCAGGCGGCAGCGTGCAGATGCCCTTTGAGAAGACTTTCTGGTCGGACGGTTTCGGGATGCTGACAGATCGTTTCGGGACGCCGTGGATGATCAACACGGAAGGAACCCACGCGTAAGGGACAGTCGCTCGCAGTTGCTGAGCCGTCAAGGGACGCGGTAAAAAGTGACGCGGTAAAGAAGTACAGTCCGTCACCCCCTGACACACGTGGAGACCGACGAAAAGCGGCACGACCCTGGGACAGGCTCCGGGGAGAGAGGGATCAATACATGAAACATCCGCCGTTCACATCGAGAGTTGCGCCGGTAAAATAAGAGGCAGCCGGAGAAGCTAGGAAAAGAACCAACGAGGCGATTTCCTCCGCGAGCGCCATGCGGCCCAGTGGAATCTGAGCGACGATGCTGTTCACCTGTTCTTCGGGGATCTTCATCATATCGGTATCGACCACCCCCGGCGCAATGGCGTTAGCGGTAGCGTAGGGCGCGAGCAACCGGGCATAAGACTTTGTGAGCGCAATGATTCCCGCCTTGGTGGCCGCATAGACGGACGAGGCTGCCACCCCTCCGGTTCGGGCGCCGATGGAGCTGATGTTGATGATTGAACCGGAACGCTGCTCTTTCATGATCGAGGCCAACGCCTGCGACATGAAGAATGTCCCTTTCAAGTTGACCCCAACGATGCGGTCAAAGTCGTCTTCCTTAATGGCATCGATGGGAATCCGGGGGCAGATGCCAGCGTTGTTCACCAGAATGTCGATTTTGCCGAAGCGTATTCTCACCTGAGCTACGACATCGTAGATCTCGACCGGCCGGGAGACGTCGAGGCGAAAGGGGAAGGCCTCCTTTCCGTTCTTGCGCACAGATTCAGCCGTCTCGCGAGCGCTCTCGAGATTAATGTCGCAAACGGCGAGACGCACACCCTCGTTGGTGAGTGCTTTGCAGATGGCGCGCCCGATACCCCTCCCACCGCCTGTGACCAGAGCGGTTTTGTTAGCGAGCTGATAGTCCATAGTTCCGAGGGTACTCACTCGAAGTTCAAAGCGTCATGATATGATCGACGCGGCGACTTTCACCAGTTACTCAAGAATGCGCTGCAGCCTTCTGGTGAGTGCCTGCCTTGAAGGCCATGTCCAGGAAATTACGCACCTTATCTTCCACTTCGTTCAGGGAGTGTGCCAGGGCTTTCTTGCGCAACTCTTGGTAAACAGGGTAATCCCTGTGTTTCTCCTCCGCGAACTCTTCGGCGAATTTACCGGATCGAATGCGCTCCAGGGCCGTCTCAAAGTTAGCCTTCAGGCCTCCGGGGATAACCCGATCGAAATTAGTGAGGGTTCCGTATTGACTCGTCCGCGAGTGATAGGTCATTTGCCTGAATAAGCCCGTGCGCGCCATTTCCGTCATGATCTCCGCCGCTTCTCCGGTCCCCCATAGCTCCATGAGCACTGCCTCCGGTGCGTAGCCTTTCTCGACCAGCAATTCGTACGAGGTCACGAGTGCGTTCACGATGGCGGGCCAGAGAGCCTGCTCCGTGAACAGGTCGATCTCTACTTCATCACGAAAGCTGACCGGCAACACGCCGGCACGTGTGGCGCCTATGCCCTTGGCGAATGCCAGAGCGATCTCCATGCCCTGCCCGGACGCATTTTGCCAAACATCTACAAAGGCCGGGACCCCTCCACCCGTCTCAAACGCGCGCCGAACGTTCACGCCGATCATTCTAGGTGCTACCATGATTACATCCACATCGGCGGGCGGGCGGATCAAGCCAAAATGGATGTTATATCCGGCAGCGAAATCGAGCACCTGCCTCGGTCGAATGTGCGGGGCGATGCTGGTGGCATAGACTTCCGCCTGCACCTCATCGGGCACTAGCAGCGCCAAGATGTCGCCACGTTGAGCGGCCTCCGCGGGGGAATAGACTTCAAAGCCATCCGATCGCGCCGTTTGGGCATACGAATCCTCAATATTGCCCACAACCACGGACACACCGGAGTCCCGGAGGTTCAAAGCCTGGGCTCGTCCCTGGTTCCCGTACCCCAAAATCGCCACGACTTTTTTGCTGATGTAGGAAATATCTGCGTCCTGATCGCCGTAAACCTTCATTTCGTCTCCTCCGTCACAGGTTCCCGCACATCCGACGCACCCGGTGTGTGTCACCGGAGGCGGAGAGTGCAAGACCGGCATTGATATTCACGATATGGTTAGCGTCGTCCTTCATTCAACGAACCTATATACAAGCCGCACCCGGCGTCTAGTCGTGCGAACCTGCGAGCGGCTCAGCGCAAGCTCTCAGCGCGCCGGCACACTCTCGGGTCGGCCGCTCTGGGCGGAACGGTAGGCCGCGTCGAGCAGCTCGACGACTCTTGCGCCCAGCTCCACGGGAGACCGGTTGTCTACCGGTTTTCCCTGGATCAAGTCGACGAAGCGATAAAGCGGCTTCACGCAGGCGTAGGTCCCTTCTCCGGTGGTCATCTGCCGAACGTAGTCCTTCTGATCGTGGCGGCGGACTTCCAACCGTTCCCGGCCGGACTCCAGGTCGAGCAGAAGCATCCCATCGGTGCCAAAAACCCGAACGTCGATCTGGTAGCCCAGGTGCTTCGGAACACCGGCGGAACCGGAGATCGTGGCGGTTGCGCCGTTGGTGAACCGGGCCGAGAGCGCGTCGGTGATCCATAGCAGAAGGCCAAGCAGGTGAGTTGTCTGCCCGTGCCCGTAGCCGCCTCCTCTCCGGGCGTCACTCCAGGTCGAGGGTTCCGGTTTTACGAATGATTCTTTCACGAACCACGGTTCCATGCCGCTGAAGAGCTCGAACGTCGTACCCGCCATCTGGCATGTGAGGTGGCGGATGGAGCCGATCGCTCCCGAGTCGATCTGGCTCTTCGCATCGAGAGCAAAATCCTCATAGTTCCATCCATAAGGAATGAGGAAGTGAAGCCCCTTTCGCCTCACCAGGTCGACCAGTTCCCTAGCGTGCTCGGTCCGCAGCGTCATCGGCTTCTCGCACAGCACGGAGATCCCTTTCTCCAATGCTGCGCGCGCATGCTCATAGTGCAGATGGTGGGGGGAGGATACAACGACCCCATCCAGGTCGAGACCGTCCACCATCTTCTGGTAGTCCCCCGTGCCGTAGTCAATCTCAAACCGCTGCTGGATGCGGTCGAGCTCCCCTTTTCCAGGTCTGCAAACACCCGCCAGATGGACGTCTGGACGCGATTTGAGTACCGGAATATGATTCTCAACGGCCCACCACCCGGCCCCGATGACACCGATCTTCACCTTCGATTCAACCATGGGGCGCGCTCCCCTCAGGACCCCGAGTTGATATCAGTTCTCCCACGGCCCCGCGCGACAACAGGCCCGTCATGGTCTTCAAGGCCTTGGCTGCGGCCACGCCGTCAATGAGTCGGTGATCGACAACGAGATTCAGCCACATGCGAGGCGCTTCCACGAGGGATGAACGTTCGTAGACGGGGACGTTTCGGATGCGGCCTACAGTCAAAATCGCAACCTGCCCGTAGGGTATCATCGCCGAGAAAAAGTCCACTTCGTACATCCCAAGATTGCTGATGCTGACCGTACCGCCCTGCACCTCGCCGATCTTCAGTTGTCTATGCCGCGCCTTGTGCGTCAGGTCCCGTACTTCCTCGGACAACTGGGCGAGGCTCTTGCGGCTCGCCTCCTTCACAACAGGAATCACGACCTCGGCCCCCGTATCAACGACAATCCCGACGTTGGTGAAAGAGCTCTGGTACAGCTCATTCCCCACCAGGGCCGTTTTGAAAACTGCGTGCTGTTCGACCGTCAGCGCAAGGGATCGTCTCCAGCGATCGTGCCAGGGTTGCGATCACCGACCTGCGCCGCTCCAGGAAGCTCCTCTCCGGGACTTGCGTGGTCTCGCGAGCCCGGCGCACGTCTTCAGGCATGATTCTACCTCCAGGACCCGTCCCTCGCACCTTAGCCAGCTCCACCCCAAGTTCGCGTGCCAGTCTTCGGGCGGCAGGCGCAGCCCGAATTTTTTGTTCCCCCTCACCGGTAGCCTCCGACCTGGCTGGTTCGGATGCCCGGCCGAAGCCCGCTGCTGGCACAGGAGCGCTTCCCCGGTCCTTGACGTCGATCGCCTCCGCCAGATCCTCTGGAGTGACGGCGATGTATGCGAGGACCGTGTCGACTGGAACCGTCTCGCCCTGCGGCACGATGATCGCCTTCAAGTAGCCATCGCAAGGAGATTCGATTTCACTGTTGGCCTTTTCCATTTCAATCTCGGCTACCGGCTCCCCTTGGGTTACCTTGTCCCCTTCGCTCTTGAGCCAGCGCACAACAGTCGCACCCTCCATAGTCAATCCCAGCTTGGGCAAAACAATTTTTTCCATGCGAACGTGTATACTGCATACAGTGGTCTATTTTCAAGCCCGTTAAGCGGCGGACAAGTTCTACGCTTGCTCGAGAAGCCGGGGAGGAGCGGGTTCAGAGATCCAGTCTGACGTGACCCCCGCCTCTCGGCGCGAGCTCTATCGGTCAGCCAGCCTGGGAATCGAGCTATACCACCGTGTACTTCCGGACGACCGTTTCGTCCACGGTCACGCCGAGCCCAGGCACATTCCTGACCTCAATGAGCCCATTTTCCGGAACCCAAGGATCGGTCACAAGCTCGTGCTGCATCGGGGACTCATGCGGTTTGAAGTCCATGGCCAGGCCGTGCGTCGAGCTGGCGAGCAGGTGGATGCTGGCGGCGGTGTTGAGCGCGCCGCTCCAGGTGTGAGCCGAGAACTGCAGGTTCGCGGCTTCGATCAGCTGCACCACTTTACGACAGCCCGTAATTCCGAGGCACCGTCCCGGGTCCATTTGAACTACGTCCACCCCGCCGTTCTGAATCACGCGACGATATCCCTCCACATTCCACTCCTGCTCTCCAGTCCCGATCGGAGTGGACGTCGCCGCCTTGAGCTCCCGGTGAGCCTTCAGATCGTGAGGTGGAAGCGGTTCTTCGATCCAACGCAGACGGTAGGGTTCAAGATCGCGCAGACGGCGGAGTGCCTCGGGGACGGTCCACTTCACGCGCGCTCCCAGGACATCGATGATCAGTTCTCGATCGGTTCCGATAACTTCACGGATTCCGCGCACCAGATCAAGGTCGCGATGGCGGTCGAGACCGAATACCAGATCGGGCCTACTCCCCCAGCCCCCCTTGACGTAGTGGTAACCATGGTCGCAAAAGAAACGGAACTCGTTGAACGTCCAGTCGAGGTCGTCCATGTTGAAGTGAATCGAGGCCATGGCGTGCACGCGGTCTTGCAGCTGCCCACCCACCAGGCGACACACCGGCTGATTCATAAGTTTGCCTTTAAGGTCCCATAGGGCGAGGTCCACGGCGCTCACGGCAAAGGCTGCGATCCCCTGCGGCCCATACCACCAGATCCGGCCGAGCATCTTGTGCCACAAACGCTCGACGTCGATCGGGTCTTCTCCGATTAGCAACGGAGCGTAGCCCCTCTCGATGATGGTCTTGACCGCCACGGCGGATTCGATGAACTGGCTGATGCACTCACCCCAGCCTACGGCGCCGACGTCGGTTTCAACGCGCGCCAGGGTGATGTATCGAATATTCCCGTGATCGTGGGGTTCGGGATAGCCTAGAGGATACGCGTCGAGTCGTTTTATCCTTGCCATGGGCGTGTCTCCTTTGCTTCAGCGGGTATCAAAGATCGTAGATATCGGAGGCTTTCTTCTACGGCCTCATCGACGTCCGGCCAGTCTTCGTCCAGCTGTGCCCTCTCAATCAGGGACCCACAACACGGGCGCAGGCGCTGAGAAGCGTCGATGCCATCGCGCCACCAAGATCCCCTGTCCTCCCCCTGGGACAAGCGCCCGCCTATGCAATAGATCAAAAAGTGACAACAGTTCCATCGCAGGGAAGTATACAATATACAAGGAAGGGACGATCAATAAAAAGCCACGCCTGGACCTTGCGCCAGCGCTACGGCCAGGCACGCGAACTACCTCGACACTCACGCGGTGCCGCGATGCTCGCGGACGAGTTCTTGCGGGGGAATGACATTCAGCAGGGGCGCGCCAGCAAGGTAGCGCCCCAGGTTTTCCTTAAAGAGCCGCCACAGCCGCTGCAAGTAATAAGGACTACCGGTAGAGCCCGAGATCCAAGGCGTCAGTATGACATTCTGAAGTTCCCAGAACGGGTGGCCGGCCGGAAGCGGGAATCGATAGTGCACGTCGAGAGCCGCTCCAGCGATCCGGTTTTCGCGCAACACAGCAAGCAAGGCAGACTCTTCCACCAGCTCCGCCCTGGCCGCGTTCAGGAGCACCGCCGACGGTTTGAGCAGCCGGAGATGATACTCCCCGAGGATCCCCTCTGTTCGCGGCGTGCGGGGGAGAGCCAACACCAGGTAGTCGAGTGGGGGCAGGAACTCTTCCATCTCATCCAGTCGGAAGACGCGCTCGGGCAGGGTTCCATCCGGATCACCGGTTCCCTCAACGAGGAAACGATTGTTCCGTCTCCCGATGGCACTGCGGTTCATCACCCAGATCCGCAAGCCGAGCGCGCGGCACTGACGCCCTACCTCCCGGCCTATACTTCCATAGCCGAAGATTCCCACCAGCCGGCCTCGGAGCTCCGACTGAAATTTTGGGTCCCTGTCCCAGAGGCGCGCGCTTTGATTGTCGAGCACTCTCCGAAAATCTCTTTCGAAGAGAAACATCATGAGGAGACACCACTCCGCTATCGGAACATCGCTCACCCCACTGGCATTCGTGACCGTGATACCCATCTCGACTACGGGTAGGTCGAAGATCTGCTCGTATCCCGCCGAGCCGAGTTGGAGCCACCGCAGCCGCCCAAGGTCTCGGAGGTTACGCGGCGGGAAGGTCGCCATGAGAATCTCCGGGTCGCCGAGCAATTCGAGATCAAGCGTACGGCTACGCTCCTGTCGCGGGATGATCTTCAACCTCAGCCGACCTTCATGCCGGCGTATTTCTTCCAGGACAGGAGCGTAAACTTCCTCCGCAATGAGAACATCCACGGGCTCGCGCATGATCTATTTGCACCGCAGCAGCGGCCAATCCGCAGTTGACAGACGGCCGGGCCTGCATAGTATACAAAATACTGAGGAGACGTGCTCGCAACGGGAGAAGGGATGCGAGAAATCCAGGTTCAGGAAATAATTCCGGCTGTGCGCCAGCTCTGTCTCGACGCGAACTACGAGCTGCGCAGCGACACCGTCGAAGCCTACCGGAGAGCTCTGGAAGTTGAGGAGTCCCCAGCCGGGCGGGAGGTGCTCCGGCAGTTGCTCCGCAATGCCGAGATCGCCAAGGAGCAGAAGGTGCCGTTCTGCCAGGACACCGGATATGCAGTTCTCTTTATAGAGCTCGGCCAGGAAGTTCACATCGCCGGAGGCTCTTTTTACGAAGCACTCCATGAAGGGGTGCGCCAGGGATACGCGCAGGGCTACCTGCGCAAGTCTTTGGTAAGAAGCCCTATCGAGCGTGTGAACACCGGAGACAACACTCCGGCTATCATCAACATTGAGATCGTACCCGGTGACACGTTCAAGGTTTCACTGCTGGTGAAGGGCGCCGGTTGTGATAACGTCAGCGCCCTGCGCATGTTCACCCCGGCCGAGGGCCTGGAGCAGGCCAAGCAATTCATCGTCGATACGGTGGAGCGAGCCGGACCGAACGCAAGCCCCCCTATGGTCATAGGAGTGGGAATTGGAGGCCCGTTTGCTCAGGCCGCCTTGCTTGCTCAGAAGGCGCTTATCTGGCCGATCGGAAAGCCGAATCTTGACCCGGCGCTGGCTCAGCTCGAGGACGAACTGATGGAGCGGATCAACGACCTCGGCATCGGACCCGCGGGCTACGGCGGGCGCATCACTATCCTGGGCATACATGTTGAATCGTTCGCAACCCACATCGCCAGCTTCCCCGTTGCCGTGAACATCGATTGCCACTCCCATCGAGGCAAGGAGGTGGCCCTATGACGGAAAAGCATCGGATCGATCTCCACACCCCGCTGTCGGACAACGAGGTCGTCAAGTTGCGTATCGGAGACTTGGTCTACGTGTCGGGGGCTCTCTACACCGCTCGTGACGCTGCGCACAAGCGCATGTGGGAGACGGTTAGCGCCGGCGGCGACCCACCGTTCGATCCTGCCGGACAGATTGTCTACTACGTCGGTCCAACTCCGGCTAAGCCCGGCCGTCCCATCGGCTCCGCAGGGCCGACCACAGCCAGCCGGATGGATCCGTACGCGCCGCTTCTAATCGAGCGCGGGTTGAAGGGGATGATTGGTAAAGGCCGGCGCTCGGAGGAGGTCCGCACCGCCATGCAGAAGTATAAGTGCGTCTACTTCGGCGCAGTGGAAGGAACGGCCGCCATGATCGCCGACTGCGTGCTGTCTGCGGAGCTCATCGCATACGAGGATCTGGATGCCGAAGCCATCCGTCGCCTGTTCGTCAAGGATTTCCCCGTAATCGTCGTAAACGACGTCGTGGGCGGGGACCTGTATGAGGAAGGTCGCCGGGCGTACCAGCGCCCGCGGCCGCAATAATTCCGGGCACATCGAAGTTTGAGCCAGATCCAGTGCGATTCGATGATGGGGGGTGGCAGCGCCTCAGCGGACCGCCTCCTGTTCTTCGTCCATGACGCTGAAGGGTTTTTTCCGGAGGGACGCGCTCGTGAGGAGACTTGCAGCGTGATAGGATCAAAGCCGTGCGCCACTGGACTTCAACCAAACCACAAAGTACACAGATTATTCATGGATTCAATTTTTATGAAGAGACCTCGTCGGCGGCTTTCTCGCCGACCAAGCGTTTTTCACTGAACCTGGACAGCGCGAATGGGCGAATCAGTTCAGGGGTCTCCCCCGTGTCAATCAACTCCGCAACTCGATATCCGGCAACCGGGCCGGCCTTGAAACCATAGGTTCCCCAGCCCAC
>QHZE01000303.1 GCA_003225335.1 Acidobacteriota bacterium
GTCGTGGAAGTCGATTGGGTCCCTTGCACGCGCCTCACGGCGGGAAGCACGGCCTGAACCACAACATGTTGTGGCTACGAGAGCGAAGTGGATAGGCATCTTGAGACATTATGGTGGAGCTTTCGCTCACACAGACAACGCCACTCGTTCAAGAAGCAGACGGTACGGTCCGAATACCCGGCTCTCGTGTCACGCTGGATACGCTCGTCGGCGCATTTCAAAAGGGTGCAACCGCCGAGCAGATCCAAGACAGTTTCCCTTCGATCTCGCTACGGCAAATCTATGGAGCCATCGCCTACTACCTTGAGCATGAGGCTGAGGTCGAAGCCTATCTTAAGATGAGGCGAGCGGAGGCTGAAACCATCAGGCACGAAATCGAAAGCCAACAAGACACCTCCGGCTTCAAGGCCCGGATTCGCGCCCGTCGTGCGAAACTCATCAGGTCCCCATAGATTCTTCTTGCATGCTGCGGATCTTGATTGACGAAAACTTCGACCAGCGTATTCTGCGCGGTCTCAAACGCCAAATCGAACGTCTCGATTACGTGATCGTCCAGGAAACCGAGCTGGCAGGTTCCAAAGATTCACCGCTGCTTGCGTGGGCGGCGGAACAGCAGCGGATTCTGGTGACTCACGATGTTAATACCGTTCCGAAGTATGCTTACGATCGCATCCGGGCTGGTGCGCCAATGACAAGTGTCATCATTGTGCCCGAAGACCCCGCCATCGGTAATGCCATTTAAGGAACTCGCCACACTGATTGAATGCACCGAAGCGGAAGAAATGGTCAATCAAGTAAAATACGTGCCAATTTGAGCGTCCCTTAGATCCCTGGTCAACCGCCTGACGTCTGCTTTAATGAGTTACCTGGCCGAGGTTGTCGGACGCGGATCGTCCGGGCCCTAAATGTACCCCAGAATCGTTTGGGGGTAGTCTACCAAGTTGCCTCCGGTCATCCTCAATGTCCATGAATGCCTTCCTTACCAAGGGAAACAAAGCCTACCTGAATGTATTGCGGAGAAGGACGTCTCTAGAGAGTGTAAGAACGGGAGATATAAGGAAACGACAAAAAGTTTGCGCCAGGTTGCTCTAGGACAAGAGATCTCGCACCAGGCCAGCCTGGGCCATTTCCAAATTCTCAACACTTAGCGGAATCGACACGCCACTATGACGACTAAACTTCCCGCAGTCCCAAATAAAAATCTCCCGCCGCCGGTCCTCGGGGGAAACGTCACTGGCGCCGTGCGCCGGCGCGTTGAAGACCTTTTGTTTTCCCTAGCCAGTTGCTTTGAGATATGGGTGACGCGCCGGCAATCGCTTCGAATCCTGGCCACGATCAAGGTTGTTCACGCCTTCCGCGACGATCTCGTTACCCGCGACGCGGCGCCGAAGACACTCAATCGAAGGATCTCCTCCGTCTCAAGTTTTTACAAGCACCTCGGCGCGGCCGCCGGCGAGCTGCGGTTGCCGATCACGGTTCCCAACCCTGCTCACGCCCAGTTCATCGCCCGGCAGTCTACATCCCCGGGACGAGAGCAGGGCCCTCTGGGCAACCCGGGCGCTCCAGGTCATGGGCATTGCCCGCTTTCGAGCAGCGTGCGGGCTGCGTCTCCGGATGTAGCCAATCGCGCGAACAGCGGCTATCTGCAGCGCATAGGTCGAATAAGCTAATAAGCCTGGTTTCTA
Organism: Acidobacteriota bacterium; assembly: GCA_003225335.1. Taxonomy (GTDB): domain Bacteria; phylum Acidobacteriota; class UBA6911; order UBA6911; family UBA6911; genus Gp18-AA60. The sequence goes on from QHZE01000303.1 coordinate 1,686, forward strand.
CCTATCCGCCGGCTTATTCCGCCTATCCGCTTGCCCACGATGGGAACGGCGCGACCTTACACCCGCATTCCCACAGCTGTCCGGAAACGGATCTTATATGGAGCCGCGCGGGGACAAGCGTTGTACAGTCGTTGTCGCGGGCTTTCCATCGTTCTCACGGTTGCAGGTGCCACGCTACCATCGTAGGATTAGAGGTCAGTGAGGAGCATGTCGGCTTGCCAATCACGCTGCCATATGAATTCGACACGTCCCGAGTCTTCAGGCTGCTCCTGAAAGGCATGGTCGGCCTGGAGGTCATCATCGTTGTCCCCGGCATCGTGTACTCTCTCCTGTTCTCGCACAACAACGCCGCCGCGCTAGCGCTTGCCTTCACTGGGGCCGTGATCTTGTTTTTCGGTGTTCGCATCTTCAAGTTCCAGGCTGGCTCAGTCGGCACGATTACGGCACACGAGATTGTCGTCAAACCCAGCAAGATCTATGGCCTCCGACTTCCTGGGCCGTCGGGAAGGTTCTCACTGGATCAATTCAATGCCGTTCGCGTGGAGATGATGTCTGGCTCTCCGGATCCGGATGTGAGGAGCGGCCCACACGAGCGTATCTATCTGGTCGGCAAAGACGGCACGCCGGATATTTTGATCGCGCGCACCAATCGCAACGATGCCGATTACGGGATCAGCGCGGGCCAACAATTTGGCAGGTTGCTTAACTTGCCGTGCGAGGAACGACACATGCCGTATTAGTCCCGCGACCGGAATTAGCGGTACGGGGTGATGCGCGCAATCGCTCAATCAGTTTTTCAGACAACTCGGGGAACGACCTCTAGGTCGAGTTGCCGGTCGTTAAGGGCAACGCCGTCTTACGTTCCAAGATTCTCCAAGTAAAATCGGTCGAGCCCGACGCCACGTTCCCTGCGGAACCAGCGCACACAAGTAGTGCCTCGAGCAAAGCAGCAAATGAATCTGCCGCGGGCACAGCCAAGCAGAAAGGCGAGCCACGAAAGGAGAAAGAACAAAGTGGCTCGCAAAAACAGTTTACCAAAAGGGAACCGTTCTCGAAGCAAAGAACAAGGGCGGAACCGTCTACAGGCTGAGGTATCGAAATGCATCACACGGCCAACCGCGTTCTCATTGTCATCCCACCGCGATTGAGGGACTTCCGGTGGAATTGCGCGGCATTCGCAGTAAACCAGAGGGTGTCGGCAACACACTGTTGGAAAACGGCGTGAATTGACGATAGAGGATTGAGGGGGGGAGCTACGAACTTGCGACGTGTTACCCCAAGGGGCCTCTCTTCCTTGAGGCGGAAGTCATCGCGTTAAGCGCTGTTGGTGTGTAAGGCAAGCGATAGCTTACGAGACTCCTTCCGTTAGGCAGGATCGCAATACCATTTCCAATCAAAAAAACTGATGGTTGCCGTTGCCTCAAGCGCCCTCTTTGATCTTGCCGGATCGGATACGATTTGGTGCCGACGCTGAGTCACTCTACAGGCGCTCGCTGGCAATTCGGGAGAAGGCGCTCGGACCAGAGCATCGCCATGTAGCCCTGAGCCTCAACAAGCTGGCGGAGTTGTACCAGAACCAGGGCAGATACGCCGAGGCCGAGCCCCTCTACAGACGCTCGCTGGCAATTCGGGAGAAGGCGCTCGCGCCAGAGCATCCCCATGTGGCCAGAACCCTGAATGACCTCGCGTTGCTGTTCTACAACCAGGGTAAGTACGCAGAAGCCGGGATACTCTATCAGCAGTGTCTCGCGATTCTAGAGAAAGCCCTGGGGCCGCATTCCCCGGATTTGGTCACAGTCCTGGAGAACTACGCTTGTTTGCTTCGGAAGGCGGACCGGGAGGCCCAGGGCCTTTGTGTTTGGTTCACCGGATTGAGCGGGGCGGGCAAGACAACGACGGCAGAAATACTTAGCGTCCTGCTGCTCGAACACGGACGCCATGTGACGCTGCTTGACGGCGATGTAGTGCGCACAAATCTCTCCAGAGAGCTCGGCTTCAGCCGTGAAGATCGAAACACCAACGTCCGACGCATCGGGTTCGTGGCTTCGGAGATCGTGCGCCATGGAGGCGTAGCGGTATGCGCGGCGGTCAGTCCATATCGGGACACGCGCGACGAAATCCGGAACATGGTTGGGCCCGAGTGCTTCTTCGAGGTATTCGTGGATACACCTTTGGAAACCTGTGAACGGCGCGACCCGAAGGGCCTATATGCCAAAGCGCGGCGCGGCGAGATCCGTGGCTTCACCGGCATTGATGATCCGTATGAACCTCCGCTTTCTGCAGAGATCACATTGGGAACGCTTGTGCATTCTGCCGAAGAGAATGCGCGCTTAATTTTGGACCACATGGTACAGCGGGGCCTCGTCCGGGAGTCGTAGCTGAGCTAGCTTAGCTAGATTTTTTCGCACCCTTCGCAGAGGCCTTTTTTTTTCGAGTGCCGGTTGCCAGAGACAGCGATCGCAGTTTTCAGCCAGTCTCTCGGGAAGCGGGGGGCCCGTGCAAGCACAGCGCCAAACAAAAAGCGTTTGGCACTGTGCTTGCGTGGGCCGTCTTTTCCTTTACTACGGCCCCGAAAAACCCCAAGGCCAAGTGGGGGCTTTTCGGGGCCTTGGGAAAGCGGGGAGGAGAGGAGGTGGGGAAGGGGGAGTGTCTCCAACCGCCCTCCCTACGAGGAATGCTCTACAAAGCGAGGGTACAGCAGCATGATTAATCCGTGGGGCTCACAGAATGGAAGAATGCAGCGTCACCGCTGCGGCGACGCCGACAGCGCCACGTCGCGCTTGACAAGTACTGACCTTCCCATGGAAGGACACGGAGATCCGCGGAGAATTGATGACGATCTCCGTGCGTCTCTGTGTCTCGTGGCACCGTGGTTCTTTGTTGGCTTCGGATCGCTGGGAGGGTCCCCCCGTAATTAACCCCTACCACCGAGGTTCCGTATAATCCCGCAGGAGTGCTTCGTGAAGGCTGTTTCCGCTGCTTCGCCATGCAGCAGCTTGTCAGCGCAATACTCCTGCCTTGCGAAATAGCCTATCGCAATTTGAACTTTCTCTGATCAGTTTGCGTTCAAGGCATGCAGGAGGAATTCACATATGAAAAGACTGCTACCCCACGCGCTTTGGCTCTTGCTGCCTAATATGTGCGGCTTGGCCCTGGCTCAATCGAGAGGCCCATGGCTGCATTTGGAGGTGAAAGAGAATAAGGCCGAGCCTGTATTAGACCCGTTATTTGCCACCTAACGAGAATTTCGTTCCCGTTTGAAGTGCGAATCCAGGCCTCAAGAAGCAGTACCTTCCGGGTGGGCAGATCGGATTTGTGGCTTTGCGGATGTTTTTTTGGAGCGTTGCCCGAACTGTTAGTGGTTTGTATCTATGAAAGACACTGCCAATCTTATCTGGGTGCAAGAGTGGATCGACTGTGGACGTGTAATGCGAGGTCAGTTCCGCTGCACGGTGCGGCGAAATTCATGCCGCTTTGAGGCCGATGCCGTCGAGGAGGTTGTCGAGGGCGGTTGTGACGGCCAGATAGAGTTTGTCCAAGCGGCTGATCCGGTCGACCGCGAGCGTCAGGTCGCCGGGAAATGGTGCCAGGATCGCTGCGGTCAAAGGAGCGTAGATCTTCTTGAACAACTTGAGATA
>QHZE01000304.1 GCA_003225335.1 Acidobacteriota bacterium
GAAGTGATCCGCACGCGCGTTACCGATCAAGGCGTTGCCGCGTTGGCCGCCATCCCCACCCTGCAATCGCTCAGGCTGGACTACACTGCGGTTACCGACAAAGGTCTCGAGCCGCTGAAGCAACTGCCCAAGCTGACAGAACTCAGCCTGGACAATACCAACATCACGGACGCGGCAGTCGAAATCCTGCGCACTCTCACCTCTCTTCGCTCGTTGGATCTCTACCACACTCGCATCAGCAAGACTGGATACGAGGCATTGCGCTCCGCGCTGCCGCGGTGCCGGATTGTCTACGATGAACCCTCCGGACAGCCGCCCAGGCGTGCTCCCAGGACATGAGCGAAACGGCTATGACTAGGCCTTCTCTGCTGATCATGTTTGCTGCTGCCGGGCTCTCGCTCGCTGCGGAGGGCACTGACTGGATCGAGAGGCTTGGCGGCAAGGTGGAACGCGATGCGGCAAACAGGATTGTCACCGTCAACCTCCGGGGAAGCTGGATCAATGATGGCGACGAGATGACTCGTCTGGCCGAATTACCGTACCTGGATACGCTGGATCTCTCGCATACGCGTGTCACTGACGAGGGGCTGCTCCGGCTGAAACCCGCGCCAAAGATCCGAGACCTGAGCCTCTTCTACGCCGAATGGATTACCGACCAGGGAATGACCGCCATACGAGACTGGAAACACCTGAAACGCCTGAATGTGCGAGGCACCAGGATCTCGGACGGCACGCTGGCGCTCGTAGGAAAACTCACGGGCCTGGAGGCGCTAGACATCGCGCAAACTTCGGTCACCGATAACGGTCTAGAACACCTGATCACCCTCGTCGGCCTCAAAGAGCTGGCTCTGGGCCGCGGACGGCTGACCTACAAGGCTCTGGGGATTCTGCGGATGCTGCCCACACTCACGTCACTCGACCTCAGTGGCGCGCGTCCCGTACCGCCGGACATGGCGGGCAACAGGGGTGGGCCGGGAATTCCGGAAGAAGCGATCCACGCAATCGCCGAGCTGAAGGAGTTGCGCGTGCTCAAGCTGGGACATTCGAGCATCGGCGGCTCCGGACTGCGCATCCTCAGCGCGCTGGATAAAGTCGAGAGACTGGGGCTCGAGGGCTGCCGGCGAATCGATGACGCCGCGGCCACCGAGTTAGTGAACTGGAAAAGCTTGAAGTATCTCGATCTTCAGGACACACAGGTCACCCCGGCCGGTGTTGAGGCCCTGCGCAAAGCAAAGCCCGCACTGGCGATTCTGGCGCTCACTGCCAAGTCTGCCGAGTCGCACCAGTAAAGGAGCGGTGCCGCCGGGGCACGGCCCAGGCATCGCTCGCTTACGCTCGCGGCTTCGGTTGTGTAATCAGACCAGAATTTCGGTGAGCGTGCGGCTGGCGGTGGGAATCTTTACGCCACTCGCCCCCAGCACGTTGCCGGCGAGCGTTTGGTAAAGGTCACCGACGGTGCCGGTAATTTTGATATGGCGGCCCAGGGCGAGTTTATCTCTGCTGCCCGCCAGCAGCGCAATCATTCCGTTGCTCTTGTGCGGGCCGGCCTCGGCGTGCTCGTGAACAAACACCAGCACGGTGTTATCCAGCAGCGTCCCAGCGCCTTCCGGAATCGACTTTAGCTTCGCCACCAGGTAGGCGAACTCCTCCACGTGCCAGCGGCAGATGTCGCGCAGAATGCGCTGGCCTTCGGCGCCCTTCTCCCCGGGCGCCTTACCGTCCTTGTGAGTGTAATCGTGATGGCGCGCGGCAGTGTGGCCGAGCCACGGAAATCGCGCCAGTCCCTGACACTTGGTCAACATGTAACTGGCCACCCGCGTCTGGCCGGCCGCGAGCGCATACGCCAGCAGGTCGCTCTGGATCTTGGCGATGCGCGGCCAATCCTTCATGTCGAAATCCTCTTCCGGTTCGGCGACGTTCTGATATTCGGGAGGCAGCGAGGCGATGGCGCGCTCTAGGTCGCGGATGGACGACAGGTGCTCGTCCAGCCGCTGCTCGTCTTCCTTCGGTAGGTTCTTGCGCAAAAGAATTGCGTCCTGGCGAACAGCATCCAGAATGGTGGCCTTGTGGTCAATCCAGCCCTGGTCCTTCACCCCGAAGACGCGATCGAACAGCCGGTGCGGAATCTCTTCGGGCGGCAGGGGGCGGTTGGGCCCCGCCCAGGTCATATTCTTCTGTACGACGCCGCCGAAGGACTCCTGTGAGACGCCGATCTGGAGCGAGCGAAACCGCGAGTTGTTGCCGATGTTGCGCGCGATGAGCTGATCCACCGACGGCCCGGCGGGAGTGTTGCCCGTCAGCGGTGTGCAAGTCATCAGCGCGGACAGTGCCTGCGGATGGCCGTTGCCGCCGAAGGTGTTATCGAGGCCGCTCAGGACGAGCGTGTCGTCGCGCAGCTTCGCGATCGGCGCCAGGCAGGGTGTCAGATCATAGTCGGCGCCATCCCTGGTCGGTATCCAGTATCGCTCCGGAATTCCGTTTCCGTTGAACCAGAGCACGTAGCGTTTATCAATCGCGCCCGCAAGAGTCCTCTTCGCCGCTACGTCCGCGGCGTAGGCAGTACCATGCGAATTGAACATCGACACCAGAGGTGGAAGCCCGACCACGACCGACGCGTGCGCGGCCGTAAGGCCTTTCAGGAATGTCCGGCGCGACAACCTAGCGCGGCTGGTAATTACGTGCGGCATTTTCACCTCCTGTGACTCGCCCGTCTTTCCACTTTACCAGAAATACCATCAGCTCGGGGAAACGGAATCCGGATTTTCTGAACTCCTCGAGCGCCCCGGCGATCGTCGGCCGGTCGACAGCAGTGTCCTGGCGGCCTGCCATGTAACGAAAGACTTGTTTCACCACGCACTCCTGGCACTGCGGCGACCGCGCCAGCAATTGGCCCAGCTCACGCGGGCTTGTAAAGTCGGAGCCGGGAAGCCCCGCGACCCAGGCCCTGGTATCAATCTCGAGTTCCACTTCCTTGGGCGCAGCTTTCTGCGCCGCCACCGAGGCGCCCGGCTGAAAGAACAGCAACTTATGCTTCTCGCGCCGCATGCCGATGGCGTCGAATTTCTCGAACCCGAATCCCACGGGATCGATGAGGTTGTGGCATCCCATGCACATCTGGCTGGTGGTGTGGGCCGCGAGACGCTGCCGGTTCGTCACGGGCTTCGATTCTTCCACCGGCGGCAGATTCGTGTCCACTCCGGGCGGGGGCGGCGGGACCTTTTGACACAGAAACTGCTCCCGGATGAAAAGGCCGCGGCCTGTCGGCGCCGTATCTTCCGGCTTGCTTGTCAGCGCCAGGAACGACGCGTGTCCCAGAATGCCGCTCCGCTCTGAGCCGGCAGGGAACTCGACACGATCGAAGTCGCGGGCAGGCGGGCTGACCTTGTAAACCGCCGCCAGATCGGAATTGATGAAGCTGTAGCCCGCGGTAAAGACCTCCATGAAGTTGCCGCCGTTCCACACCAGCTCGCCGATGAAGCGCCGGGTCTCCTCGGTCATCGCGCGCGCCAGATCCGCGTTGAACAGCGGGTACAGACGCCGCTCGCGCGAGGCTGTCTGGACGCGGTCGAAGCGCATCCACTGCGAGACGAATTCGTCCAGGCCGTCCCGCGCCTTGGGATTGTCCAACATCCGGCGTGCGACTCGCTCGACTCCCTCCGGCGTGCTCAGCTCGCCGTTGGCAGCGCTGTCCAGCAGCGTTTCGTCGGGTGTCGTGTTCCAGAGGAAATAGGAGAGTGCTGAGGCCTTCGCGTACGGCCTCCAGTTCGGGTTCGGCGTCTGGTCCATCCAGAAGATGAAGCTGGGCGACTGGAGCATCGCTTCGATGACTGCCTGCGCACCTTGGAGAAACGTCTTCTGCTTCCGGAACAATGCTTCATGACGTTTGACCTCTTCCGGTTCCAGCGGCCGGCGGAAAGCCCTGCGGCCGAAGACCTGGATGAACTTCACGCGGCACGCGCTGTCATCCTCGCCAGCCGGCTTGCAGGGGATGAGGCCGCGCGAATCGCCGCGGCGAAAAGCGTTCGCCGCCAGCTTCTCCGCGGCGAGCGCGTAAGCTTCCGCCTGCAGCGGCGACACCGAGAGCGCCTGGTACTGGTTCTTGAAACCGTCGACATAGTCCTCAGACGGAAACTCATTGGCGGGCTGCGTGTGGTCCTGCAGCAAGTCCCCAACGGAGTTGTTGTACTGGCTATGGGTAAGCCGCCGCAGCACGACCTTCGGCGCGACGCCGTGTCCGGCAGCCTCCCTCGTGCGGTATTCGAGCGCACCGGCCAGCTCGTCTCCTGCCAGCGTTGCCAGATACTGCACCCAGGCCCGCAGAAGGGCTTCCTCCGGGCTGCCCTTCGCGATTCGCTCCCCACCCGTGTGCGAAATCCGGTTCACAGGCTTCAGCGCCAGCAGGGACCGTTCCGGCGCCTTCCGATCCACGACTTCGACGAGTGATCTCCCGAATGCCTCTATGCGGTCCTCTGGCGAGCCCTCTTCGGGAAACCACAGGCGGGTTGCAGAAGCGACTCCCTCTGGATTGTGGCAGTTGCGGCAACCGGCCTTCTCGAGAACCGGATACAGTTCGTTGCTGAACGAGACCTGCGCGGCCGCCGTGCCCGCGGCCATGCCGAAAACGAATACAATCTGCAGGAACCACTTCATGCCGGTACCGGGTATCACCATATCAGCCGCAGCCCCACCTGGGTCACTCTGGCGGCGCTGCCGGAGTTGCGCGTCAACAGCACTCCATCTCCACCGATTTCGGTCGGGTTGTTCGGATGGTTGAACACGTTGAAGAAGTCGACGTTGACCCGGAGCGACATCTGTTCGGTGATCTTGATGAACTTGAACAGCGATGCGTCCTGAAACCATTGACGTACGCCAGGCATGTACTGGTTGCGCCACGGGTGCAGGTTGTCGTTAAAGATTACGCGCTGAACGGTGCCGTTGCTCAGCGGGACCCAGACGCTGTTGGTGTCCCAGAACTGGCTGACCACCGTATTGGCGGGAGCATTGGGCGGCAGCGCGGTCGAACCAGCCGGGATCAGCGGCTGCGCCGCCGGTTTGAAATCCGTGGGGACGCCCATCACGCCATTCGGTCTTCCATTGGCGTCGACGCTGTTGATGCGGTTTGCAGGGATATAGCCGTTCCACCACAGATAGCCCGGATAGCAGACGCCGCTGCGGCAGTCCTGAATCGGGTACTTGTACCCGTAAACTTCGACGTTCTTGCCGGCAGTCGGATAAATGTCGGTCGGCAACGTCCAGTAGCTAGTCCGGATGTTGCCCAGTCCGGCGATCTGCCATCCGCCGACTATCTTGTCCAGCACGCC
>QHZE01000238.1:0-22746 GCA_003225335.1 Acidobacteriota bacterium
AAGAGGGGCGGGCCCTACGGACCGAAACGGTCATCTGTAATACCGATGACTTCGAAATCGGTCGTCGTGTCTGCGCCGAGAACTGGCATGCCCTCCGGGCAGTTGGCGAATCCGCCAACCGGCGTCTCTGCGACGCCGAAGCCGCAGACGCTCAGCCAGCCCCTGATGTGGCCACCTTCGATCGGGTGACCCGACCGTCTACTACGGACGACGGTCTGTATGCCGCAGGACTTCACTTTGGCGATCCACGAGTAATGGCAGTCCTAGCGGCTTTGACCAGCTTCTGCCATTTGATCGTAGGATTCAGGAACCATCAGCTTGTCGAGCGTGTCCGTGCCCTTTTGCAGGCGTCCTACACCTGCCGACAGGCCACGTATGACTTACGTCGACTCAAGCGCAAGGGGCTCATCGTGAAGGTCCCGCACTCGCACCGGTATCAGCTCACGAGCCATGGTCGCAAGATAGCGGTGTTGTTCACTAAAGCATTCGGTCGCGTGCTTGCCCCCGGCCTGACCGCGCTTGATCTCAGGCTACCTGAAGACGTGGCTGCACGCTCCAAACTGGCGACAGCGTGGCGTCAGCTTGAACGAGCGATTGATGGCTTCATGGAACGCGAGATGATTGCAGCATGAGCGCCATGAACGAAATTTGACCATTTTGTGAACTTTGTTCGCAGCAAGAGGACCTAGTGGACTCTGATTCACCACGGAGGACACGGAGGACACGGAGGCTCACGGAGAAAGATATTTTTGAGTTCAGGTGAAATTCGCCGGGCGAATCGGAAACATTACTTCATGGAGATGCGACAATGCTCCATGAAGAGGCCCTCACCGCGCAGATTATCGGAGCGGCAATCGAAGTGCATCGAAGGGTAGGTCCAGGGCTCCTGGAATCAGCTTATCAAGCCTGCCGGCCAGGGAATTATCGCTGCGAAATGTCCCATTCGAACGTGAAGTATCCCTGCCCATTGAGTATGAAGGCATACAGGTCGACTGTAGCTACCGCCTTGATTTTGTAGTAGCGGGAAAAGTAGTCATCGAACTTAAAGCGGTGGATGCTTTACAAAAGGTTCACGAAGCTCAATTGCTGACCTATCTAAGGCTCTCCGGTCTTCGAGTTGGGTTGCTCATCAATTTCAATGTTGCTGTGCTCAAAGAAGGCATTCGCCTCGTACTCTGAGCCAACTCCGTGAGCCTCCGTGTCCTTCGCGTCTTCGTGGTGAAGGCTGCGCGATCTACAGGTGCTTTTGCTCCAGGGGGAGGTACTTCTTCACACCCTCCATCACAAGTTCGAACTCCTGGAAAGTCAGAGACTGAGCGCCGTCGGACCACGCCTCCTCGGGGTTTGGGTGCACCTCCACGATCAGGCCGTCCGCGCCTGCGGCAACGGCCGCCTTCGCCATCGGTGCGACCAGGGAACGCTTGCCCGTGGCGTGGCTAGGGTCCACGACCACCGGAAGATGGCTGATCTCGTTGAGCAGGGGAACGGCCGCAATGTCGAGCGTATTGCGCGTCATGGTCTCAAAAGTGCGGATGCCGCGCTCGCACAGAATCACCTGGGGGTTCCCTTGCGACACGATGTATTCGGCCGACATGAGAAACTCCTTGATCGTTGCGGAAAGCCCACGCTTCAGAAGAACTGGCTTGGCCGCTTTGCCCAGTCTCTTCAGGAGCGCGAAGTTCTGCATGTTGCGGGCGCCAACCTGAAGGATATCCGTGTAGCGTTCCACAAGCTCTACCTGCTCCGGCGTCATTACCTCCGTACAGACCCTCATCCCCGTCGTTTCCCGGGCTTCGGCGAGCAGCTTCAATCCCTCCTCTTCCAAGCCCTGGAAATCATACGGCGAGGTGCGCGGCTTGTAAGCCCCGCCCCGCAGGATCGTTGCACCGGCGGCGCGAACCGCACGGGCCGTCGCAACGATCTGCTCTCTGCTTTCGACCGAGCAGGGCCCTGCAATTACAACGAATTGATGGCTGCCAAGAACCACTTCGCCGACCCGGATGGTGCTCTTTTGCGGTTTGAGCTCCCGCCCTACCAGCTTGAAAGGTTGCCGAATCGCGACAACGCTCTCGACGCCCGGAGCCCCTTCCAGGGCCTGCAACGCCGCGCGGTTGTTCCCGCTCCCCACGGCTCCTATGACCGTGCGTGTCTCCCCGTAGATTGGATGCGGAATGTACCCGTACGAACGAATCTTTTCGCAAACGTGTTCGATCTGTTCCGTTGTAGCCTCGGGTTTCATGGAGATGATCATGCTAGAGGCCCCCAAAACAAAAAAGCCCACATCCTGGAGGCGGGATGTGGGCTTTTCAAGGAGGTTTGACTCAATTATTACGGGCCCCACCTGCCTCCGACGGGGCTAAAGAAGTACCAAAAAATGCATACAGGTGCCGACCGGGAGCATGAGCTTGGAAAGGAGCCTGGGAGCACGCGATCAGGATGTCTTACTAGCCGACACCGGGCAGTATCTTACTCTAAAATCCCTGGTTGTCAAGCAAAAGCTATCAACTTAATTACCCGGATTAGCGGAGGGGGCTATCGCGCTCAGCGCGTTAGCTTTCGGAGGACTTTGACGGAGCCCTTGAAAGGTGTCAGGCTAGTTCTTGAGAAAGAAGCCAAGGGTTTCCGGCGGCGGGAGAGCTCCCTTTTCATTGAAATAATTCAGCCACTGGATGACCGAGAGGGCGCGGTCGCTGAATTTCTGCTGCAGGCTGTCGTACTTCACCAGAACGCTCTCCAACCAATAAGGCCGGTTTTCCGCCAGCCAGAGGTCTCGGTATGCGGTTTTGAGATCCCCGAGGTGATCTCTCAAGTCGTAAGCCGGACCGTTAATCGTGATGAAGTTTCGCAGGGTGCGTGTGACCCGCCGCCGGTCGCCCAGGTTCTGATAGGCGTCCCAATAGGCCTTGCTCATTTCTTCTGCGAACTGAAACTTCATCCCCAGGTAGTCGGTTCTCTTGGCTGCAAACACATAGTACGGAATGGTGTCCCCGTTTTTCTTGACGGTCCTGGCTTTTGTATAGAAGGTTTCGAGGGCCTCCTCGGCCGCAAGCCTGAGATCCCTCAATACGGGCGACATTTGTTGCGTCAGTTTGGCCCCGCGCTCTGAGAACGGATCCAGCCAGAAGAGCCCATCACTCGCATCACCGACGTTTTTAGAGGAAAGGAGGGTATGTGCCCTGCTGAGCGATTCCATGGCTCGGGCGAGAGCGCCGTCGGTATTGCGGTAAAAGGCCCAGTCGAAGCGCGCCTTGAATTCATCGATGCCGGATTCCCCGGGCTGCCATGCGGCTGAGGCTCCAAAAACCACCGGAAACCACGTCATGTTGAACAGCGCTTCCCCATCGTCATCCCACGTCGTGTTGAACATTCCCAGAGCGCCGTACTTTTGCCCGTCGCGCACAAAGCCCTGGATGTTGCGCAAGGCCACATCCAGGTTGGGAGAAGTACGGCTCCAGTTGCTGGCTCCGGGGCACACCATCACGTCGAGCCCGGCGTCGCGGAACGGCTTCAAGTAGGAAACAAAGTCGGAAAGAGGATCGTACACCCAGCTCATCACGATCATGTCTTTCGGAAGGGTCTGCAGGAGCTCCGGGTAGCGCATTGCAATGTCTCCCCAGAACATGAGCCTTTTGTTGTAAGGCTTCATGATTTCAGCGACCTTCTGGATGTGATTGAAATAAACCTTGCCGATTCCTATCTCGTCCGCCAGTTTTTTCGTCTTCCCCTGTCCGAGCTCGACGGTTTCGTCTGAGCCGATGTGGAAGAACTTGCTGGGGAACAGCGGGACGAGCTCGGAGTAGAGCTGGCGCACCAGATCGTAGCTCTTCTCATTGGTGGGGGTCAGCACATGCCCGTGAGGCGTTTCCGCCAGCTCGTTGTATTTTTCGTACTTCAAGACGTGGTGCAGATGCCCGAACGCCTGCTGCTCGGGAATGAGATCGACGTAAAACTTCCTCGCGTATGTGACGAGCTCCTGTACTTCCTCTCGGGTAAGAGCGCCTCCTTTGGGACCGATCAAGGGATGGTTCTGATAGTCGAACACATGTTCGATGTAGAGAGACCAGATGTTCATCTTGTATTCGGCCGCCCGCCGTATCTGGCTCCTGATGAATTCCGTTTTGGGAATGGGGCCGCGGCTGATGTCATCGTGCAGGCCTCGATAGCGCATGGAAGGCCAGTCCCGGATCTCAACGCCGGGAATCGCATAGCCGCCGCCGCTCTGCGGCATGATCATCTGGCGCAGCGTCTGCACGCCGTAAAACAGCCCCGGGTTGGTCTTGCCCAGGACCGTAACCTGGTCTCGCGAAACGTGAAGGAAGTATCCCTCCGGATCCTCAACTTTCGGAACCGCCACTTTCCGCGCTTTTAGGATTCTGGTTACGTCGGCATTGCCTTCCAGAAGACCCAGCACGACCGATCGCGACTTCGAATTCCACTGCTTGAGGTCTTCCACTTTCCAGGAGGCGTCGAGGGCGAGTTTGACGTCCTCCTGGAGGCTCCGCACGATAATTTCGCTTTCGCTGTTCTTTGGATCGCGTATGAAGATCCGAACTTTCGTGTCTGCCGGGAAAGCTTCCCTGGTAGCCTTGACTTCCTTTGGTTGCGGCAAGATCTTCAGCTCCTGCGCTGCCGCGATGCCTGGAAGCAGGATAAGCAGGAACCATGTTCGCGTGAAAATCATAGTCTCTATTTGAGCGATGGAGAGCACCGGCCGCCTACAGAGACGGAATTGAAAAATGACAAATGACCAATGGCAAATGAAAAATGACAAATTGTACGCGAGGAACGAATCTACAAATCCCTCATCCTTCATTTGTCATTGGTCATTTGTTCGTGCTCTCTGCGTCTTTGTGGCAATCCTTTTGTGGCGGGTCCCATGGGGCCAGAAGCCAGGACTCGTAAAGCTGCTTCTGCGCGGCCGTCGGATTCGAGATGCGAACGATCTTGGACTCTGTCACCTCTTTCGCTCCGAGTATGACAGGAATGGTTCGCAGCTTTTCCGCGCGGGCCACCGTGATTTCAAGGCGCGACCCGGGTTCCGTCTCTTCGACCCGGGCTGCAAGACTGTCCAACTCGACGCGATACCCGTCCACTGCGATCAACTCGTCGTTTACGTTGAGGCCCTGGTCATAAGCCGGAGAGCCTTCCGTAACCCGGATAATGACAACCCGTCCCTCGATGGCTTTTGTGTGGATCCCCAGATACCCTTTCGCGGTTTCCCTTTCCGGGCCTGCGAACTTGAGGCCGGCGTGATCGAGGTAGCGGGCAAAATCCATTTCTACCGTTCCGTAGGCGTAGCAATCGAGGATTTCACACAGCGCCGCGCCGGCTATCTCCTCGCAGGCTTTGCGAAATTCCCAGTCCGTGAAGCCGCGTTGCGACTTCTTGTAATACTTTGCGTACAGGAGCCGCATCACGTCATCCAGAGACTTCGCCCCGGCGGTATGCTGGCGGATCTCGAGATCCATGACCAGGGCAATCAGTTCCCCTTTCATGTAATAGGAGACCCCACCAGCCGGCCGGGAGTTTCGCGAAACTCCTGGATGGTCCCGGAAAGGTCCTCCAGATACCGCTCGGCAGTGATGAGTCCGGACCGCCGGAGTATCTGGTTGGCATAGTACTCGGTGAAACCCTCGGAGACCCAGAGTAAGCGCGTGTAGGTTTCGCGGGTGTAGTCGAAGGGGCCGAGACCTTGAGGCCGGATGCGCTTGACATTCCAGAGATGGAAGTACTCGTGTGCGACAAGGCTGAGAAATTTGCGATAGCTTCCCTCGGGCCTGAAGGTCCAGCGCGAGACGTGGATTGAGGCAGAGTTGATGTGCTCCAGACCACCGCCTCCTTCGGGCAGCAATTGGATGAGAAAGGTGTAATGCCTGTAGGGGATCTCGCCCACTATGGAGACCGCCGCCTCGACGATTTTGTGGAAATCACTGAGGAGCCGCCCGGCGTCATGGTTGCCATCCCCGTAAAGCGAAATAAAGTGAGGGATCTCCTGAAACTTGAACTCCAGAACCTGGTGGTTTCCCACTTCAACAGGACTGTCTGCCAGAGCATCGAAATCCGGCGCAAAAAAGGTCCCGGGGTTGCCGCGAACCGGATCGAGGCCGGTCGAGATCCGGGTCCATCCGGGATACGGGACGATCTTGAGGTGAATGGGATGGTGGGGAAGGCCATCGACATACATGAAGACACTGGCTCCGTTAATGTATGCGTGGCTGTCATCCAGGAAACTCGTCCTGACAGACCGTTCGAACGCATAGACACGGTACTGCACAAGCACCCTGGGTTCCTTCTTCGAATACACGCGCCAAACGTTCTTGTTTGTCTTTTCCCAGGCCAGCTTTTCGCCCGATTCCTTCGTGGCGGCGAAATCGCGAACGTGGCGCGAAAACTCCCGGATCATATAAGAGCCAGGCGTCCACACGGGCATGACAAGGTCCAGGTATTCCCTCACAATACCGGTAACCGTCATGGAAACCTCGAAGTAGTGGGTCCAGGGTTGGCTCATGCCTACCTGGATATCAATCGCGGGGGGTTCCGTCGAGGACATTACGGTCATAGGGACCAAAGGGGCAAAGGGGCAGCGGGGTCGAGGGGCAAAGGGGGGACAACGAGCGGCCTTGATTTGCCGCCTTCCCCTTTGCCCCTCGACCCCTTCGCATTGGAGTGCGTCAGAGGGACAGAACGGACTTGATTTCCCCCCTTTGTTTTTGCATCAGGTAGCCGGCGTAGCTCTCCAAGGGCACCCTCGCCGTGATGATCGCTTCCATCGATTCGGGAACCTTTTCGCAAAAAGCGGCGAGGTGTTCCACGCCGCGACGGAATGCGCTGAGGTTGGCATTCACCACGCCCAGGACTACCTGGTTATACACGACTATCCGGCGCATGATGTCGTCGCCGTTGACGCTCAAAGTGTTCCCCTGTCCCGGAACGCCGGTCATTATGTAGATACCGTTGACTCCAAGAATCGGAAGGTATTCAAAACTCAGTTCCGAGCTGCCGGCAGCTTCCAGGACGACGTCGATGTTCCCGATGCGCTCGGCTATCTCCTGCGGGGATCTCTGCCTGCTGCAGAAGTAGGTGATTCCCGCCCTCTCAAGAACCCGGATCTTGGGGTCCTCGGGGTCATTCCTGCTCGCGAGATAGGTTTTCATGCCCATATTCGCAAGTGAAATGGCTGCCAGAAAACCTACCGGCCCGGCTCCGAGCACCAGAGCCGAACGGCAGCCGTATTTTCCTCCCCTTGTGCCGGGAGGACACTTCCAGGGCAGCCTTTCCTGAATTTCCTCCAGCTGCTTCAAAGCCTTCTCTATGATACTGAGCGGTTCCAACAGGACCCCCACGGAGCGAAGTCCGGCGGGGATACGCGTCAGATAAGCTGGGTGCTCGGCGATCAACTCCGTCATATAACCGCCGGCGGACTTGATGCCTCGCTCGGTAAAGCGGCCGGTAAAACACATGTCCGACTCCTCGATCCGGCAGGGAAGGCAGCGCGCCTCACCGCAGGGACGCCGGACGGTCGGCACCACAAGGTCCCCTTTGCGAAACCCCTCGACGTTTTTTCCGGCTTCAACAACCTCCCCTATGGTTTCGTGACCGGCCACCAGATAATCCAGGCCGGGCGGAGGGGTCCCGAATTCGAAGCGGGCCAGGCCGCGATCGGTGCCGCAAATCCCGACTTCCAGTGGATGGATGAGTACCTGATCGGGAGAATCCAGCTTTGGCTCCGGCACCTGAATGATGCGGATATCTTTCTTTTCCGGAAATATCGCCAGCGCTTTCATACCGGGATACGAATAAGCACCGGGCCGCCAAGCGAAGTCAAGCAGTTTTCCGGTGTGCCCGGATCCTGTTCACCACGAAGAGGCGAAGACGCGAAGAATCGCAAAGGATTTCTTTGCGTCTTCGTGTCTTCGTGGTGAGATTTTTTTGGTCGCGGCTCCGCTGCGCCGGGAAAATTCGTGGCGTATTCGTCGGATGCAGACTGCCGATAAAACAGAATAGTGTGGTATTTTTTTCAGGCTGTATGGAACGGACGCCAGACTCATCGACGGAATCCATCCGTCTCTACGCTTACCTTGCGATCAGCGCCCTGCTGAGTCTGGCCACCTGGGTGCTCTTGCTGCTTCCGAACTTTCTGGAGGAGAGACACTGGCCTTCGCAAGGAATCGGTTGGGCCATCGGGGTTTACTACCTTGTGAACTTGTTGTTTCAAATTCTGGCAGGCCGGCTCGCCGATCGCTATGGCAACGTCCCGACGGCTCTGGCCGGAACTGCTGTTGCTTTCCTTGGCGGCTTTTGTTATCTCGCGGCGCTTTCGGTTCCCGCGATGATCTTGCTCGCGCGCATCCTTCATGCGGCGGGAGCTGGAATGATTTTCGCCGGAGCTTTGATGCAGCTGGTCAAGTCGGTTCCGCTGCATCTGCGCGGACGCATGATGGGCTATTACGGGCTGCCTGGCTTCGTCATGATGGGCGTTGGGCCCATGCTGTCCGAGTGGTTTGTTTACCGCTGGGGATTCAAGGTCATATTCGTGTCGATCCCCGTCATTTGCGCGGCCATTGCCGTAATTCTGACTCGGTTGCCGGGCCCGTTGGCTCCCCAAGGTCGCTCGCCGCAACCGTTCTCGGAGTCGCTTCGTGCGAGCCTTCCCGGGCTCAGATCGGTTCTCGCCCTTTCTGTGTTCTTTGGATTTTCTTTCTCTTCCTGGAACAGCTTTCTCGCGCCTGCCGTGCGCGGAATAGGCCCGGGCGCGGTTTCGGCTTTCGGGCTCGGATATGCACTGGGAGCCGTACTGACGAGGCTTGGCATCAGCCACAGGCTCGACTCAGGTCCGCGACGCCTGTGGGGAATTCTCAGCCTGGTGGCCTACGGCCTGAGCCTGGGTTTGATCCCGGATGCGGCCTTCAACTGGCAGCTCGCGGGCCTGGGCTTGGTTTGCGGTATGGTTCATGGGATCTACTATCCCAGCCTCAGTTCGATTGCGGCGGAACGATTTCATCCTTTGCATGCAGGGCAGGCAATGAGTTTGTACATCTCGGCCTCTGCTCTGGGAATGTTTGTGGGACCTCCAATCTGGGGCGCTTTTGCGGATCGGGCAGGCTACCCGTTCATGTTCGTGCTGGCCGCCGCAGTCCTGTCGGTAAGCGCCTTGAGTTTCGTATTTTTCCAGCGCCGGTTTTCGGAAGGGCGGCGTGCTTCGGAGAGTCCACGGTTGCGACCTTCGTCGGAAGAAAGTATCTAAGCACACATGTTCGTAAGCACGATAACGTAAGAGCAACTTGTAGGACACGGATTTACCGGAGGTCCTTTGCGTTTTCTTAGCGTCCTTCGCGGTAAGCAACCAGCATTCACCGCGAAGACGCGAAGTGCGCAAAGAGAGTGCCAAGAATGGTAATTGAGTCAAAAACTGTGAAAGCAGCGGCTAGGGCAGAATACATCAAGTTTGCGACGCTTTTTCTCGGTGTGCTGATTTCTCTGCCTCTCGGCCCTCGAGCCGCACGGTGCGCTCCTGCGGAAGTTCCTCGAGCCCTGCGCGAAGCATGGCTGCGCTTCCATGAAACAGAGCTCTGCCAGGGGGTGGATGCGGTGTTCAGCCTCCGTAAAGACACGATGGAGGTTTGGTGCCTGGTCGAGGATGAGAAGAGTTACGGGAAGTTTCTGGAATTGATCGAACCGCTGCGCGCGTCTTACACCGTGGCGGTTTACGTCACGCGACTGAATCCGGAAAAGAAATCCCCTGAGGACAAGGATCCCCCGCCCAGCTTGTGGAACAACACGGAAATCCGTGAATACCTGCAGGATCCCTTCCAGCGCAACTCAGGATCCGCGGGAGGGTTCACGGTGAGGCCACCACCCGGAGAGCACGACACGGAGTTCTTCCTCAAGCAGCGGATCATGATGTTCGCGGAGCAAACCCTGGAATGGGAAAGGAAGATGAACAGATACGCGGGCGATCTTCCTGAACTGGCCGAGGCAGCCTTCGGGTCTTCTGCGGAACCGGCGCTCAGTTCCCGCGCCGCGGCGGCTTGCCTGGCACACGCGCAGGGTGTTGAGAAGCTGGCGGAGAGGTTGGCAGACAACCTCGCACGTGCCCTCCCGAAGGCCGGCAAGCGCTCCCGAGCGTCCGAGGATCCCCCGTCCGCGCGCCGCCCTGCTCCGCCTGTGGAAAATGCGATCCAGCTTGCCAATGGCGCGCACAGTATCGCGCGCCGCATCTATAACTTCATACACCCTCAGAATCACACAGTGGGTCTGGTAGATCTCAGGGAACCAAGCCTCCTCGAGTCTCTGCGCAGCCTGCGCAGAATGGTGGGCGACTTTCAGCGCTCGGCTTCCAGAGTCGGCGATGCGAAAGGGCCGTAACGAACACGCGAAGGCCCTGGGTACTCCTGTTTTCTGATCGAGAAGAGGAAATGACCCAGATTTCACCACGGAGAGGGCGTTCTCCCGGGAGCGCAGGCATCTTGTTTCACCACGAAGACGCGAAGAAATCCTTTGCGATTCTTCGCGTCTTTCGTGGTGAGATTTTTTTGGTTGCGGCGGGGCTGCACCGTGTTCATCTGTGGTTTCATTTTTTGGCAGTTTACTGATACAACAGCCGACAAAAAAGTATGGGAACGGTGAAGATTCTCGAATCGGCGAGCGCGGTCAGGCGCCTCGAAGCGGCTGCGGGATTCGTTGAGTCTTTCGAGCCCGCCACCGAGGTGCTCCTTGTCGGGGCGGCGCGGGAGGCTGCCGACGATTTCGCGCGTGAAGTGTCCATCCGGCGCGGAGCGACGTTCGGCCTGCACCGGTTCAGCCTGACTCAACTCGCCGCGCGTCTCGCGTTGGGCGAGCTCGCGGAACAAGGCGCCGCTCCCGCCACGTCCCTTGCGGCTGAGGCGCTGGCGGCCCGAGCGACATTCGAAGTGCTCGAAGGAGAGCGTCTTGAGTACTTCGCTCCTGTGGCGCGATCGCCTGGGTTCGCCCGTTCGCTGGCTTCCACGGTCCACGACCTCCGGACGTCGGGCGTCCAACCTGCTTCCCTATCCGGACTCGAGCGGGTCGGCCGCGATCTCCAGAAGCTCGCAGACCGCTTCGACCGGCAATTGACGGAAAGCTCCCTCGCGGACCGGGCGGCTCTCTTCCGCGCGGCCATGGAGGCTCTCCGGAACGAACAGGCTCCTTTCTTCGCCGCGTGGCCGGTTCTCCTCCTCGATGTTCCCATTGAATCCGCCGCCGAAAGGGACTTCGTGAGGCTCGTTGCCGAAGCGGCCTCCGAGGTTCTGGCCACCGTTCCCGCGGGGGACGCCCCGAGCCGCGCAGCGCTGGAAAGCATCCCGGGATGCCGGCTTCACACCGATGGTCCCGCGCCGGCCCTTCAGGCGCTTGTCCGTTTACAAACATTTCTTTTTTCGCTGACGGAGCCCGCCGCGGGCGAGACAGCGCAAGATCCGCAGGAGGTCGTGTTTTTCTCGGCGCCGGGCGAAGGGCGAGAGTGCGTCGAAATCGCGCGGCGCATTCTCGAAGAAGGGCGCCGCGGCGTTCCGTTCGACCGCATTTGTATTCTCCTGCGCGCTCCCGAGCTTTACTCGGGCCTGCTCGAAAGCGCCCTGCGCCGCGCCGGTGTTCCCATGTATTTCGCTCGCGGGACCACAGTTCCCGACCCGTCCGGGCGGGCCTTCCTCGCCTTGCTGGCCTGCGCGGTCGAGCGCCTTTCCGCCCGGCGCTTCGCGGAGTACCTGTCGCTCGGCCAGGTCCCGCAGCTTGACGAATCGGGGAGACCGCCGCGCGATCGCGACGTCTGGGTGGCTGCCGAAGACGAAACGCTGGGCGTCGCCGGCGCCCCTGCCGAGGGCGCGCCGCCCGCCCGCGCCGCTTCCGGAACGGCTCCTTCGCCAGGTGAAAGGGAAACGGGCGAATCTCCCGTAGTCTCGGGAACCCTCCGGGCGCCCTGGAACTGGGAGCACCTGATCGTGGAGGCAGCCGTCATCGGCGGACAGGACCGTTGGAAGCGAAGGCTGGACGGCCTGGCCGGCGAATTGCGGGTCAAGCTCGCGGAGCTCGAAGGGGAGGAACCGGACTCGGCTCGCGCCCGAGCGGTCGCGCGCGATCTCGAAAACCTGAGTCACCTCCGGGCTTTCGCAGTGCCCGTTATCGAGGAACTGGCCGCATTTCCGGCAACCGCGCCGTGGGGGACGTGGCTTCAGCACCTCGAGCGCCTCGCGCCCATGGTGCTGCGCCGTCCGGAACGCGTGCTGTCCGTTCTCGCCGAGATGCGCCCCATGGCGGCAGTCGGTCCGGTGCCGCTCGAAGAAGTGTGCGACGTGCTGGCCGAGCGTTTGACCCTGGTCGAGGAACCGCCTCCGGCGCGGCGCTTCGGCCGCGTCTTCGTCTCGACTCCGGACCAGATTCGCGGGCGCTCGTTTGAAGTGCTTTTCGTTCCGGGGCTCGCCGAGCGGATCTTTCCACAGAAACCGCGCGAGGACCCGCTCCTGCTCGATACATTCCGGGTTCAGCTGGGGCCGGATCTGGAGACCCAGGATCGGCGCGCGGACCGCGAGCGCCTGCGCCTGAGACTGGCCGTGGGCGCTGCCGCGTCCCGAGTTTGTCTCTCCTACCCCCGGATGGAGCTGAACGAATCGCGGCCGCGCGTCCCGTCCTTCTACGCGCTGGATGTCCAGCGCGCCATAACCGGGCGCGTCCCGGATCACAAGCAGCTCGAACAGCAGGCCTTCAAAGTGGCAGAGGCCCGGCTGGCCTGGCCGGCTCCTCCCAGCCCGGCGCTGGCGATTGACGAAATGGAGCATGCCCTTGCGGTGCTTGGTCCCCTGTTACGCCATCCACGGCCGAGTGAGGTGAAGGGGCGGGCGCGGTATCTCCTCGAGCTCAGCCCCGAGCTGGGCCGCTCTCTGCGCACGCGTCACGCGCGCTGGCACATGAAGAAATGGTCGGGCTTCGACGGTCTTTGCCAGCCGTCGGAGGGAGTCCGGGAGGCGCTCGCGGGCCATCGGCTGCGCGCCCGGCCCTATTCGGTCTCGGCGCTCCAGAAATTCGCGGTCTGCCCGTACCAGTTCCTGCTCTCGGGCATATACCGGCTCGAGCCACGCGAGGAGCCCGCCCCGCTCGAACAGATGGATCCGCTGACCCGCGGGCACCTGTTCCACCGGGTGCAGGCGGATCTGATGCGCGAGCTGAAGCGCCGCAAAGCCCTGCCGGTCCGTCTCGACAATCTCACCGGCGTCACGCCGGTGCTCGACGAAACGCTCGACCACGTCGCCGCCGAGTACCGCGAGAAACTCGCGCCGGCCATCGAGCGCGTTTGGGACGACGAAGTCGAGTCGATCCGCGCCGACCTTCGCGGCTGGCTTGCCCACGCGGCCATGAGCGGAGGCGAGTGGGAGCCTACGCGCTTCGAGTTCGGCTTCGGCTTCAAAGCGCAACGGGACATGGACCCCGAGAGCCGGCTCGAACCCGTGATCCTGGAAGGGGGCTGGAAGCTGCACGGAATCATCGACCTGATCGAGCGCCGCCGCGGGGGAAGCGAGCTGCGTGTCACCGATCACAAGACCGGAAAGAACCGAACGGAAGAGGGTATGGTTGTCGGCCGCGGAGAAGTGCTCCAGCCCGTCCTGTACGGCCTGTCGGCCGAGGCCGCTCTGGGACAGCCGGTCGTCGAATCTCGCCTGTACTACTGCACCTCGACCGGAGGCTTTACCGAACGCACCGTGCCGATGAACAAACCGGCCCGGCAGTGGGGCATCCAGGTGCTCGAAATTGTGGACCGCGCCATCGAGAATAGCTTTTTGCCGCCAGCCCCGCGCGAGCGCGCCTGCGAGTGGTGCGACTTTCGAGAGGTCTGCGGACCGAACGAAGAACGGCGCGCGTCGAGGAAGGAGTCGGGCCCGCTCGACGACCTGATGAAGCTGAGGTGCTTGCCATGAGCCTTAGTTGTGCCGCTCAAATGATCAATGACAAATGACCAATGATAAATGACAAATAGACGGGGCGGCCTGTCCGCGGGATTTGTCATCTGTCATTGGTCATTTATCATTTGTCATTTTTCAAGAAATTGCCGACTTTGCCGGAAGCCTGCTCCCCGGGGAAGCGAACTGAGGTGTTACTGCCATGACACGCGTGGCCGACGAGGAGGGACGACAGAGGATACGCGCGGCGCTCGACGAGACCTTGATCGTGGAGGCGGCCGCGGGCACCGGGAAGACGAGCGAGCTCGTACGGCGGATCGTGAATCTGGTCGCCGAAGGGCGCGCCGCCATCGACAGAATTGTCGCGGTGACGTTCACGGAGAAGGCGGCCGGCGAGCTCAAGCTGCGATTGCGGGTCGAGCTGGAAGCGGCGCGCGCCGCGAACGCGGGCGACGAGCGGCGTTCGCACCTCGAGCAGGCCCTGGCCCACCTGGAAGAGGCGCGCGTCAGCACGATCCACGGCTTTTGTGCCGACCTGCTGCGCGAACGGCCGGTGGAAGCTCGAGTCGATCCGCGCTTCCAGGTCCTTCCGGAGCCGGAGGCCGAAAGGATCTACAGGCAAGCCTTTGATCTCTGGCTGCAGCAAAAGCTCGAAGATCCTCCTGAAGGCGTGCGCCGCTCGCTCCGGCGCGTGTCCCGGTTCGATGACGATGAGGGCCCCGTGGCAAGACTCCGGAGGGCGGGCTGGGAGCTTGCCGCGTGGCGCGACTTCCCGGCTCCCTGGCGCCGCGACTCGTCCTGGGCGCGCAACAACGAGATGGACCTTTTGGTGAATCAGGTCCACGACTTCGCGGACATGACCCGTACCTGCACCAACCCCAAAGACACTTTTTACCACGATACCTGGAAGGGCCGGCAGGTGAGCGATACTGTCCGGAACGCAGAGAGGGTGCGGTCTCGCGACTATGACGGAATCGAAGCCAGGTTGGTCGAGCTGGCTCAGGACCGCGGCTTCGCGAAACCGCGCCAGGGTTATGATTCCAACTGGCGCGGGACCGCGCGCCGCAAAGATACACTGGCGGCGCATGCGCCGTTGACCGGCGCGCTCGCATCGTTCGCGCGCGCGGCTGACGCGGACCTCGCCGCCCTGCTGCACGAGGAGCTCCGCGAAAGCATCGATCGCTACGAGCAGCTCAAGGAGCGATTGGGCCGGCTGGATTTCGTGGACCTTCTGGTCCGGGCCCGCGATCTGGTGCGCGACCACGATCACGTCCGGGCCGAGTTCCAGAGGCGCTTCACCCACATCCTGGTCGATGAGTTCCAGGACACCGATCCTTTGCAGGCGGAAATCCTTCTCCTTCTGTCGGCGGACGAACCGCGCGTCAGAAGCTGGCGCGAGGCTCGTCCCGCCCCAGGCAAGCTTTTCATTGTTGGGGATCCCAAGCAGTCGATTTACAGGTTCCGCCGGGCGGACGTCGGGACCTATCAGCAAGTCCGGGATCTCCTCGTGTCGCGCGGCGCGGGCCTGGTCTATCTCAAGACGAGCTTTCGCGCCGTCCCTTCGATACAGAACCTGGTCAACGCGGCGTTCGCTCCCCAGATGAAAGGGGACCTGCGCACGCTCCAGGCCGATTATATTGACCTTCTCCCCAACCGGACGGATCCCACCGATCAGCCGGCGGTGATTGCCCTTCCGGTGCCTTTCCCTTACGGCAGCCGCGGTGTGACGTTCACGGCTATAGAAAAATCGCTCCCCGACGCCGTTGGCGCTTTGGTCGCCTGGCTGATCAGCGACAGCGGTTGGAAGGTCACCGAGCGTTTCGCCGCCACAGGGGGCCATGGCAACGGCCGGGAATCACGCGTTCCTCTCGCCGCGCGGCATATATGCATCCTCTTCCGCCGCTTCGAAAAGTTCGGGAGCGACATCACGCGGGACTACGTCCAGGCCTTGGAAGCGCGAGGGATTCCGCACCTCCTCGTCGGCGGCCGGTCTTTTCACCAGCGGGAAGAAGTCGAGGCCATGAGAGCCGCACTCTCGGCGATCGAGTGGCCGGACGATGAGCTCTCGGTCTTCGCCACCCTCAGAGGATCCTTGTTCGCAGTCCCCGATGCGGCGCTGTTGGAGTACCGGCACCGGTTCGGCCGGCTGCATCCGTTCCGGATTTCCAAGGGGGAAATGGCGGAGCAGCTCCAGCTCATTCCCCCGGTGCTGGAGCTCCTGGGGGCGCTGCACCGTTCCCGCAACTACATTCCGGTGGCCGAAACAGTCGCGCGTCTCCTGGTAGCGACGCGCGCCTACGCTGGATTCGCGCTGCGCCCGTCGGGCGAGCAAGCGCTCGCGAACGTGCTGCACATCGCGGAAATGGCCCGCAGGTACGAAGAGTCCGGCGGCATTTCGTTCCGCGGCTTCATCGAGCGGTTGCGCGAGGACGCCGGGAACGGCGTCGCCGGCGAGGCGCCGATTCTCGAGGAAGGGAGTGACGGAGTGCGTATCATGACCGTACACAGGGCCAAGGGGCTGGAGTTTCCGGTTGTCGTCCTGGCCGACTCGACGGCCACCCTCGCGCACAACCGGGCCGCCCGCCACATCGATCCGGAGCGAAAGCTCTGCTCCCTTCGGATCGCCGGATGGTCGCCCGCGGACCTGCTCGAGCAGGAAGACCTTGAGATCGAGCGCGACCGGGCCGAGGGCATTCGACTGGCATACGTCGCCGCAACCCGCGCCCGCGATCTGCTGGTCGTTCCGGGTTTAGGGGATGGACCGCATCAAGGATCCTACGAGGAGAGGTGGCTCTCCGCGCTGGACGCTGCGATCTATCCCCCGGCCGAGCGCCGGCGTTCACCGGAGAGGCCAACGGGCTGCCCGGAATTCGGAGACGACAGTGTCCTGGAGCGTCGCGGGGCAGAGCTGCCGGGGCCCGGGAACGTCCAGCCCGGACTGCACCGATTCGGCGCCGGCAACGAGCGCGGGTACGGTGTGGTCTGGTGGGACCCCGGGAGGCTTTCCCTCGGAGCCGCGCCTCCCTTTGGTTTGAGGCAGACGGAGTTGATCAGCAAGGACGCTCCACGCACCGTCGTCGAGGCCGACCTGGAAGCGCACCGGCAGTGGCGGCAGGATCACGATACGGCAGTGGCGCGAGGGTCGCAGCCGAGCCTGCGCGTGCGCACGGCCACCGAATGGGCCGCCATGTCAGAACGACCGGAGGAAACCGCTCGGGATGTCCAGGTTCTGGATCTTTCGCGGGGTGTGCGGCGGCCCGCCGGTCCCCGCTTCGGCAGCCTCGTCCATGCCGTTCTCGCAAGTGTTCCGCTGGATGCAGGTCCTGACCGGATCCTTGCCACAACGAGGCTTCAGGCGCGCATTCTGGGAGCGACGGAAGAGGAGGCCCAGGCGGCGTTTTCCGCCGTGTCGGATGCGCTGCGCCATTCGCTGCTGGAACGCGCGCGCGAGGCCGGCAGGCTCGGGCGCTGCCGTCGCGAGACCCCTGTCACCTTGCGCGAAGACGACGGAGCGCTTGTCGAAGGCGTGATCGACCTGGCATTCGAGGAATCCGGCCGCTGGATCGTGGTCGATTTCAAAACGGACCGGGAGCTTGCCCGTGGAATCAAAGTGTATCAGCGCCAGGTGACACTCTACGCGGAAGCGATCGCGCGCGCAACCGGCCTGCCTGCCTCGGCCGTCCTGCTGCGCCTGTAGTCCTACTTGGTGGGCACAAGGTTTCTCGTGGCACGGGCGTCCCGCCCGTGGAAACTGAGAATAGCCACAGAGATCGAAGAAGGTGGAAAGACTGTTTTCGCCTCCATCCTGGATTTCTCTGTGCCTCTGTGGCTGACCTGCTGGATCCCTTCGGGGTCCTTATCTAGGCTCCATTCTATTCTGTTCCCGTATCCATTTTCTGATCGGATCCCGAAAAAATATTTCTTGACACTATCTATATAGCGAACTATATAGATAGAAAAATACTGAATTCCGGCTTCCTCGGAGGAATGATGGGCAAGAGTTATCTTTCATTTTCAGCGACAGTGATCCTTCAGGCTGTTGCGAACGGCTATCAATACGGATTCGACATCATGGACATGACCGGGCTTCCGGGCGGCACTGTTTATCCAGCGCTACGGCGTCTGGAAGACATGGGTTATGTCCTTTCTAAATGGGAAAAGCATGAGATCGCGCAACGCGAGTTGCGCCCGCCGCGCAAGTATTACGAAGTGACCGATGTTGGGGCGGAGGCGCTGGCCGAGGCCGTCAAGCGGTATCGCCTCCTCGATCAACAGCAGCGCAGGGCGCTTCGAACAAGACCCTCGCGAGGAAGGGCATGAGCAACCGGTTCAGACCGCACCTCTGGTTTGTCTCAGCCGTTGGCCGGATCGTTCCTCGCCGGTTCCGGTCGGAGTGGAAGCAAGAGTGGGAAGCTGAGCTTCATCATCGAGAATCGCTGCTTCGACGGTGGCGGCGATCCGATTGGAATACTCGACGAAGTCTTCTGCGCCTCAGCGTGAGCTCGATTTGGGATGCGCTGGCGATGCAGCCTCGCCGTCTGGAGGAAGAAATGTTCCAGGATCTGCGCTATGGCGCCAGGATGCTGCTCCAGAGCAAAGGCTGGACTGCCGTGGCCGTGCTGTCGCTCGCACTCGGGATCGGCGCGAACACGGCACTGTTCAGCGTCGTCGACCGGGAGTTATTCAGAACTCTTCCTGTCAAAAATCCCGAGCAACTCGTCCGTCTGATGTGGGTTTCCGGTGCCAACCACATGTTAGCGGAATGGAGGACGTACGGATTCTCTCCAAGAGATGATGCGACGGGCCTCACCTTGCAGAGAGCCTTCTCCAATCTCACGTACGAGCGCATGCGCGCTGCGAACCAAACGCTTTCGGATGTATTCGCCTTCGGCTCCGTAGACCGATTCAACGTCGTTATCGACGGCCAGGCTGAAATCGCCTCCGGCCAATTCGTTTCCGGCAACTATTTCACCGGTCTGGGTGTCCCGGCCGCTTTGGGCCGGACGATTGCTGTCGACGATGACAGGGAAGGCGCCGCGCCCGTCGCGGTGATGAGTCATGATTACTGGCAGCGCCGCTTTGGACTGGATCCGACCATCGTCGGGAAATCCATCAACGTGAACGGCAGGGTTCCTGTCACCATCGTCGGGATTGCTCCTCGAGGGTTTTCCGGAGCGTTCCGAGCCGGCTCGTCGTTCTCGCCGCAACTCTCCATCCCATTGGCCATGGAGCCGCGACTGATTGGAGACGCGTCGATCTTGAATAATCCGGTCAGTTGGTGGCTGGTGATCATGGGCCGCGCAAAGCCGGGTATGAAAGCGGAACAGATTCGGGCGAATCTGGAAGGTGGTTTTCAACAGAGCGCAATGGAAGGTTGGGATTCTTATCTGGCACTTTTCCGTTCCAGCGCCTCCGCCAATCAGCCTCAGGTTAGCGGTGACTTCGTGAACCAGCAGCAACTGATGGGGCCGAACCCGGCTAGGGAAATCCTGGAACGCCGCGACACGCCTCATTTAAGAGTGGTCCCGGGCAGCCAGGGGAGCCTGTACCTCGCTCCGGAGGAACGGCGGTCTCTCACGATTCTGGTCACGATCGCCGGGATTCTGCTCTGTATCGTATGCGCCAATGTGACGAATTTGCTGGTTGCCCGCACGGCGACCCGGCAGAAGGAGATTGCGATGCGGCTGGCTCTCGGCGCGAGGCCCTGGAGGCTTATCCGCCAGCTCGTGACAGAAAGCGTTTTGCTCTCGCTGATCGGCGGAACGCTCGCTGTTGTGGTAGTGATCTGGAGCAAAGATCTAATTCAGTCTCTATTTGAGATCCATTTCACTCTGGACTGCCGTGTCCTCGCGTTTACAGCGGCAGTCTCATTCAGTACCGCGATTGTGATTGGGTTGGCGCCCGCAGTACGCGCGATACGCGTCGATCTCATTCCTTCCTTAAAGGACAGCGCGCCACATACCTTGGGTATTCGATCCCGGCTCGGCAGGAGCTTGCTTATTGCCCAGGTGGCAATGTCTCTCGTGCTTCTGATCGGCGCCGGTCTGTTTATTGGAACTCTGCGCAATCTGCACAGTACGGATCTCGGGTTCAATCCCAAGAACCTGCTGTTGTTCAGAGTCGATCCACGACTGAATGCGCCGGATGCGGATTACTGGGCCGAGACCGGCCGCTTGAGAAACCTGTACGAGCGGCTGGTCGAGCTTATCTCGGCTATACCTGGCGTACGGTCGGCAACACTCTCGGACTGGACGCTTCTCGGCGGCAACTCGACGTCCAGCGACGGCTCGCTTTCCCCTCGGCCGGGTGAGGCCGTTTCAGTGCAAGTCGTGCGCGCCAATTTTTTCGAAACGATGGAAATGCCTGTCCTTCTCGGCCGCGGGTTGACTTCGCGGGATGACGGGAGCTCACCAAAGGTCGCGCTGGTAAACGAAGCCTTGGCGCGCAAGTTCTACCCGAACAAAAACCCGCTGGAGCAGCGGATTGGTGGGCGGCCCGGCGGCATAGGCAACATCGAAATTGTGGGTGTTGTGCGAGACGCAAAAGGCGCGACACTGCGGGAAGACATTCCGCCAACCGTGTACCTTCCCTATCTTCAATACCACTTCGCTTCGATGAACTTCGAGGTCCGGACCACGGGTGATCCAGGCGCCTTGATTCCCGCGATTCGCGAAGCCGTCCGTCAGGTCAATCCCAATCTCCCGCTGATTGACGTCAAGACGCAAAACGAACAGGTCAAACAAATCCTCGCTCGCGAACGTCGTTTCGCCTTTTCATCCACTCTGTTCGGCGGGTTGGCTTTATTACTAGCGTGCATCGGGCTCTACGGCATCATGTCATTCAGTGTCGCTCGTCGAACCAATGAAATCGGAATTCGGATGGCGCTCGGCGCCAAACGGGGGGATGTCGCCGGCATGGTTCTGCGCGAGGCGTTCTCTCTCGTTCTGATGGGAGTTGTCTCGGGATTTTTTATCGCGCGCCTCATCGGCCGATGGGTTGCGAGCATGCTCTACGGACTTTCCCCGAACGATCCGGCGACAACGGCGTTCGCGGTTACTGTCCTGGCCGCGGTCGCCGCGCTGGCCGGCTATTTGCCCGCGCGGCGCGCATCGCACGTGGATCCGATGGTTGCTCTTCACCACGAGTAGCTGATCGTAACGCGTCTCTGTGCCCAATGAGGCCTTTTTGCCACGGAGACACCGAGACACAGAGGAAAGCGAATGGGATTTTTCGCAGCTTCTCGGGCAAGCATGAGAAGAGGAGCCCTAAGGCCCCAACTGAAATCTCGTCTGGCGATTTTCGTTCTTTGTGCGTTGTCGTGCTTTTCATCTTTGCATTTCGCTCTTACCGTTCAGAAACCTTCCTCCGAGGCGCAGTTACACGCCGAGAAAGGCATCGAGGCGTCGCGTGCCGGAGATCTGTCAACAGCCGAGCACGAGTTACGAGAAGCAGTACAGTTGGCTCCGGATGATCCCTTCTTTCTCGCGACCTTAGGCTCCATCCTGGGCATGCAGCGCAAGTTGCAAGAGGCCGGTTCATACTTTGAGAAGGCCGTCAAGATTGATCCCGGCAACGTAGAGGTGCGTCGCCACCTGGCGGCGACTCAATGGCAACTGGGAAAATTACCCGACGCTTACAAGAATCTCGAATACATCTTGAGTATAAATTCAAATGACAAGCCGGCCCTGCTATTGGCTGGAATGGTGGCGGAGAATCTTAAGGACTATTCGGCGGCTGCGAGATGGCTGAGCAAGGCGCCTGAGCTGGTCGATCAACGTCCAGAAGCGCAATTGGCTCTGGCGCGTTCTTATTACAAACTAGGGCGGCAAGAAGATGCCCGGAAGGTTCTGGGCAAGATTTCCGGCGCAGTAGTGGATGCGAAGGTCGTTTTTTGGGCGGGCCAGGAGGCCTTTTCAGCCCAGGACTACGGCACTGCCGAGGCCCTGTTTCTTTCTATCCAGCCTTCGTATGCCGACAAAGCTTCGCTCGGTTACGCCATCGCTCGGATACAGTATCAGACCCGGCGTTATGCCGGGGCGCAGAAGACGCTGAGTGAGCTGACGGCTCAAGGCCTGGCTAGCGGCGATATCTACAGCCTCCTGGGCTGGTGTCAGTTTCGTCAGGGGCAATTCGAGGACGCCGCCGGCGCACTCGAGCGGGCGGTCGAACTGGAGCCTCAAAAGGAGGGATACTATCTGGATCTGGGAACGATCCTTGCGGGCCGTCGCCGTAAGCTAACCGCCGCGCTCCAGGTAGCGAAGGTTGCCGTCCAACGATTTCCAGACTCCTCCCGGGCCTATCAGCTCAAAGGGCTGGTTGAGACCCGGCTCGAGTATTATCGGGATGCGGTCCAATCTTACCAGCGCGCCCGTGAGCTCAATCCTTCGACCGCGGATGCGAACGTGGGACTGGCGGTGGCCCAGTGGGGAGCCGGTTTGACAGAAGAGGCCGTGGCGACCTTCGAGCATGGGCTCCAGGAGTTTCCCAAAGACCCGGAGCACCTGCAAGAATACGCTCGTGTCTCGCTGAAGATGGCGGAGCTGGGGAACCGGGCGGCAGAGGGTCGAGCGATTTCGCTGTTGAAGAAAGCGATCTCGATGGATGATTCTCAGCCTGAACCGTTCTATCAACTGGGGAGCCTTGCGTTAGTGAAAGGCAATGTCCAGGAGGCAGTGGAGTTGTTGAAGCGAGCGGCCGACCTGGATCCGAAGAGTGGCAAAGTGCATTTCGCCCTTTCCAGAGCGTTCCGCCGTCTGGGACGACAACAGGACGCCGGGAAGGAATTCCAACTTTATCAAAGCCTGAAGGACGAGCGGGACATGCCTTGAAGGAAGCCGAA
>QHZE01000238.1:22956-29523 GCA_003225335.1 Acidobacteriota bacterium
AGCGTCCCGCTCAACGGGACACTGAGTATGTAAACAAAAGGAGATGCCGGCTGGAAGCCGCGCTGCGCGTCAACAAAGCGTATGGTTTTGTTTCGAGGTTTGAGAGCCGCTCTTTTCCTCTGCATTTTAGGCTCGTCCGTCCTTGCTGTTGCGGGCCGGCCCGCCGAGAACACCTTCGAAGATGTTACCGACAGTGCCGGAATTCAATGGAGGCACTTCAACGGGGAATCACCCGACCGGCTATTGATCGAAGCCACCGCCGGGGGCGTTGGGTTTGTCGACTTCGATTCCGACGGGCTTTTGGATCTGTTTTTCGTCAATGGCGGAGAGACGCCCAAAGGCAAAAGTCAAACTCCGGTTCGACACGGGCTTTATCGAAATCTGGGTAAGGGACGCTTTGAGGACGTGGCAGCCAAGGCCGGCGTGGCGACGACGCCATTTTACGGTATGGGAGTGGCGGCCGCCGATTACGACAATGACGGGTTTCAAGATCTTTACGTGACCGGTTATCCGGCTTCCGCGTTGTTTCACAACAACGGAGACGGGACCTTTCGCAATGTCACCCAGGCCTCCGGAGTGGAGAATGCCGGCAAATGGGCCGCCAGCGCGGCCTGGTTTGATTATGATCGGGACGGATACCTGGACTTGTTCGTCTGCAATTACGCGGAGATCTCCTTTAACGATCCCAAGCGATGCGAGTATGACGGTGAACCCACGTATTGCGCGCAACGAGCCTATCCGGGGCAGGCTTCGGTGTTGTACCACAATCAACGGGACGGGACTTTCAAGGATGTCACTGTGCAGGCTGGAATCCACGATCTCGTGGGCAGGGCGCTAGGCGTGGTCAGCGCGGATTTCAACAATGACGGCTGGGCAGACCTGTACGTCGCTCGGGACGCCTCACCCGGCTTGCTCTTGCTGAATCAAAAACACGGAACGTTTCGCGACGCGGGCGTCGAAGCGGAGGTAGCCTATAACCCGGACGGAGTGGCGCTGGCAGGCATGGGAGCGGATGCGGGCGACGTGGATGGCGACGGGTCGCCCGATATTATCGTGACGAACTTTAACGACGAATACCATTCGCTCCACCTCAATCGGGGACGCCTTCCGTTTGAGGATGCGACCCGGAGCTCCGGACTGGCTCTGTTCACGAGACTCTACGTCGGCTGGGGCGTCCGTTTCTTTGATTACGACAATGACGGAGACCTTGATGTGCTCATTATCACGGGTCACATCAATCACGTGATTGAGCTCACGCGCAAGGACGTGACCTTTCAGGAACAGCCGCTGCTCCTGGAGAACAACGGGCATGCGGTTTTTCGGGATGCATCGGCCGAAGCGGGTCCGGCCTTCCGCACCAGGTATTCGGGGCGAGGTATGGCGACCGGTGACTTCGACAACGATGGAGACAGCGATGTGGTGTTTGTGCGTCTGGGCGACCGGCCGGTTCTTCTGCGGAACACCAAGGGGCAATCCAATCGATGGATCGGATTTGATCTTCAAGGCACCGCCAGTAATCGGGATGCAATCGGGGCGCGGCTTTCCCTGCCGAGTGGCGGCCGAACCATGGTCCGCTGGGTAACAGGGGGCAGCAGCTATTTGGCCTCTCATGATAAGCGAATAGTGTTCGGTCTCGGGCGGGGGCCCGCTCCAGAATCTTTGTCGGTGGAAATTCGATGGCCCAACGGGCAGGTACAGACGGTTTCCGGGCTCACCACCAACCGCTATCATCGCATCGTGGAA
Source organism: Acidobacteriota bacterium (assembly GCA_003225335.1). GTDB lineage: Bacteria > Acidobacteriota > UBA6911 > UBA6911 > UBA6911 > Gp18-AA60. Next base: position 24,700 of record QHZE01000238.1, read on the forward strand.
AGCTCTGGTAAGCGGTCTGAGTAGGATCCAAAAATGATGGAATGGGAAGCGATCGGGTGTGGTTGAGCTGTGAAGAATTTAATTCGTGTTAAATTCGTGGAAAGTCGTGGCGGTTTTACTGGCCACGAGTTCCACAAGAACGAACGAAACTACAGATGAACACGGCGCGACATAGCCGCAACCAAACTCAAGTCCTTCGCGTTTTCTTCGCGTGCTTCGCGCCTTCGCGGTGAAAGTCCAGCCCAGGATTCACCGCGAAGCCGCGAAGAGCGCGAAGAAAACGCGAAGAAAAATCCTTTCCTGCCGGCAAAGGATTTTCGGCTTAGTATTACGGATAAACACGGATCTGTGTTCATCTGTGGTTCCATTTTGTGCAGTTTATGGTCCTGAGCTTCGCTTTCATCCTGCTTGTTTCACTGTCCGGTCTCGCGCAGAGCCAGGTTTCAGATTCCGTCTACGACCGGGCGGCCGCCGCCTTTCAAACCGGCAAGATGGCGGAAGCTGGAGAGACCCTGCGTTCCATACTCCGCAGCAGTCCGGGCGACGTGCGCGCCCTGGGAATGCTGGGTGTCGTGTTGGATGCCCAGAAGCGCTTCGACGAGGCGGAGCGCTGTTACACGCAAGCCCTCCGGTTGGCCCCGGGCTCGGCCGCGCTCCACAACAACATGGGAAACCACTACCTGGCCAAGGGCCTGCAGGAACGCGCGCGGGCAAGCTTTCAGAGGGTCGTGTCCTTGGATCCCCATCACCCCAACGCCAACCTGCATCTGGCCCAAATGAGCGTTGACGCCAAAGAGGGCCAAGGTGCGTTGCGGTTCCTGGATCGGCTGCCTGCCGCGGAGCAGATGACGCCTGCGGCACAGCTCTTGAGGGCCCAGGCTCTCTACCTCGCCGGGAAGAAAGAACGTTCGGAAGCATTGCTGACGGAGCTCGTGAAGCAGGCATCCGGCGATTCCCGGCTGGCCTTTTCGATTGGCATGATCTTTGTGAAATGGGAACGATTCGAACAGGCGGAAAAAGCCTTCAACGAAGCCCTGGAGGCTGCACCGGCGAACCTGGATGTGCTGTACAACCTGGCGCTCGCTGCTATGCGGGCCGGTCATCTCGACCGCGCGGAGCAGGTTTTTGAGGCAGCGCTCCGGCGGCGGGCTGATGACGTTGACTGTCTCGTGGGCTTGGCGCAAGTCTATGCCCAGCGCGGCAAAGATGAACTGGCCGCGGGCTGTTTGGTGAAGGCCGAGCGTCTGGCGCCGGATCGTCTTGATGTTCTGTTATTGCTGGCGCACACCTCGGAAAAACTTGGCTTTTACGGCGACACCGCCTCGGCTTATGACCGGTACCTCAAACTCCGCCCTGACGATGATACCGCGCGGCGAGAACGCGGGTTCGCTCTTGTACGCAGCGGCAAGCTCAAGGGCGGGCTTCCAGATCTTGAATGGTATGTCCAGAAACATCCGGATGAGGTTGACGGCCTGTATAAGCTGGCGCTCGCCGGGATCACATTCGAAAGAGATAAGGCGCTGGAACGCCTGACCAAGGCTCTGCAGGTAGATCCCAAGCACCTTCCAGCCCGCTACGCCCGCGCGGCGCTTTACTATGAGGCAGGTCAGGCCGCGGAAGCGATGGAGGACCTGAAACACATCTTGCGGCAGACGCCGGATCACGCGCTCGCTTTGGATCTGCTGGGACAATGCCATCTGCTGCTCGAGCAGCCGGCTGAAGCCGTCAAGGTATTGGGCCGTGCGGCGGAGCTGGCTCCAAAAGACTCCCGCATTCTGATTCATTACAGCCGGGCTCTGCGAAGAGCCGGCCGCAAAGACGAAGCCGAGGCGATGCTGGTCCGGTTCAAGCAGATCGGGCCCGACGCCGGGCGGCAGCGAGCGCGCGCCGGATTGTTCGATTATCTCAGTCTTTCTCCGGCGCAACAGCGCGCCCAAAATGTGACCGCCTTGCAAAGAAGCATTGCCGCCAACCCTGAGGATGTGGGGCTGAAAGTGCGTTTGGGGAAAGCCTTGCTGGCCCAGGGTGACACCGCCGCAGCGCTTGTGATTTTCGACACGGTTGCCGGCAAGACTTCCGACGGCAAGATCCTGTCCGACTGCGGAGTAGCTCTGCTCGAGTACGAGCAATATGAAGCCGCGAGACGCTTTCTCGAGGCGGCAGCGGGATCCCCGTCTTCAACCGGCGAGGTTCGGCTGGACCTGGCTATTGCGGTTTCCCACATCGCCGGTGAGACGCCGGCTCTCGAAGTGCTCGACAACGTTCCCCCTGATCACCGGAAGGGTGACTACTACTTGCTGCGCGCTCAGCTTCTGGACTCTCTCGGGCGTGTGAAGGAGGCGGCAGAAGCCCTGAACCGTGCCTTCCGGGCTGCGCCTACGCGGGCCGATTTGTATTTCCAGGCGGCCTTGTTTCTGATCAAGCACGAGCAATTCGAACAGGCCGAGCAGCTCCTGCAGCAAGCCAAGAGCTTTGTGCCGGAAGTGCCGGAGCTCATGCTGACTCATGCGATCGTCCTGGAGTTGATGAAGGAGCCCGAGAAAGCCAAGCAGGTGCTCTCTCGCATGCAATCACGCTGGCCGGAATGGGACGTTCCCTATCTCCTCCACGGAATCATTTTGGAAGCCCGTCTTTTTTCGGAAGAAGCCAAAGCGATGCTGGAGACGGCGATCGCCCTGGGGGCCAGGGATCCGGCAGCTTACTTCTACCTGGCGCTGGCGACGCTGCATGCAACGCCGGACGACACCGAGGGCGTGAAGAAAGCCATCCTGGAGGCGGTCCGGTTGAGCCCGGAGGACCCGTTTATTCGCTCTCTCGCCGGCAGGAATGCCTTAACGCGCAAGGATTACACCGCTGCGATCGAGCATCTCAACGTCGCGCTTCGGCACAAGCCCGATCTGATCGAAGCCCGCTACGCGCTCAGTGCCGCGTACCGGGGCACCGGGAATCATGAGCAGTCCAAAGCTGAGCTGGAGAAAGCTCAGCAACTGGAAAAGGAAGTCAAGCAGGACGATCTGGGAGTCTCGCCCGTCCGCGAATTGCTCTTTACCGTGCGCCCGCCCCGCCGCGACTAACTAATCTTAAAAAATCTCACCGCAGAGACGCGGGTCATGAGAAAGAATCGTAGCGCCGGCGTCCTCAGCTCGAGCACCATGATGGTGATGATCACGGCCATCACCCCGTCGCTGAACGCCTCCAGCCGGTTGGTCTCCTTCTCGGCCGAGGGGCCTGCCGATCTGCCGGTGGGGTCGTTCATGTCGCGATCCTCGCAGTGGCTGGCGGAGACCCTCCCCGCTCGAGGCGTGCCACCGGGCTCACACCGAACCGGCGAGCGGTGAGCTGCTTGACCCCCACGGGAAAGCCGAGCTCGGCCTCACGGCGTCGGGATGCCGCGAGCGCCGTCTCGGCTGCAGCGTCGCCGTCGAACGCGGCCAGGCAGATCTCAGGCTCCGCGTTCGCGAGTCCGAGGATCGCACCGGCGGCTCCCAGCGCCCGGGCCAGGTGCAGGATCCTCGTCGATCCGACGAAGACGCTGCCGTCCCAGCCATCGACCTCGGCCGCCAGCCGCTCGGGGTCGCCACTGCTGTCCTTCACACCGGCGACGGGCAGGCTGGGCAGAACCTCGAGCTCGATCCCCGGCGCCGACATCGCCGGGAAGTGGTAGGCGAGCACGGGCAGGCCGCCCGCCGCCCCCACCACCGCGGCGTAGTACCGGACAAGCTGCTCGGAGCCGGGCGGCGAGAGCGCCAGGATGGCGTCGGCTCCGGCCTCCCGAGCCGCCACCGTCAGCTCCGCCGCCGCGGCCGCGCTCGCTGCTCCGGTACCCGCCAGCACCGGAACGCCGCGCGGCAGTGACCTTCGGACAGCACCGATCAGGGCGACCCGCTCATCCGGGGTCAGCGAGCCGGCCTCACCCGTGCTCCCGCACACGAGAACGTGACGCATGCCCAGGTCGACAAGCGACCGGGCGTGCTCCGCGGTGGCGTCGACGAGGACGTCCCCATGGTCGTCGAAGAGTGTGACCAGGGCGACCCCGACACCTTGGAACGGTGCTGCCATCGCCCTACAGGGTATCGAGCGCCGCGTACACGGTGAACGCGAGGTGCGCGGCCTCGACCTCGGTGCTCCAACGGTCGGGGGCGTCGACCCGAAGGCGCACGTAGCTCAGGTCGTCCTGGTCGATGGAGAGCCCGTACCCGCGGGTCGAGAGCACCCACGGGAGCGGGAAGTAGGTCGCGTCGGGCCGGTTGCGGATCCCCCACGCGGGCACCGTGTCGGTCAGGAACGCGTACTCGTGGGGCTGGTACGGGCCCTCGCCGACGTAGTTCTCGACGACACCGCGGTCGAGGCTGACCGCATGGGATCGCTCAACGAACCCGAGGAACCGCTCCTCGTCCCTGGCGACGAAGCTCTGAGCGACGACCGCCGCACCGTCGACGCCGATCGTGACCGCGATCGTCTCGTCGCCGGCCGCCCGAACGTCCACCTGCGCCGTCATGCCGTCGGGGTGGTCGGTGTCGAGCACCGCCGAGAACCCCTCCGAGGTCGGACGCCGGTCGCGCACCCGGGTGACCAGGGACCACTCCCCCGCCGGTGGGTCCGCCACCTCGACACGCGACGCCCCCACCTCGCTCCGAGATACGCAGAGAAAGCCCGCGGGCGTCGCCTGCTCGAGCGCCCCGAACGAGAGCGCCCAGGGATCGGGATCGATCGACAGGGCCAGAGAGCTCACGGACCCATGGTGTCAGCACCACACGCTCAGGCGGCGGTGAGCTCGAACACCGGGTGGCGTTCCGCCGCTCCCCTCGGATCCTCGAGCACGTC
>QHZE01000239.1 GCA_003225335.1 Acidobacteriota bacterium
GGGGTGATATGGTTCGACAGGTTCGGGCGCTCGGCCAGCTGGTAGGCGAGGCTCGCGGAAGAACCGGGGCATTGAGAGCGGTCCTTAAGGTCCCGGCCGCACAGGCCACCGATATCAAGGTTGGTCAGGCCGGACAGATTGACACGCGGCGCGGCCGTGTCGCAGGCACTGTGGCCGGTCGAAGCTCCGCGACCGTCGATGGAATCGTCGAAGTCGAGATCAAGCTTTCAAACGCTCTGCCCGACGGCACAATCGCCGGAACCGAGATCGACGGCACCATCGAGATTGAGCGCCTGCAGAACGTCCTCTACGTCGGACGCCCCATCGTCGGCAGCGCCGGCGGCACCGTGGAGATGTTTCGATTGGAACCCGACGGCGTCCACGCGGCCCGCGTGTCCGTATCGTTCGGACGAGCCTCAGTCAATGTGATCGAAATCCGCGAGGGCTTGCGCGAAGGGGACAACGTCATCCTCTCGGACATGTCGGCTTGGAGGGCGAGCACCCGGATTCGCCTGGATTAGAGGATCCGGCGCTTCCACCCCGCCCCGCCTGAAGGACGGCGCTCGTCAAATACTCGTCAAATAAAGGAGGGGCGAGTCGGATCTTCCATTCGAGAGCTTGTGTGAGGGCATTCGTCGACAGCTATGCGCCAACTTGAGAATCAAAAAATCGACGACTGATAGCGCAGGGCTACCATCGGGTTCCCGCGTGTGGCACGACTTATGGCGGAACGGTGAGCCTGACGCGCAACCCGGTGCGGGACGTTAGAAACGTATTGCGCAGGATGCGGAACACCCAGGCGCGAAAAATCGCTGCCCGATTCGAACGAGGAGAATCCCTTTAGCGCCTTGACATACACTTCCTGTACCAGGTCCTGGGCCTCAGCGCCGTCGTGCGTGAGCCAGCGCGCGAAGTTGTAGAGCGAGTCGAACAGCGGCAATGCCAGCCGCGCGAACTCATCGTGACTGCGGTTCTGTGCGTTCACTCCTTTAAACCCTTTAACTCCTGAACCCGCACTTTTATTCCCGCGATTCAAGAAATCTTTTTTTTCGTCAAGACGGACCCGCGCCCGGGAATAAATCTCGCCATTCGTAGTTGGCGATGGTGACAGGCAGTGGAGGAGGAATCAATGAAACAGATCAATCGTCGTCGATTCATGAAGTTCACCGGCCTCTCGCTGGGAATCGGAACACTCTACAGAGTCATACCCGCTCTTGGTGCGGACAGTGCGCTGGGCGGCTTCCTCGCAGATATGCGCCGGAGCAATGGCGAATCCATGTCTCCGTTCACCTTTATCCAGCTCAGCGATTCGCATGTCGGCTTCAACGGACCTCCGAATCCCACGGGCACCGCAGCGTTCGAGCGAGCGGTTGAAGTCATCAACGGGTTGCCGCAAACACCCGAACTCGTGCTTTTCACTGGCGACCTCACACACGATTCCGAGGACAAAGATGTACACGCCGCGCGCATGGCCCAGTTCCGGAAGATTGCAGGCGGAATCAAGGCGCCCAAGCTGAGGTTTGTTCCCGGCGAGCACGACGCCGGGCTTGATGGCGGCATACTGTTTCGCGAGAACTTCGGCGAGACACATTATTCGTTTGACCACCGCGGCATACACTTCGTCGGGCTCGACAACGTTTCTCGCGCCAAGCCCGAGGTCGGCCCGGAACAGCTTGGCTGGTTGCGCAATGACCTGGCGCGGTTTCCGCGCACCACTCCCATCGTCGTCTTCACCCACCGCCCGCTCTTCGACCTGAAGCCCGACTGGGAATGGTTCACGAGCGACGGCGATGACGTGATGAACACCCTCGCACCTTATGAAAATGTCACCGTGCTGTATGGCCACATTCATCGCGATCACGAACTGGATGACGGACACATCCACCACTATGCCGCGCGGTCGCTCATCTTCGCCTTCCCCGATCCGGCTGTGGCGCCGGAGAAGAAGCCGCTGCCTTTCGACAAGGAGCACCCCTTCAAGAACCTGGGACTGCGCACCGTGGCTGATGGCGGACCAAAGACGAAACCGCAGCACGCGCTCGCGGTAAATAACGTCGAACTCACGCTGCGCGAGTATGGCGGCGTGAACGGGATCCAGCAACTACTTCGAAAACCTTCATTCTGAATCGGAGGATGCAGTGGACAAGAACAGGATCACACTTTTTCTACAATTCTGTGTCGCCTTGCTGGCGGTGGCGTGTCTGGTCCCGCCGCGGACCGCGGGCGCCCAGGATCCACCCCGAGTCGTCGAGATCTCGGCCAAACGCTTCGGCTTCACGCCCAATCAGGTCACGCTGAAGAATGGCGAGACCGTTACGCTGCGGCTGACGAGCGAGGATGTGACGCACGGCTTTTTTGCGCGTCCGCTGAAAATCGATCAGGAGATCGAGCCCGGACGCACCACTGAACTCACCGTCACGCCCCAGGCGGCGGGGGTGTACACCGTTATCTGCCATCACTTCTGCGGTGTTAACCATGGCAACATGCGGATGGTCATCACTGTAACGGAGTAGCCATCATTGTCACAAATGCGGTCGCGTGAAAAAAACCCGGGAACATTGGAGACCTGTGCACCGTAATCGCTCAGGAAGGTAAAGTACTCTATGGGGCGGTGCACTCAGTCAGGCGGTCCTATACTGTTTATTGCGCTGCTAGCTCCACTTTATTCACAGCAGTCCGCCTCTTGGCGGGACCCGTCCTCCCACACCGTACAATTTGTAAGCGTGGACAAAAACGTTCGGCTGGAAGTGCTCGATTGGGGCGGTTCTGGCGGACCTGTGGTCCTCCTGGCCGGGGGCGGGCACACAGCGCACGTATTCGACGAGTTCGCACCGAAGCTCACGGCCGACTACCATGTTTACGGCATTACGCGGCGCGGGTTCGGCGCGTCCAGTTTTTCAGCTTCGGAGAACGTGGTTGATCGCCTCCGTGACGACGTGCTGGCCGTCATTGACACACTCAAACTTAACAGACCCGTGTTGGTGGGACACTCCATCGCCGGGGCGGAATTGAGTTCGGTAGGAACCTTGCATTCGGACCGGGTTGCGGGGCTGGTCTACCTCGAGGCTGGATATCCATACGCATTCGACAATGGCAAGGGGCCGACGATGAAGGAGTTTCATCAGATCAGAGGACCTCAACCTCCAACTCCAGGTGACTCCGATTTGGCCAGCTTCAGCGCACTGCAGAAGTGGGATGCACAAGTGTATGGATTCCGAATTCCGGAGGCGGAGTTCCGCCAGACCTGGGATTCGACTTCCGACGGACGAGCTGGGAAGGCCCGCGATTCTCCGGGCTCGCAGACGCTTATGACGATTATGACAGGCATGAAGAGGTACACGGATATCCCGGTGCCCGCGCTTGTCATCTTTGCAATCCCCCACGTTCAAGAGAACTGGATCAACAAAAGTACAGATCCCGCGGTGCGGGAGGCCGCCAGAGCCTATTTCACAACGCTGGATGCTTTAACAGAAAGACAGGCGAAGGCATTTGAAAGTGGTGTGCCCACCGCGCGTGTGATCAGGCTACGGGGTGCGCATTACATATTTTTGTCAAATGAACCGGACGTACTGCGTGAAATGCGTGCCTTTCTTACCGGCCTGAAGTAGCCATTGAAAGCCACTTTCTAGGTATAAGATGGCGCCACGAGAGATCAATGAGCATCAATGGGTGCCGTGAGATGGGCTCCAAAGTGAGCCCCGGAAGGCCCGAGGGTGGGTTCCTTGGCCACTTACGCACAGTGGCCCTAACCGCGGTGGTGGCCGGGGCCGGGGGCTCGCTCGGTTTGATGCTCTGGGCAGGTCGTCGTAACCCCTCCCGTATCTGGTTCCTGCTAGTTCTTTTCGCAATCTGGGTGCTCTCCCCGTTCATGGCCCTCCTATTGGCCAACATGGTTTCGAAGCGTTGGTCGGTTATTACCCGAGTGACGCTTCATTGCGTGATGCTGGTTCTCACGCTGGGCTCTTTGGCCATCTACGGATATGTTGTCTTGAGGCCCACGGGGTCGAAGCCCGCTTTCGTCTTCCTTGTCGTTCCCTTAGGGTCATGGCTGCTTATCGCAATAGTTGTCTCGATAGCCGCGCTAATATCTGGCAGGCTGTCACGTCGAGTTGACGGTGCGTCGCGCGTATAATTTTTCCATGCTCAAGCGCCCCGGCCTTTTTGCCCCTCTCCTCACGAGCCTGGTTATTGGTCTTTTCGCTTTTCCGCGCCCCGCGCAGGCCTGTTCGTGCGTGACGCCCGACCCAACGCCTGCTGCCTTATGCAGGCGAACGCAGTATTTTGGGGAACGACAACCGGCAAGGCCGATATGGGCCGATGGTGGTGGGACGAATTACGGCGGGGGGTGTTTGGCTCGGACTCTCGTTTTTTGGTTTGCGGCTATGCCGCGCCAGGTTCATCGGCGGTTTCGTTCATGCTAGCCATGCTAGCCCAGCACTCTTCCCCTATCGTTCGATCGAAGCCGCTCCTCCTTGGCTCGATGCAGAGCGCTATCGGCTGACTGAAGGACACTGTGGCAGTTGGCCCCGTCGTCCGGAAAGACTGACGTGCCGATTGAAATCACCACCTCTCCCATGCTCTGATCCCGGGCGCAGGCGCTCATGGCTTCTTTGATTTGCTCGGCCCGGTCGAGGGCGATTTCAAAGGACGTTTCCGGCAGTATCAAACCAAATTTTTCTTCGCTGTAACGGCAAGCGATGTCCTCTCCCCGAATCTTTGCCTGAAGCAAGAACGAGAATTCGCGCAGCAACGCGTCCGCCGCCTCGTCTCCGTTGTTTTTCTTGAGCCCATTGAGGCGCTCAATCTCGAGCATCATGACAACGACTGCGTTCTGCGTGCGCGTGGCTCTCAGAATCTCCCGGGTCAGAGATTCTTCCATGAAGCCGCGGTTAAAGAGGCCCGTAACAGGATCCCGAACGGCCTGGTTCGAGGATTTTTCACGGAACTTGAGATTCGAAAATGCGAGGGCAATGCTCTCAGCCGTACTTGTTGCGATTCGCCGCTCTGATTCGGTCAGACCCGCGCGCGAGGATTGGCTCAGGTGTAATATGCCCCTAAACTCTCCCTGCACGAGGATGGGCGCGCAGACGTATGCGGAGGGCAGAGGCCGGGAAAGATGTCTGCAAACCAATCCTCGGCGCATATCTTCGACCTGATGCCCGCGGCCCTGGCGGAGCGCCCAGCAGTCCTCCGGAACGAAGACGCGCTGTGCAGCCGGCGACGGGCCCCAGGTGACGACAGCTTCCACACAGTGCCGCGACGGATGGCAGATGTAGAGCGCACCCGATGCGGAATCGAATAGTTGATTGGTCTTTTGCGCAATCACGGCATAGACCTCGTCCACCGTGAGGCACGCCTGGAGCAGATTGCCTACTTCTCTGAGCTGCGTCAACTCGCGGGCCTGCCGCTCCAGCTCATGACGCCCCTGGGCCAGCTCGCGCTGCGCCTGATGGAGCTCCTGCAGCGCTTTTTCATGCGGGCTGATCGGGTTCATCAAGGACGCCTTGGTTTTGGAAAACTCCTCTTCACGCGCTCGAATCTGCGCCTCGAAGTCCTTGCGGACTTCCCGGAGGGCCGCGTCCGCCTGCTTCCGCCGAACTGTTTCTTCGTTCAGGGCTGTTTTGAGCCCCGACATTTCGGCGAGTTGAGTCTCCATCCTCGCTTCGAGATAGGCGAGCGCATCGGCGTGCATCCGCTCGATCTGTTCCCTTTTCTTGCGCTCCTCTTCAAGCAGGCTTCTGGCTGCGGAAAGCTCCTCGCTCAGTTTTTCAGAGCGAGCCCCCGACTCCGCGCGACGCGCGGCTAATTCGCGCTCACGTTCGGAAACCTGCCTGCTGAGGATCTCGTTGGCCAATGACAGTTCCGCGTGACGCTCTTCAACTCGGATTTGGAGCTCGACCTGCGCTCTCCGCAGGGCATCCTCGGATTGTTCACGCCGCGCCATTTCCTCCCGCAGAATCGTCTCGGCCGTGCACAGCTGGGAGGTTCTTTCCTCGAGGTGAGCTTGCAGGTCCGCCGATGCGCGAGCGAACGCAGTTTCTGCTTTTTCACGCCTCGCGATCTCGTCTTTCAGGACAGCCTGAACTTTGGAGAGCTCCTCGACGCGCGCTTTCAGGGCGTCATTCTCCTTGACCAACTGGGACATCGCTGCCTGCAGCCTGGCTTCAAGTTCAGCCGTCCCTTTGCGGAGAGCCTCTTCCGTTTGTTCATGTCTGGCAATCTGCTCCCGGAGAGCCGCGTTAGCCTTGGCAAGCTCGCCGATGTGGGCCAAGAGGTGCGAATCGAGCATTGTTTTGAGTTTTCTCTTTTCCTTCTCGACCCTCTCCCCGGCGGCACTGTACTGTTCCGCGGCAGGCTCGCAGCCCGCCGCCGGGCGCAGGATCTCGCGTGAGGCGGCCCTTTTGCGCAGTGCGTCTTCGGTTTGCTCGTGAGCGGCGAGCTGTTGTGCGAGAGCTGCGATGATTTTTGAGAGTTCGCTGGTTTGTGCGGCGACCTGGGCTTGGATATCTGCCTGGATCCTGAGCAGGGTCCTCTCGCTTTCTCCCCTGCGCGCAACTTCCTCCTGCAAGGAGAACTGAACTCTCTCGAACTCCGCCGCGAGCTCGTCGATCGTTCGTTCCGCCGCTTGGCGCTTGATAGTTTCTTCTCTGAGCTGTTTGTTAACCTCCGCGAACTCCTTGTTTCGTCCCTCGACGAGGGTGTCGAGTTCCGCCTGAGCGCTCTGCAGGGCTTTGTCTGCCTGCCGGCCGAGAGCGATTGCCTCATTCAGTGTGGCGCGGGCTCCGGCCAGGTCCGCATGACGCTCTTCGAGCTGGGCTTCGAACTCGGTGCGAGCCTTATGCAGAGCCTCCTCCGCCTGTTTACGCCGCTCCTCTTGCTCCTCCAGGAGCCGCTCCATCTTTGAAGTCCGGGCGATCGCTGCGCCGGGATTGCCTTCCGATAGAGCAGGGTCGGTGATCTCGGCTGTCTGCTCCTGAAACGGGGCTGCGCACTCTTGTTCAACCTTCTGCGGGAGAGGTTCTGCGTTTCTTTGCCGGTCAGTCTCTTCCGTTGACATGGCAGGCACTCTCTCGAGACGTTGGCGGTTGGCCTTCAATTCTCTCGTGACGGTTCTGCTCGAGCTCCGAGCCGGAATTCCTTTGGAGTTTATATCCGTTTCCCGTCTCGCTGGAGCTTATAATATCAGAGTTTTGCGTCGCGAGAGCCAGTTCGGGGTGCAATTAGAAGAAGTGGGCGTCAATTCACGCTGCCGTGAACTCCAGAAGCTGTCGAGAATTTAATTCCTGTCGATTCGTACCACTACGCCGAAAATCCTTCGCAGGCCGGAAAGGATTTTTCGGCCGATGGGAAACGCATAATGATTCTTTGCGTCTTCGTGTCTTCGTGGTGGATCGGGGCAGGCTTTACCACGAAGGCGCAAAGCGGCGAAGAATCGCCAGGTTTTATTGGCATTGACCTTTTGGGCTACGTCTTCAAGATGATTGAAACGGAAGAGGTTTTTTAATATTCTTAGGATCTTGCACATAGCTTAGCCGTGCCGTCCGATGTCTGAGAGAGGGACGGTGCATTCGCTCATAAAGCCGTGCTGAGTTGACTGCTGGTGGTTCACGGGGGCAGAAAATTATTCCCCGCGAGACTCCTGGAACCCACAGGCTTGGACGACATTTTTTTTAACTTGCTTTCCTCTGTGTCCCCCCGGCCACTCAGGCACCTTACAGACAGTTTGACCTATAGTTTTATCCAACAACTCGGTGAGAGAATTCCAACGTAGAGGCTGAGCCAAGGCTCTGACTCGGTGTCGGTTCGCTCCCGGGACATATTAGTATAAACTAAGAATTTTATCGGACTCATCCGGCAGCCGCGCTAGACACCGTTGTTAATAAGTTGGTCGCGCCTTTGCCAGCAAGAAGAGCGAAAGGATTCAATGCAGAAAGCGACTCTGTCTGAGGACCGGGTTCGGAGCATCAGATGAACACGGAAAGCAAGCACTCGGATTCGCAACAGCATGGAGCGGGGGAGGCTGCCGAACAATCGCCTCCGCAGGAAGATCTTCAGAAAGTCCACGCGGACCTCGAAGCGAGATTTGTCAAGCTTTCGTCGGAGCTCTCGAAGACCGTCGACTTGCTCAAGGACGAGATCGCGGCGCGGCAGCAGGCGGAAAAAGCCGTGCGGGCGAGCCAGGACCGCTACAAGGAGCTTTTCGAAAGCACGCACGATATCGTATACACGTGCGACACCTCGGGAAAGCTTACCTCCTTCAACAAGACGGCGGAACGAGTTACAGGTTATGCGCGCGAAGAAGCTTTGCAAATGAAGATCGGCGACCTGGTAGCGCCGGCCTACAGGGAAAGTCTGGCGCTGATGATGAACCCGCCTCGTTCGCAGGAAGCGCCTGCCATCTACCAGATTGGTCTGATGACAAAAGACGGCCGCAGAGTGCCGGTCCGGATCTCGCCGCGTTTGATCTGCTGGGAAGAGAATCCCATCGGTGTGCTGGCCGTCGGCCATGAGATCGCCTGGAGCGAGCATGGCAAGGAGCCCCAGCGGACTCCTTCAGCAGACCTGGTGATCCGGCTGGAGCAGGAAACGGCGGAGCTCACAAGAGCGAATGGTCAACTCCGCGAGCAGATCGCCAGACACGAGCAAAGTGAAGAAACGTTGAGAAATAACATCGCCGAGATCCAGCGGGCTGTTGAGGAGAGAAGCTCGGAGCTTTTCGAGGCTCGCTCGATACTGAAGGAGCACGTGGCTGCGCTGGAAAAGGCCGAAGACGAGCTGAAGCGAACCGCCCAGGAATTTGAGGTGCGGTTGGCAGAGCGTACCGGGGAACTCTCGAAAGCAAACGCCTCGCTTCGAGAGCGGGTGGCCGCACACGAGCAAACAGAACAAGCGCTGCACAGGACCGTGAGCGAGCTCGAGCTGTGGGTGGAAGAGCGAAGCTCGGAGCTTGCAAGAGTCAGCGAAGCGCTGAAGAACGAGACCGCTGCGCGCGAAGCCCTTGAGGAGCAGCTAAAGAATGTCTCCGCCGAATCCGAAACGCGCTTCGTGGACCGCACCGGCGAGCTTTCCAAAGCCAACGCGATGCTGCGTGAACAGATAGCCGGGCACGAGCAAACCGAAGAAGCTCTCCGTAAAGCGCTGCGTGACCTTGAGGCCCTCTTTGCGACGCAAAGAGCCGAGGCCGCTCAGACAAAAGACAGCCTGAAAGAAGAGGCCGCCCTGCGTGAGCGCCTCGAAGGCGAACTGAAAAGGGAAAGGGCTGAACTGGACGCGCGCGTCTTGCAACTGGGCAGAGTTGAAGATCGTTTAAGGAATGAAACCCTGGCCCGCCAGCGCGCGGAAGAGGAGTTAAAGCGATTCGAGACTGAAGTGGAGGCTCGACTTGTCGAACGGATTGGCGAGCTCTCCGGCCTCAACACCAAGTTGAGGGAGCAGATGGCCGGTCACGAACGCGCCGAGCAGGAGTTGCGGAATACGACTGCGGGACTTGAATCGCTCGTAGAAGCGCAACAGGCGGAGTTGGCCAGGACCAAGGGCCTGTTCGAAGAGGAAACAGGGAAACGTACACAGCTGGAGAAAGAAATCGAAAAAGCCGCATCCGCATCCGGGGCCCGGCTCGAAGAGAAGACGGCGGAGCTGTCCCGAAATTGCGAAATGCTCAAGGAACAGATTGCGGCGCGCGACCAAACCGAGGAGTCATTGCGAAAATCGCACTCTGAACTGCAGGCGCTCCTGGAAGAGCGGACTGCCGAGCTTGCTAAAGTCAAGGCCGTACTGAAAGAGGAGGTTGAGGCCTTGGCAAACGCCGAGCAAAGGCTCGAACGGAGCGAGCAACAGGTCGAAGCTCCGCAGGCCGAACCGGAATTGCATACTCGAGAACTTCTGTTGCTGAGTGAGCTGGGCAATTTGCTGAGGTCATGCAGCAGCGCAGATGAGGCCTACCAGGTGATTGCGCGCGCCGCACCGAACCTGTTCCCGAACCTCGTTGGAGACCTTTTCGTTGTCAGCCCCTGGCGGAACCTCATGGGTGCGGTGGCCCATTGGGGGAAGGTGGTGCCCGACCAACGCACGTTTTCATTGGCCGACTGCTGGGCCTTGCGGACCGGCCGCGTCCACTGGGTCGAGAACACGCACGCGGCTCTTCTTTGCAGGCACCTTCGAAAACCCGTAGCGGAGGCCTACGTCTGCGTCCCCATGATCGCGACCGGGGAAGTCCTGGGGCTCCTTCATCTGACGCAGTCCGAGGAAGGCGCTTTGACGCCCGCCACGAGAAGATTTGCCGCGACAGTGGCGGAGTACATTGCTATGGCGCTCGTACATTTAAAACAACCGGGGACGCCCCGCCTGCAGTCTTTGTGCGACGCACTCACGGGTTTGTTCAACCGCCGCTACCTGGCAGACTTCCTGGAACTGGAGCTCGATCGGTCTCTTAAGAGCCGCCGGCCTTTGGGGATCATAATGCTTGACGTAGACAATTTCAGTGCCTTCAACGACACGTTCGGTCAGGAAGCCGGGGACGCCCTGCTGCGCGAGCTGGGACGTTTTCTTCAGTCCAACATTCGCGAGGGCGATATCGCCTGCCGCTATGGCGGCGGCGTATTCGGACTCGTGCTGCCTGGAGGGTCGTTGGAGGTGACGCAGCAACGCGCGGAACTGATGCGCGAGGGCGTCAAACACCTTGTTGTTTCCCATCGAGGGGAGCTGGTGGGTCAGGTCAGCGTTTCGATCGGTGTGGCGGCCTTTCCGGAGCACGGACGCAGCGAAGCGGCATTGGTTCGCGCCGCCGAGGCTGCGCTCTATGAAGCCAAAAAGGAAGGCCGCGATCGAGTCGTCGTTGCCCAGTAACCAGGCCGCTACGCCTGGTGATTCCCCCAGTCTTGAGCAGTTCGAACACAGGTTTCAAAAGACTCGCCACGAAATTTCACGAAGTGCACGAAATTGTCCCGCTTACTCCGGCGGTTTGTGAAGAAGACAAGTTCGTGAAATTCGTGGCTAAGCTTTTACTGCGTAGAATGCTCAAACATAGGAAACAAATTTCCCTCGGAATTAACGGCCTTCCGAATACCTCAAAGAGCGCCGGGCATGCACGAACCGCCCAATTACGACTCCGATACCACGCCGGTCCGAGCTGGTGAAGAGCTGAATCTTGTTTGGCTCGAGGAGCACCTTCGGTCCCGTCTGCCTGAGGAATGCCTTCCGGAACCCGAACGGACCCGCGCCCCTATTGAAGTCCGGCAATTCCCGGGAGGACACTCCAATCTCACCTATCTGATCCGCTTCGGTTCGCGCGAGCTCGTTCTCCGCCGCCCCCCGTTCGGCCCGGTGGCCCCTACGGCTCACGACATGCCGAGAGAGTTTCGGGTCCTGTCGTTGGTGCATCCGGTATTTCCCCTCGCTCCACGCCCCTACTTCATCTGTGAAGATCCCCGGATCCTTGGGGCTCCGTTCTACCTGATGGAACGTAGGCGCGGCATCGTCGTGCGGCGCGATGTGCCCGCGGAAATCGGCGAGGATCTCGAACTGCGCAAGCGCATCAGCGAAACCATGATCGACGCGCTGGCAGCGCTTCACGCCGTGGATATTCAGGCCTCGGGTATCGAGCGGATCGGCAAGCCCGCCGGATTTGTGGAACGTCAGATTCGGGGCTGGGCCGAAAGGTGGGAGAGGTCCAGGACGACGCAACTCCCCGAGGTGAGCGACCTGACGCAGTGGCTTCTGCAACACATGCCCGAATCCCAGGGGCCAACCCTGGTGCACAATGATTTCAAGCTCGACAATGTGATGTTGGCGCCGGCGGACCCCTCTCGCGCCGTGGCAATCCTGGATTGGGAGATGTGTACGGTTGGAGACCCTCTGGTCGACCTCGGCTTGCTGTTGTGTTATTGGCCTCAAGCGGACGATCCCGAGGCAAGGAAGGAATCGATCAGCGCGGTTACCACCCTCCCCGGATGGCTGGGGCGCAAGGAGCTGGTGCGGCGCTACGCTTCCCGTACGGGCAGGGACGTTTCCGCGATCCATTTCTATGAGGCTTTTGCCCTCTTCAAAGTCGCGGTCGTCATTCAGCAGATCTATTTCCGCTATCAACTGGGTCAGACGCATGATGCTCGCTTCGCGGATTTCGGCGGGCGCGCCATTGGGCTTCTGCGCGCGGCGTGGGATGTGGCCGCGAAGTAGCGCCTTTTGCGTCTTCGTGGTGAGACTTGGCCCGAAGTAACCGCGAAGGCGCGAAGGGATGGCTAAAGCCCGGTCTGCGATTGAGACAGTGACCTGTAGCGGCAGACGTCCTGGTTCACCACGGAGACACAGAGGGGCGCGGAGATTTCACGGAGACATCAGGGTTCTCCGTGCATCTCTGTGTACTCCGTGTCTCCGTGGTGAATAAGGTCCTTGAATTCTTCTTGGAGCTTGGCTTCTCACAACTCGTCGGGCTTCCTTGGGTGGACTTTCGACGAAAACACGACGAAAACCAGACCGGTTGTTGTCGTTGTGTTGTCCTGCCTCGTGTCATAAACTACAAATGTCGTGAGCGAAAACGCTGTTGCCGTTTCACCCCGCTGGATTGTGAGCCCCCGTTACGACCTGTTCTGGTTCTTTGGGGGCGCGCTTGTGACCCTCCTGGTCCTGGGCCTGTATTTCGGCGCTGGTGTCCCCATCGTGGTCCTTTGGTGGACTTGGCTCCTCGCTTTTGATGGACCGCATATTGGAGCCGCCTTCACGCGCACCTACGTGGATCGACAGGAATGGCGTTCCCGGAGGAATGTCCTCCTTCTGAGCCTGCTGTCGTTTGCGGTCGGCCCAGTATTCCTATTGCTGAACGTCGTGACGGGTTCGCAGGATCCGTTCCTGCTATTTCTAGGCTTGGCGACCTTTTACGGGTATTACCACGTCGTGAGACAGCACTATGGGTTTCTCTCGCTTTACAAGGCCCGTAATCGCGACTTTGACAAGATCGATTTCCACGTGGACAAGTGGTTCCTTTACATCGGGAGCTGGGCCCCCTATTTTTACTTCTTGTTCACGCACCCCAAGGCACGGGCGCTCATACGCCTGCCCGTCGATGGGCCGCGTGGGCTTCTCGAACAGACTGCGATAATCGCGATGATCGCGGTATGGCTTCTAGTCCTACTCGCGTTTCTCGTCCGCCTGTTCACGGGTTTCAGTGCGCGGATCCGGCAGCCGCATGTCGCATATCTTCTCGTGACGGTCCTGCTGTACGCTGCGGTCTACTTCTTTGTGGCGCGCTTCGAGCCCGTCTACGCGCAGTCGCAAGGGCCCGACCAGGATTTCCTGCTGCTGTCGGTCCTCGTCGTGATCTTTCACAACATCCAGTATCTTGGGCTGGTCTGGTTCCATAACCGAAACCGGTATGGTGCCGCCGCATCTGAAAGCTTCGGCCCGGCTGTGGCCGTCAATCGGTCCCTTGGGCGCTACCTTCTTGCTTGTCACATATTCTCCGGGATCGTCTATTTCCTATTCGCCGCTTCAACCGGTGTTTTCCCGAATTTCCAAATCCTGCTGAACAGACGCGTCGGGCCCTTTACCGCCAACCAACTCGGACTTTGCCTGTGGTGGGGCCTGGCCATCAATCATTATTATCTCGACCAGAAGATCTGGCGAATCAGCGGGGACTCCGCCCTTAAACGAAACCTTGGCCTCGCTTAAGATCCTTGAAATTTCTTGGTGTCTTTGTGTCTTCGTGGTGACTACGGGGTCACCGTATTCACCACGAAGACACAAAGACGCAAAGAGGGACCTGTTATGGTAAATGCGGGTACTGCGCCCGTGGCGCGCAAGCTGACCGACCATGTCTACTATTCGATGACGAAAAGCCTCTGCGGCGTCTGCAAGGTTGCCGTGGATGCGAAGATCATCATCCGCGATGGGGCCATTTACTTCGATAAGTTTTGCCCAACCCATGGCCACCAGGAGTGTCTCGTCTCATCGTCCGCGGAGTGGTATCTCGACTGCCTTTCGTTCATCGCGCCCAATATTGCACCGAAGCGCGTGATGAAGGAGATCAAACAGGGCTGCCCCTTCGATTGCGGGGCGTGTCCCTCGCACCAGCAGAAAGTCTATCTCCCGGTCATTCCGATCACTTCCGGTTGCAACCTCGACTGCCCGATCTGTTACACGATCAACAAAAACGACCACGCGCACAACCTCTCCAAGGAGGACATGCAAAAGATCATCGACCACCTCCTCGAGGACCATAAAGAGATCGATATTATCAATTTCACCGGAGGAGAGCCGACCCTGCATTCTCAGCTGCCTGAATTCCTGGAAATGTGTCGCGCCGCCGGCATTCGACGCCTGACCATTTCGACGAACGGAATCAAGCTCCTCGATGAAACCTACGTCCGCAAGCTTGCGGCCCTGGACGCGCGGATCGTCCTTTCGCTTGACACCTTCGACCCCCAAACCGACAAGATCATGCTCGGCGCCAACACTGTTCAGACCAAGCTCAAGGTCCTTGACCTCCTTGAGAAGTACGATGTGGCGACGACCATTCTACCCGCCGTCGCCATGGGCCTGAACGACGTGGAGGTCCCCCAACTCTTCGAACTTGTTCTCAAGCGGCCGCATATCCGGTCCTTGGAGCTTCATACGATGACCTTTACGGGCCAAGGGGGAGTCGGCTTTCAGCGCACGGCGCGCATCACGATCCCCGACCTCCATCGGCGCCTCGAGCAAGCGACCGGGGGCCGCATAGCGTGGCAAGATTTCGTTCCGTCGCCGCTGGCCCATCCCCACTGCTACTCGATTTGTTACCTTTTGATGCTGGACGGTGGGGGATACGTGCCGTTCACGCGGCTCACGTCGCGCCAAAAGCTTTTCGAGCTTCTTCAGGATTCGCTCTACATCGAGCCGCGCGAGGAGCTTGAAGAGGTTTTCCGCGAAATGATCGACGACCTTTGGGCAAACCCGGACAGGCTTCCCGAAAGTGAAGCTATCTTACGGACGCTCAAGCGCCTGATCAAGGAGATGTTCCCGTCGGACGGACCGGCTCTCTCCATCCTGGAGCGCCAGAAGATCGCGGAGCGCTCCTCCAAGGCCATTTACATTCACTCGCACATGGATGAGGAGAACTTCGACGTGGCGCGGGTCATGAAGTGCTGCGTCGGCGTACCCTACCCAGATGGAACGAACATTCCGACGTGCTCGTACAACGTGCTTTACCGCGAAAGGGATCCGCGCTTCGCCGATCCGAAAATGCTGGAGCGAATGAAGCTCACGCGCCCCATGCCCCCGAAGGAAGGAGAGAATCATGCAGCTCCCCATTATTGATCCCATGTTCATTGAGACATCCGATGCGCATGAGCATGAGGTATTCCACTCCTATTCGAAGGGGATTTGCCCTCGGTGCCGGGAATTGGTGGACGGCGTGCGCATCCTCCGCGCCGGAAAGGTCTATCTCAGGAAGCAGTGCCCTCGAGACGGCCGCTCCGAAGCGCTCATTTCAGGCGACGCGGATTGGTTCTTGAAGTCGCTGACGTATATAACCAAAGGTTCCATTCCCCTCAAGCATTCCACAAAGGTCGCCGAAGGTTGCCCGAAAGACTGCGGGCTTTGCCCCGACCACGAGCAGCACAGCTGCCTTCCCATCATCGAGATCACGAACCACTGCAATCTCGAATGCCCGATCTGCATCGTTCAGAACAAAAATAACTACACCATGAGCCGGGACGAGTTCGTCGCCACGATCGACGGACTCGCTGAAAAGGAAGGAGCCCTGGACACGGTCAACCTCTCGGGTGGCGAACCGACGATCCATCCGCTTTTCCTGGAATTCTGCGACATCGCCAGGCGCCCTGAGATCTCCCGTGTTTCTGTCTCGACGAACGGCCTCAGGATCGCAACGGACTTTGAGTTCTGCCGGGAACTGGCCCGAAAAAACATTTATGTAAATCTCCAGCTCGACGCGCTTCGCAATCCGGAGCTGAGGGTTCTTCGCGGGGGCGGCGATCACCAGGCCGTCAAAGAGCGCGCTCTGGACAACCTCGAGAAGGCCCGCGTGCGCACCACCATTGTTTCAACCGTGGCGAAAGGAGTCAATGACGGGCAGATTGGAGACTGCATAAAACTCCTCTTCGAGAGGGACTTCATCCTTTCTCTCATGTTTCAGCCCGCCGCGTACACCGGGTATGGCGGATCTCACTTCGGTCCGCATGACCCCCTCAACGTTATCACGATACCGGACGTGGTTCGCTGCGCCGAAGAGCAGACCGGCGGGCTTCTTCGGAAGAGCGACTTCCTGCCGCTGCCTTGCTCCCACCCCGGTTGCTTCGGGCTTACCTACCTGCTCAAGACCGATGCGGGATTCATCCCCTTCCCCCGATTCATCGAGCTTGATAAATATCTCGAGATCATTTCGAATCGCGGGACCATCCGTCCGGACGAAGGCTTCGAAGACACGCTGAAGGCCACGATTGACCAGCTCTGGTCGAGCGCCGGCCAGATTCCCGACAGCGACCGGATCCTCGGCACGCTCAAGAAAGCGCTGAGCCTCATGTATCCGGAGGAGCGCGTGCTTGAGCTGGAAGAGCGCCTGCACATCGGCGAGAGTCTGGTCAAGACTATCTTCATCCATGCCTTCATGGATGAGCATACGTTCGAAGTGGACCGGATCAAAAAATGCTGTACGCACTACGCGATGCCGGACGGCCGCCTGATGCCGGGGTGCGCGTACAACATGTTTTACAGACATAAAGATCCCAGGTACTCGGGGCAGGCTGAAAGGCCGTTATTTGGGGAAAAACATCTGCACCAGCATGAACCATCAGGTATGGAGTTCAGGCTTTAGCCTGCACGGAGCCCATGCAGCCCGAAGGGGTCCGACTTTGGCGCGTGCATAAACCATGACGCTCAAGGATAAACGGGTGCTCATTACAGGCGGGGCGCGCGGACTGGGTCGAACGTTGAGCCGCGTCTTCTCGACCGAAGGCGCGCTTGTGGCCTTCAGCTATATCCGTGACGAAGAGAGCGCCCGCGAGACGGTCGAAGCGGTCCGCGCTTCGGGCGGAGAAGTCAAGGCGTTCAAGGTTTCCGTTCTCGATGTTCCGGGCACGGAGAAGATGGTGAAGGAGATCGAGGACGCCTGGGGCGGGATCGACATCCTCGTCAACAACGCCGGCATCAGCCAGAACCTCCCCATAGCCCTCATGGAAGAAGAGGACTGGGACAAGGTCATGGACATCAACGTAAAAGGGACGTTCCTCACCTCCAAAGCCGTCTTGCGAGGGATGATCCGCCGCAAGTTCGGCGTGATCCTCAACATCGGATCCCTTGCCGGTCAGCGCATGATCGAAGCCCCGGTTCACTACTGCGCCAGCAAGGCGGCGATCAAGGGGTTGACGGAGGCCATGGCCAAAGAGGTCGCGCGCTACCAGATCCGCGTGAACTGCCTGGCCCCCGGCCTCCTCGAAGACGGCGTGGGCCGGAATCTTCCGGACCATCGGCTGGCCGACTACCTGAAGCACTGCGCGCTGGGCCGGATCGGTTGCTTTGAGGAGGTCGCACACTTTGCCTCGTTCATTGTTTCCGACGCCAACTCGTACATGACAGGCGAAACCGTGCTCATGGATGGCGGATTGTGATGGATGGGTATCACGCCTATACGCGGCACGTGAACCCGGTGCTGGGAAAGTTCCTCGAGCTGACGGGACGGGACCTCAGGCTGGTCCACGCGCAGGGGGGAGTCCTCGAGGATGCAGAGGGAAGGCGGTTCGACGACTGGATCTCGGGCTTCGGAAGCTTCAATCTGGGACACAACCCCGAAGTGATCAAGGAGACCCTCCGTGAGCACCTTTCCGGCAATGCGCCGAACTTGTTTGTCGAAAATCTCAACCCCTACGCCGGGACCTTGGCGGAGAGGCTCATCGACGCATGCGGAGCCACGTTTGAAACCGTGTTCTTCTCAAACAGCGGGTCGGAAGCCGTGGAGGCGGCTCTCAAGACGGCGATCCTGGCGACCGGAAAGAAACGTGTCGCCCACGCGGAGGGCGCTTACCACGGGACCACGCTCGGAGCGCTGGCGTGTATGGGCCGCGGCCTTTACCGGGACGACTTCAATGGAGTGCTTGCGGATTTCCCCGAGGTCCCTTTCGCCGACGCTAAGGCGCTGGAAAACGCCCTCTCAAAGGAAGACGTGGCTGCGTTCATCGTCGAGCCCGTCCAGATCGAAGCCGGTATTCGAATCGCCGGCGATGAGTACCTTCAGGACGCGCGGAAGCTGTGCGACCGGTTTGGCGCCCTCCTCATCTTCGACGAAGTGCACACAGGGATGGGGAGGACGGGGACGCTCTTCGGGTGGCAACATTCGGGCGTCGTACCGGACATCTTCACGCTGGCCAAATCGCTCGGGGGAGGGATGGTTCCCATCGGAGCCGTCTTAATGGCGGAAGGCCTCTGGAGGCGCGCCTACGGCAATTACCTGAGATGCGAGATCCACAACTCCACGTTCGGCGGGAACGCGCTCGCCTGCCGTGCGGCTCTGAAGACGCTCGATGTGATCGGCGCCTCCGGCTTTCTTGCATCTGTCCGGGAGCGCGGCGAGGCGCTCTATCTGCGGCTCACGCAAGCGCTCGAAGGCAGCCGGTTGTTGGAACGCGTTGCCTGGCGCGGGCTTTTGGGAGGGATCAAACTCAAGGACGTGAATCATCCCTGGCTTCAATGGGAGAACGTTGGGCTCGAAGAGCTCCGGGGACGGCCCATCTCGGGGGTGCTCGTCATGGAACGGCTCGCACGACGAAACATCCTGGTCCAGGTGTGCGCCCATGATTGGTCGGTCATCCGCGTCGAGCCTCCTCTCACGGTAGATCCGGACGCGTGCGCTCGGTTCGTCGACGCGATGGGAGAGGCGGTCCGCTGGCTGGGGGAAAATGCATGAGCCACGCCTTACGCTGCCTGGTGTTTGGAGGATCCGGTGCGCTGGGACGCGTCGTCTGCCAGATGCTTGCGCAACAAGGAGCGCGGGTCGCGTTTACTTATCACACTCGAGAAACGGCAGCCCGCGACCTTGCTTCGAACCTGCCCGGCGGACGCGCCTGGCCGCTTGATTTCGACTCAGTAAAAGATATCGAGCGAATTGTAGGCGAGGTTGCCGCTGCATGGGGCGGCATCGAGGCCTTCGTACAGTGCGCAGGGGTGGGGGTGACGACGAAGAGCACGGAGCCCAAGTTCCATACTCGTATGGGAGATGTCGATGAGGACGCCTGGGACCGCATGATGAACGTCAACGTAAAGAGCACATTCTTCGCCGTTCGGCGAATCGCGTATCTCATGCAGCGGAACGGGGGCGGGAATATCGTCCTCATCGGCTCCATCGACGGCGTCAAGCCCGTGCCTGCGCCCGTTCACTACGCGGCGTCCAAGGGCGCGCTGGGCGCCATGACCCGGGCGATGGCCAAGGAACTCGGAGAGCACAAGATCCGGGTCAATATGGTCGCGCCGGGGATCATGGAAGACGGAATCTCCAAGACGCTTGTGGACAGCCTCATGCAAGAATACGTCAAGCACTGCGGACTCAAGCGTGTAGGAAAGCTCTCTGAGATCGCGAGCATCGTGGCTTGGTTTGCGCAGCACAACACCTACGTGACGGGGCAGATTATTCTCGCAGACGGGGGGCTATGATTTCCGTCCGCGTAGACTGCGCAAAATGAAACCACAGATGAACACAGATAAACACAGATCCATTTTCATCTGTGTTCATCTGTGGTTTCAAAGAGGAGCATGAATTGAATCGCAGTTCCGATGGCGCCCGTGAGAAGCTGCTGGCTTACCTGGGCCTCGCGGAGATCATGTGCTACGCAGCCCTGTGCGCGCAGTATGCGCTACGTCGCCAGCTCGAGAACGTGCTCTGGGTGTGCCATCTGGGCGCATTGGCCGTCGGACTGGGATGTGTTTTGCGTTGGCCCACGAGCATCGCAATTGGCGCATTCTGGTTGACCCTGGGCGTTCCCCTCTGGATCTATTACCTTGCTGCGGGGGGCGAATTCCTTCCTTTGTCCTTCCTGACTCACGCGGGCGGCCTGGCGCTGGGCTGGGTCGGTCTCAAAAAGTTTGGCCTTTCCAAAGGTAGCTGGTGGAAGGCGGCCTTGGCTCTCGTTCTTCTGTACTTTTTCTCGCGCTGGGTAACGCCGCCGAAGGAAAACGTAAACCTCGCTCATGCCGTCCATCCCGGCTGGGAATCCACATTTACCTCGCACTCAGTTTATGTCTTTGCGATGCTTCTCCTCTTTTTGGGCGTCTTCATCGTGCTTCAGTTTGGCCTGCGCAGATTGGGATTCGGGCCTCCGGTGAAGCCATGAATCCGTCTGCTGAAAAATTCGCCCGGCATGTGAATCCGGCTTTGGTGCGGCTGCTCGGCGTGTTTGGATACGGACGGGTATTTATCCGGGCACGAGACGTCTGGGTTTGGGACGACCAAGGCCGGCGCTATCTCGATTTCCTGGCGGGTTTTGGCTCCGTCAACATTGGGCACAGTCATCCCCGGCTCGTGCGGCGGCTCCAGGAGTTCCTCGCCAGCGAAGCGATGAACGTCACCCACATCGGCCCTTCGATTCATGCCGCTGAATTGGCCGAGGCACTCGCGATGCTCGCGCATCCACTCGAGATCGCTCTTTTCTCGAACAGTGGAAGCGAGGCAGTAGAGGCGGGCCTGAAGCTTGCCCGGTCCGCCACCAGCCGGACTGAATTCATCTATTGCCAGGGCGCTTTCCATGGCACCAACCTCGGTGCGCTTTCCGTTATGGGCGACGAGCGGATGCGCCGGCCGTTTGAACCGCTCCTGGAAGGTTGCCGTCGTGTTCCTTTCGGAGATCTTGCGGAGCTCGAGAAAGCGCTTGCCCCGCGTCGCGCAGCAGGCTTCCTGGTTGAGCCGATCCAGGGAGAGGGAGGAGTCGTGTTTCCGCCCGAGGGTTACCTGCGAGAGGCCCAAGAGCTCTGTCTCCGTGCGGGCACGCTCTTCATCCTCGACGAGGTGCAGACGGGTTTGGGGCGGACAGGAGCGATGTTTTCATATCAGGCGGAAGAGTGTGCGCCGGACATTCTCATCCTGGCCAAATCCCTGGGCGGTTCGATCGCGCCTATCGGGGCAACGCTTACCACTCGGAAGATCCATCACAAGGCATACGGCTCCATGGATCGGTTCGACCTCCACGGGACCACTTTTTCGGGAAACGCGTTCTCCTGTGTCGCCGCTCTCGAAACCCTTCGCATCCTGGCGGATGAAAACCTCGTGGCGAATAGCGCCGCCCGGGGCAAGCAACTTCTGGAAGGACTGAAGAGCCGGCTTGCGGGCCATCCTCTTGTGCGTGAAGTGCGCGGCCGCGGACTCTTTGTAGGGATCGAGCTCGGCGCGACAGACTCGGGCTGGATGAACAAGCACGCGCGTCCCCTGGTGAAGAAAATATCGAAGTCCGTCTTTGGCCAATGGGCTGCGCTCAAGATGCTCGAGAAAGGGATTATCTGCCAGCCTGCCTCGCACAACTGGAATGTGCTTCGACTGGAGCCTCCTCTGACGGTGAAAGAAGCGGAGGTCCATCAAGTTGTCGATAGCGTGGCCGAGGTACTGGGAGAGTATCAGGGCGTGGCGCCGCTTCTCAAGGACGTTACAGGACGCTTGGGAAAGCAATTCGCGAAAGGGTGGGCGTTCTGATGAGTTGGAAGGAGCTGAAGCGCGAGATGGGATTTGCCTGCTCCGTTCTCACGCGGCGGCCTTACAACCTGCTTCTTCAGATAACCAACCGCTGCAACATGAAGTGTACGTTCTGTGATTTTCCGCGCAACGCCGTGACGCCCGAGAATGAACTTTCGCTCGAGGATCTTCGCTGTCTCTCGGACCAGCTTTCGGGGATGGGGCGTTTCGTAGTTTCTATTGAAGGGGGCGAGCCCTTCGTTCGTCCGGACCTTGTCGAGATCGTACGCCTCTTTTCCCGGGATCACATCGCAGTCTTGTACACGAACGGCTGGTATGTGACTTCGGAAAATGCCAGGGAGCTTTTTGACGCGGGTCTTGCCCAGGCCGGTGTTTCAGTCGATTATCCGGATCGCCGTCACGATGACAAGCGCGGCCTTCCCGGCTCCTTCGATCGAGCCTGCCATGCTGTCGATCTCTTTCGGGGTGCGGCGCCGCATGGCGGCAAACAGGTTCACATCATGACCGTACTCATGCGTGATAACGCTCAGGATCTGGAAGACCTGCTGAAATTGAGCGCAGCGCACGGCGTCGGGCACATCGTCACTTTGCTCTCTGACAGGGGGTTCAGAAGGGGAAAGGGCGTGGACGAACTCCCTGCTTTCCCGATCTCCGAATCTCTCCTCGATCTCTGGAAAAGGCACCCCCACTGGCGATTTTGGCGCGAATACCTCGAGAGGATGGATGATTTCCTTTCCGGCGGGTCGATGCCGCCTTGCCGGGCGGGGCTTCAGACCTTCAACATCGACCACGTGGGAAACGTTGCCGTCTGCATCGAGAAAATCCATCGGCCTTCCGGCAACATTCGCCGTGAACCGCTGGCCGAGATTCACGCCCGTATCACGGCAGACCGCAAAGATGCAGAGAACTGCCAGGATTGTTGGACCGCCTGCCGGGCGTTTGGCCAGCTCATGAGCGATGGCGGCAGTCTTCGGAATTGGTGGGGCATGGCCCGCCGGATGAGGTCGCAATAATGCGCTACTTCCTGATCGACAAGGTGACCGACCTGGTGGTCGGCGAGCGCGCCCGGGGCGTGAAGAACATCACGTTGAGCGACGAGATCCTCCACGACCATTTTCCGGATTATCCCGTCATGCCCGGGACGCTTATTCTCGAGGCCGCGGCGCAACTGGCGGGATTCCTTCTTGAGATGACCTTTAACAAAGCCGGTGCGCCTCTCCTGCGCGCACTCCTGATCCAGGTCCAGCAGGCGAAATTCCATGAGACGGCGGGACCGGGGGATCGCCTGGATGTCGAAGTGACGCTGAATTCCAGGCTCGAAGAGGCGGCCCAGGTGGCCGCCGAGATCCGCGTCGGGGAGAAGCGGATCGTGCGGGCCGTGTTGACGTTTGTCATGAAGAACATCGATTCTCCGCGTGTCCACGATCAGCGGAGATACATCTACAAGCTATGGACCAAAGATCTCAATCCGCCGCCTGCGATTCTATAGTCGTCACGGGGCTGGGCCACGTGGTCTTGGCGCCTTGCGATCCGACGCCGTATCTCAAGGTGCGAAAAAATCGGAAGTTTATGGGTGTGCAGGACGATCTGGCCGTCGTCGCAGCGGGGCAGGCGGCGGCATCAGCCGGACTCGGAAATGCGCTTGGCGAGCGCGCGGGACTCTATCTTTCGGTCGGCTACCTGCCGTTCGAGCAGGCGGACGTCGACGTCCTATTTGAAAACTCCGTAGACGAACGCGGATTCTCCATGCAGCGCTTCTCGTCACAGGCATACGACGCCGTAAATCCGCTTCTCACGTTTCGGTGCCTGTCGAACATGCCCGCGTTCCACATTTCTGTCAATCTGGATATCCAGGGGCCTTACTTCGTTACCTATCCGGGGCCCGGTCAGTTCTACCTGGCGCTCGAGGAGGCGTGCGTCGCGCTGGCTTCCGGATCTATTGACATCGCTTTTCTGGGAGGCATCGCCTACCAGCAGAACTTTCTGGTCCGTCACCACTTCGCTCGAATCGATCTTCCGGCGGGCCGGCTCTTGGATGCCGCCGGATGCGTTGTTCTCGAGACGGCGACCCATGCGGCGGCGCGAGGGGCACGGGTACGAGGCCGGCTTCTCTCGTACGAACTTTCGTTTCATCCGCGCAATCCCTTTGAAGAGGCCGGCTCGTCTGAGGAGTGCGGCGCCGATGGCGCCATGGGGTCAGCTTCCTTGCCGGTAGCGCTTTCCTTAGGCCAAAGGAGAAGCTTGCGGCACGAATTGAAAACTCGCGATGGCATTTGTGCGTCGAGCTGTTGGGAGCTGGCATGAGGAGAAGGGTCGCCGTCACGGGGTTGGGCGTGATCTGCCCCATTGGAAACTCCCCTGATGAATTTCAAGAGAACCTTCTTCAGGGAGTCTCCGGCGTCGGTCCCGTCACGCTTTTCGATCCCGCCTCGCTGCCCACGCGGATCGCTGCGGAGGTGAAGTGGAGGGGACCGATCCTGCGTGATCGGAAGATTACGTTTGCGATCGAGGCCGCGGAGGAGGCCCTCGGCTCTTCCGGACGGCCGCGGGGAGAAGGCGGCATCAGCCTGGGAATTGGCTTGGAGATGTTTTCGATGGACGACCTGGCGGCGTGCCGCAGGCCGGGCTTTGCCCTGCCGTCGTCGCGCCAGGATCGCATGAGCTTCCTGCAGACTCCCTCGGATTTGTGCGTTCAACTGATCTCGAAGCGGTACGGGCTGACCCGGCCTCCGCTTACGCACGTTTCGGCCTGCGCAGCAGGGACAGACGCGATTGGCGCTGCGTTCCGCATGGTCGCCGACGGGCGGCGCGCCTGGATGCTGGCGGGCGGGACCGACTCCATGATCAACCCGCTCGGCGTAGGCGGCTTCTGCAGGATCGGCGCGACGACAACATCGAACAGCGAACCCGAGCGCGCGTCGCGTCCCTTTGATCGGCGCCGGGATGGGTTTGTGTTAGGCGAAGGCGCCGGCGTCCTCGTGCTCGAGGGGCTTGAGGAGGCGCGCGCCCGAGGCGCCCGGGTCTACGCCGAAATCGCAGGATATGGGAACTCCTTCGACGCCCATGGGATCAGCGAGCCCCATCCCGAGGGGCGCGGGGCCTACCAGGCCATGGAACGCGCGCTCAAGGATGCCGATGTGCCGCCGATGGCGATCGACTGTATTAACGCGCACGGCACGTCGACCCCGAAAAACGACCCCGTAGAGACGATGGCCATCAAGCGCCTTCTAGGGGCGCGGGCCAAGGATGTGCCGGTGTGCGCGACGAAGTCGATGATCGGACATCTTATTTCAGCCGCCGGTGCGGTCGAGGCGATCGCGGCCGTCCTGTGCATGAATGCCGGATGGGTGCATCCTACGATCAATTTGGACGAGCCGGACCCGGCGTGCGACCTTGACTATGTTTCTCATCATGCGCGACGCCGGGAGCAGAGATACGTTCTCTCGAATTCGTTCGGATTCGGCGGACAGAATGCATCAATCCTTTTGAGGGCGGCCGATGCTTGAAGGAAAAAAGATCGTAGTGACCGGGGCAAGCCGTGGGATCGGACGAGCGATTGCCTTGGCGTGCGCGCGAGCCGGCGCGGTGGTAGGACTCAACTACCGTGCCTCGGAAGAGAGCGCCCGGGCGCTGGAAAAAGCGCATCTGAATCGCTTCATCCTTCTTCCGTTCGACGTGCGGGATGGCGAGGCCGTGTCCGCTGCCGTGGCCCAGTTTCGCGAGCGCGCCGGAAGAATTGACGGCTGGGTGAACAATGCCGGCATTAACCTGCCTGATCTGCTTCTTTCTGCCTCTCCACAAAAGATTCGAGAGCAAATTGATGTCAATCTCGCCGGACCGATCCTCTGCGCCCAGGCGGTCCTGCCCGTGATGCTGGAGCAGCACAGTGGTGTGATCCTTAACATGAGCTCCGTCGCGGCGACGCGTCCCTCGCGAGGACAGGCCGTCTATGCCGCCACAAAGGGAGGCGTGGAAGCCCTGACCCGCGCGCTCGCCGTCGAGTATGGCCGCAAGGGAATCCGCGTGCATGCCATCCGGCCAGGTCCGATCGAGACGGAGATGCTGGAGAGTACACAGGCCTGGGCGGCTGACGAGATCCTCGCGCGAGTGCCCCTCCACAGGCTGGGCCGGCCCGAGGAGGTGGCCGATCTGGCCGTCTATCTCCTGAGCGACAAGGCGGGATTCATCACGGGCTCCGTCCACACGATTGACGGGGGGTATATCCAAGGATGATTTACGAACTCATGAAATCACGCAGAAGCGTCCGGCAGTTCAAGCCTGAGCCACCTTCCAGAGCACAGATCGAGCGGCTTATCGAAGCGGCCATTACGGCCCCTTCGGCAAGCAACAAGCAACCTTGGCGCTTTCTGGTAGTGACGAATCGGGAGGTAATCGTGCGGCTGGCCGCAGCGGTGCGTGAATCGGTGGATCGGATTGCGAGTCACGTGGAGCCCTCGTCCGAGCAGGCCTTCCGTTCGTATGGCGATTACTTCACGCGTTTTGAGACTGCTCCTGTGGTGATCGTGCCCATCTTTAAGAGTCTGACGGTTCTATCCAACCTGATTGACGACAGGCTGTCGCAGAGCGAGCGGGAGCGGATAGCGGTTATGGAAAGAAATTCGGGCCTCATGGGTGCAGCCATGGCAATGGAGAACCTGCTCCTTGTAGCGCACGAGATGCGCTTGGGCGCCTCGGGCATGACGGGCCCCTTGGTGGCATCGGATCGGACTCGGGAGATCATCGACATTCCACCTCTTTGGGACATAGCCGCGTTCATTCCGGTGGGGTTCGCGGCCGAGGAGCCGCCCGCGACGGGCCGCAAGCCGGCAGATCAGGTCACGAGGTGGATCGAATAGCGATGAATCGGGAAGAGATATACAAGGCGATGCGGTCTCTCGTGGCCGATAGTCTGGCTCTCAAGGAAGACGAGATCCAACCTCAATGCCGGCTGACGGATGATCTGGGCGCCGATTCGCTCGATTTCATCGACATCATCTTCGGAATCGAGAAAAAGTTCGAGGTCAAAGTACGGGATGGCGAACTGGATTTTATCTCTCGTTTGGATTTCTCGTCGCCGAAGGTCATGCGGCAGGGTTATCTAACCTTGGAGACCATCCAGCGGCTCACGAAGCGGCTCCCCGCGCTCGAACAGGTGCAGGATCCCGCCAAGGTTACGCCTGCGCAGCTCTTCTCGCTCATCACGATTGAGACGCTATGCATCATGGTGGAGGAGGAACTCAGGAGAAGAGCGGGCGGATAAGTTGAGATAAATCGTATTGTTGGGGCACACAGATTTTCACAGAGGCATCAGGGTTCTCCGTGCATCTCCGTGTCTCTTTGGCTCTGTGGCCAAATCGAGGTGGTCGGCTCAGGCGCCCAAGCCGCGGATCATCCACTTGTTCACAGGGACACTCAATTAGGCTACAATAAAAGATCCGCCTGGAGGCTGAGGAAGTAATCGATGGCGAGTCTGGAAGAAATCCTTCAATCCTTGACCGCCGAAGGGGAGCTTTACGACAAGCTCGACGGGAAGCGCGTGCGTTGTTACGCATGCGGGCATTGCTGCCCGATTCCGGATGGAGCTCTCGGCGTATGCAAGGTGCGCTTCAACAAGGGCGGCAGGCTCATGATCCCCTGGGGCTACGTAGGCGGCATTCAGTGCGATCCGGTAGAGAAGAAACCGTTTTTCCACGCGCGTCCGGGAAGGCTGGCGTTCAGCTTTGGCATGCTGGGATGCGATCTCCATTGCAGCTATTGCCAGAATTGGGTTACGTCGCAGGCGTTGCGCGATCCGCACGCGGTGGCGCCGCCGCTAAGAGCGACTCCTGAACAGTTGGTGAGAATGGCGCTGGAACAGGGCGGCGAGATCATGGTCAGCACCTACAATGAGCCGCTGATCACGAGTGAGTGGGCGGTCGCCGTCTTCAAAGAGGCGAAGCAGGCCGGGTTGATGACGGGATTTGTCTCGAACGGAAACGGCACCCCGCAAGTGCTCGACTTCTTGAAACCATGGGTGGATCTGTACAAGGTAGACCTCAAGAGTTTCGACGACCGGCATTACCGACAGCTCGGGGGACGGCTCCAACCGATTCTCGATACTATCCGCAAGCTCTGCGAAATGGGCTTCTGGGTGGAGATAGTGACGCTGCTGATTCCGGGTTTCAATGACTCCGACGACGAAATAAAGCGCCTGACGGAATTCCTGGCCGGTGTCTCTCCGGACATACCCTGGCATGTTACGGCCTTCCACAAGGACTACAAGATGACGGATCCGGATAACACCAGGCCCCGGCAGCTGATCCGGGCCGCAAAAATCGGCAAGGAAGCCGGGTTGCGCTTTATTTATGCTGGAAATTTACCGGGAATGGTGGGAGATTTGGAAAACACACACTGTCCGGACTGCCAGGAGATCGTTGTGGAACGTCATGGGTATCACATTCTCGGTTACAAAGTGACCGGCGACGGCCGCTGCCCGTCCTGCCACAAGGCAATTCCGGGCAGGTGGGCGGAATCCTTCCGGCCACAGATCACCGACCGGCCGTACATACCTCGTTTTGCCAGAGCAAGCGGCCTGACCGTCGCTTGACGTTGTGATTCGGAATTTTTACAGCAGCCGGAATCATACAGGCTCCGAAAAAGGGGCTTTCAGGCGGCGCCTTTGGATGGAGCCCGGTAAATCCTTCGGGAAGGGGAACGTCCTATGAACGAAATTACGGTAGGAATCGGAGGGGCAGCGGGCGATGGGATGGACAAGACGGGAGACGCACTCGCCAAGACGTGCGCTCGCGTGGGCTTGCATCTGTTCGCGTATAACAGCTACCAATCCGTCATCCGTGGCGGACATATCTGGCTGCGCGTGCGCATCGGGCAGGAGAAGGTGCGCTCCCATGGGGACACTTTGCACGCGGTTATCGCGCTGAATCAGGACGCCGTGGAACGGCATGCGCCTGAAGTGAGCCCGGGAGGTGTGGTCATCTTCAACGCGGACAAATTCCACTGCGACATCGCGCTGCTGCCCGACAATGTGGTTACGGTCCCCCTGCCTGTCAGCTCTCTCACCAAGACCTTCGGCAAAACCCTGCCCGTGATGCAAAACACCGTGGCCTTGGGCGCTCTGCTCTTTTTGCTGGGATTGGATTCAGGCGTCTGCGCCCAGGTGCTTGACGAGACCTTTCGCCACAAAGGCCGCGACGTCGTTGACCTCAACGTAAAGCTTCTGATGGCAGGCTACGACCATGCGAAAGCCAACTTCGTTCCCTTGGGGACGGAGTGGACTTTTTCTGGAACACGGCGGCCGTTCCTCACGGGCAACGAAGCGATCTCTCTTGGCGCCGTGACCGCCGGATGCAAGTTCTATTCGGCTTACCCGATGACGCCGGCCTCAGCCATTCTCCACTGGATGGTCAGTCACGCCGAGAAGAGCGGCGTGGTCGTCAAGCAGTGTGAAGACGAACTGGCTGTCGTCAACATGGCTATTGGCGCGGGTTACGCCGGCGTTCGCGCGATGTGCGGCACTTCCGGCGGGGGTTTTGCCCTGATGACAGAGGCCATTGGGATGGCAGGAATGATCGAGGCGCCGGTCGTCGTCGTGGAAGTGCAGCGCGGCGGGCCGTCAACCGGCATTCCCACGAAGACGGAGCAGGGCGATTTGAATCAGGTATTCGGCGCCTCCCAAGGTGACTATCCGCGCGCGATCATCGCGCCGGTGGATGTGGAGGACTGCTTCCGGTCCACTGTTGAAGCGTTCAACCTGAGCGAGAAATACCAGATGCCCGTGATCCTGATCTCGGATCTCCTGCTTTCGGAGCATCCCGAGACGATCGAGCCCGGCGCCCTTACCCGCGAGGTCCCCATCGAGCGCGGCGAAATCGTGCGAGGCTGGAACGGGGACGGCAAATTCAAGCGCTACGCCTTTACCAGGGACGGCATCTCTCCGCGGGCGTTGCCCGGGACCGAGGGCACGCTGCATGTAGCCGCAACGGACGACCATGACGAAGAGGGAATTCTCATCAGCGACGTCTTTACTTCGCCGCCCATCCGCCGCAAGATCCAGGAGAAGCGCATGAAGAAGATGACCCTGGTTCTGGCCGAACTGCCGCCTCCCGAGCTCGAAGGTCTGCAAGACGCGGACGTGACTCTGATCGGATGGGGTTCCACGAAAGGCGTCATTCAGGAAGCGGCGGAGCAACTGGCGGCCAAAGGGATTCGCGTCAATCGGCTGCACTTCAAATACATCCATCCTTTCCACACGAAAGAGGCGCTTGAGATACTGCGGCGCTGCAAGCGCACCATCTGCGTTGAAGTGAACTACACGGCTCAGTTCGCGCGGCACTTGAGGGCCGAAACCGGATATTCGGTTCACGATTCGATTCTGAAATACGACGGAGAGCCGTTCGAGCCGCACCACATCACCGAGGAGGCGCTTGCCATCCTTGAGGGAAGGCCGCGATCGCTGGACGTCACGGAGGCGGAAAGCCGCGAAATGGCGTACCATTACATCCGGACGCACCTCGGCGAATCTGCGCGGCCCGCTAGTGTCCGGCGGGTGGAGGCGAACGGCTACGGCGAGCCGGTGTGGGTATTGGACATCGTCACCCGCGACACCGGCGCCAAGACCGGGGAACTGACCATTGGCGTCGAAACCGGATCCACCTACAACTGGCAACCCGTGAACCCATAAGGGAGGTCTCGCATGGCAACTGTGATCGAACTACCGCTTGAAACGTACGCAGGACCCGTGGAACCCGATTGGTGTCCCGGCTGTGGCGATTTCGGAGTTTTGAAAGCGATAAAGATGGCGGCCGGCCGCCTGGGTGTTGCTCCCAAAGACCTTGTCATTGTCTCGGGCATTGGATGCTCCTCAAACCTGCCCGGTTTCATTCATACCTACGGGGTGCACAGCCTTCACGGCCGCGCCGTTGCCGTGGCGTCCGGCATCAAACTCGGAAACCACGATCTCAAGGTGGTGATCACAGGCGGAGACGGAGACGGCTACGGGATCGGCGTGGGGCACTTTATTCACGCGATGCGCCGGAACCTGGACCTGACCTACGTCGTCATGGACAATGAGATCTACGGCCTGACCACCGGACAAGCGTCGCCGACCACCATGAGGGATATCCGCACCAAGTCCACGCCGCGTGGCTGCGCCGAGACTCCTATCAACCCGCTGATGCTGGCCGTTTCGAGCGGTGCGACGTACATCGCGCGGGGCTTCTCGGGTGAACCCAACCACATGGCGGAACTGATTGCCGGCGGTATTGCCCATCGCGGATTCGCGCTCATCGACGTTTTCAGCCCGTGTGTCACGTACAACAAGGTGAATACCTATCCCTGGTTCAAACAGCGCGTGTACAAGCTGGAACAGGACAAGGGCTATGACCCTCACAATGTTCATCAAGTGCTCGAGCGGGCGATGGAGTGGGGAGATCGGATTCCAATCGGCCTCTTCTATAAAGCCGACCAGCCTACCTACGAGGACAGCGAACCGGCTCTGAAAATAGGTCCCCTGGCGCACCAGCCGTTGGGGCTCGACGGGACCACTTTCGATGCCTTCGTGGAGGAGTTTTACTGATCAGGTCCTCCACCCCCTTCTAACCACGAAGACGCAAAGACACGAAGCTCCTCTTCCATGGCGAGATG
>QHZE01000240.1:0-25351 GCA_003225335.1 Acidobacteriota bacterium
GAAGCAAAGGCCTTTGTTTAAGCTGACCGGCAAAAAAGGCCAGCCAGATACCGCCGAGACCGACCGGCGCTGCGAGATCCATCCAGTGAACTCCAATGGACTCCGGGCGGAACCCGGGCGCGATCAGCCAGAAGAGATCGACAAGACGCATCACGATAACCGCTGCAGCGAGGCGCCCCAGCAAGCTGGCTCTCCGTTTGAAGTCGCGCGACAGAAGCAGAAGAAAGGGCAGAGCAAAATGAAAGACAACCAGCGCCAGCCCCACCCACTGCCATCCGGCGCCCAGGCGGCGCGCGTACCACGAAATCTCTTCCGGGAGGTTTCCGGACCAGATGATCAGGTACTGGGAGAACGCGAAATAGGCCCAGATCATGACAAACGCCAGCAGGAGCTTTCCCAGATCATGCAGATGCCCCGGGGAGATCACTTGAGACAGCGGTTTCTGTTTTGCGAGAATGACCACGGCCGCGATCACGAACGCCATTGCGGAAAGTCCCTGGCCGGCGATGAACAGAAGGCCGAAGATGGTGGAAAACCATTCGGGTTCCAGCGACATCACCCAATCGACGGAGGCAAAGGTCGCGGTCAGGCCAAAAAGCACCAAACCCGGAGCGCTCAGCGCTTGCAGGCGGCGGGCGATCCGGGGTTGGGCGGCTCTGTCCTGCTCGAGAGACCACTTGTTCAGAAACCGCGCGAGCGTATACCAGACCAGGAAGTAGAAAGCGGCTCGCAGCCAGAAGAAGGGAACAGTCAGATAGAAGCTTTTGTGTTGCAGGATGGCCTCACGGCTCACTTCCTCGGGTCGCGCCCACGCGTACAGGGCGCGCGTGCCCAGGGCCAGGGGTAGAAACAGCAGGGCCATGAGCGGGATCGTCCTGGTGGCCGATTCGAGCAGTCGCCGGATGACCAGTCCCCACGCCCCGCCGGTGACGTGTTGAAGCATCAAGATGGCCAGGCAGCCGAGAGCTATGGCGACCCAGAAAATGTAGGCCAGGAGATACGAATGAAAAAACTGCCCGGGGCTGAAAAACCAACCCGCGATGCAAGGGAGCAGAAAAACCACTCCCACGACAAGCGCGCGCCGGCGGAAGCGATCGAGTGCTTCAGGGGAGGCGTGCGTGGCCTCGATCATCGCTGCTGTCCTCCGGCGGTGAGCTTTTCGCGTTCTTGAAGCGGGACATCGTCAAGGGTGGCATGCTGGCTGCGCTGCAGGGCGCGGATGTAGGCGATGATCGCCCATCGGTCTCGTACGGGGATCTGCGTGGCGTGGTCGGGCATGGCGCCAAATCCGTTCGTGATTACGTCAAAGAAGTGCCCAACCGGCGCCTGGCGCAAACGATCGATGTGGTACGAGGGGGGGCGGCGAAATCCGCGCCTGGCGATCATCCCCTCGCCGTCGCCCAAGCGGCCGTGGCAGACGGAACAAAAGATGTTGAAGCGCTCCCGGCCGCGTTCCAGAACCTCGCCGGTGATCGGGAACGGAAATGTCTCCGCATCCGCATTGCCGGCCTTGCCCGTATACAAATGGGCGTCTTCTCGCAGGTAGCCGCGCGGCACGGTTTCGGGCAGGAGCGGCCGCGCCGAGCGTCCGTCTTCGAAGAACGGGCTCTCCTCCAGCGGCTCGTACTTCGGCTGATCGTGCATATCCTGTCTGCACGAGGCTAGGAGCAACAAACTTAATGCAGCCACCGAAAGATTCTTCCGGACTCTTCGCGTCTTCGCGTCTTCGTGGTTAACCGCAAAGGCGCGAAGACACGAAGAAGCGCGAAGACCGCTAAGGCTCGACATCGGAAACCTCAAGGGGGCGCAGGCTTTCGAGGAAACGGCGCGTCTCCTCGGGGTCGAACCTGGCGTCGGCCGCCTCAATGCAGAGAAAGAACCGGTCGCGAGTGGCAAAGGCGAAACTCTTCACATTGAACACCGGGTGGTACGGCATGGGCAGGCCATTGAGTGCGAGCATGCCGAGAACGGCCGACAACGCCGCGGCGAGCACGGTAGTTTCGAAAGTCACCGGGATGAACGAGGGCCAGCTGTGCAGCGGGCGGCCGCCGATGTTGATCGGATACGCGATCGCCGAGACCCAGTACTGCAGCGCGTATCCGCCCAGGCACCCAAGAATGCCGCCAATCAGCACGACCAGGGGAAGCGCGCTGTGGCGGAAACCTATCGCTTCGCCCAACTCCTCGATCGGGAACGGCGTATAAGCATCCATCCTGCGGTACCCCGCCTCGTAAGCCTGGCGCGCGGCTGCGACGATCGCACTCGGGCTGTCGAATTCCGCCATCAGTCCGTATATCGCCGCTTTCTCTTTCATTCTCGCAAACTCTTTCGTACTGCTAATGCGAAAATCCTTCGCTGGCTGGAAAGAATTTTCGTCTTCGTAAACTGCACAAAAAATGTAGCCACAGATGAACACGAATGAACACAGATCTGCCCAGCCGCAACCAAACTAGAGTCCTTCGCGTTTTCTTCGCGTGCTTCGCGCCTTCGCGGTGAAACCCAGGATTCACCGCGAAGCCGCGAAGAGCGCCAAGAGCGCGAAGATTTCGCGAAGAAAAATCCTTTCCTGCCAGCAAAGGTTTTTCGGCTTGTATTACAGATCCGTGTTCATCCGTGTCCATCTGTGGTTCCGTCTCATAGTTTTGCTTGCGACTGGACTGCATCGTGTTCTTTGTGTCTTTGTGGTGAAAAAGCGTTCAGTCGGTGCCCTCCCGGACCTCCGCTTGTGGCAAAATAGTACGCATCTCGAAAATTGAAATCATCGGCAAGAAGCGGATGAACAGGAAGAGCAGCGCCAGGAAGAGACCGATGGTTCCGACGTAGATCGCCCAATCCCAGCTCGTCGGGGCATACATACCCCAGGAGGAGGGGAGGAAGTCGCGATGCAGGCTGGTAACCACGATGACGAAGCGCTCCAGCCACATCCCGATGTTGGCAATGATGGAGATCACCCACAGCAGCGGAATGTTCCTCCGAACCCGGCTCGACCAGAGGGCCAGTGGGGTGACCACGTTGCAAAAGATCAGAGCCCAGTACATGGGGGCGTACGCTCCGGTCATGCGGTTGCGAATCATGTACTCTTCATACTTGCTGCCGCTGTACACGGCCATGAAAGCTTCCATCATGTATCCGTAAGCCACGATCAGGCTCGTGGCAAGCATGACTTTGGCCATGTTGTCAATGTGGCGCATGGTGATGAAATCTTCGAGGCCGTAAAACTTGCGCAGCGGGATGGCGAGCGTCATGACCATCGCAAAACCTGAGTAAATCGCGCCCGCAACGAAGTATGGCGGAAAGATCGTCGCGTGCCAACCTGGAATGATCGAGATCGCGAAGTCGAAACTGACCACCGTGTGCACGGACACGACCAGAGGGGTTGCCAGGCCCGCGAGAAGCAGGTAAGCCTGTTCGTAACGGTGCCAGTGCCTTGCCGAGCCGCGCCATCCCATGGCAAGGATGCCGTAGATGATCTGGCCTGTCCGGCTCTTCGCCCGGTCGCGCAGCGTCGCCAGATCTGGAATGAGCCCCACGAACCAGAACATCAGCGAAACGGTAGCGTAAGTCGAAACAGCGAACACGTCCCACACGAGCGGGCTGCGGAACTGCGGCCAGATCTGCATCGTGTTGGGATAGGGGATCAGCCAGTAGGCCAGCCAGGGCCGACCCACGTGAATTAAAGGATAGATTCCGGCGCAGGACACGGCGAAGAGCGTCATGGCCTCGGCAAACCGGTTGATCGAGGTGCGCCAGTCCTGGCGCATGAGCAGGAGGATGGCCGAGATGAGAGTGCCGGCGTGAGCGATCCCGACCCACCAGACAAAATTGATGATCGCGAAACCCCAGCCTACAGGGATATTGACGCCCCAGATACCGGTCCCTGCAAGGACCAGATATCCGATGGCATAGAAAAGCAACATCACCAGCGTGAACGAGAACCCGAAACCGGCCCACCACCCCGTCGGGGTGCGTTTTGTCAGGACGATCGCGCTGATCTTGTCCGTGACGGTCGCGAAGGTGTGGCCGGGTTCAATGACCGGAGTCCGGATGTCCGGCACCGGAGCGTCCGTCCCCGGATTCCTTCCCTGCCCGTCTGGCCGCCTTCCGCCTTCCATTTCCTCGTTTACCGAGAGGGCCACAGAGACACAGATTAGAAGGCAGAAGGCGGTAGGCAGTTCGCAGCGCGTAAAACGAACACCCCTGCATTCTGCCTTCGGCCTTCTGCTTTCTGCCTTCTGATCTGACTCAGTGGCTGTGCTAAGAGTGAGGTTCCCATTTCTCTCTTTGTCACGCTAAATCGGGATTGGGGTTGCGCACCGCTGCCAGATAGGTGGTCCGCGGCCGTGTGTTCAAGTCGGCAAGCAGGCCGTAATTCCGGGGTTCCGATTTCAACTTCGCGACACGGCTGTTCGGATCGTTGACGTTACCAAAAACAATGGCCTGGACGGGGCACACAGCCTGGCAGGCGGTCACAATCTCCCCGTCCGCCACCTGCCGGTCCTCCTTCTCCGCCTCGATCTTGGCCTTGTTGATCCTCTGAACGCAGTACGTGCACTTCTCCATCACACCGCGGCTGCGCACCGTCACATTCGGATTGCGCATCAGTTTCAGGCTCGGGGTTTCCCAATCGGAGTAAAGGAGGAAATTAAACCGGCGCACCTTGTACGGACAGTTGTTCGAGCAGTAGCGTGTCCCGACGCAGCGGTTGTAAACCATGTCATTGAGGCCCTCGGCGCTGTGGGCCGTGGCGGCCACGGGACACACCACTTCACACGGAGCGTTCTCGCAGTGCATGCACGGGACAGGCTGAAAAAAGGTTTCCGGATTATTGAGAGGGCCTTTGTAATAGCGGTCGACGCGAAGCCAGTGCATCTCGCGCGCCCGGCCTACCTCCGTCTTTCCGACGATCGGGATGTTGTTTTCGGCCTGGCAAGCCACCACGCAGGCGCCGCAGCCGATGCAGGCATTTAAATCGATGGTCATGCCCCAGGCGTATCCCCTGTATTCATATCCCGGATACAGAGAAAGCTCGTTGCCGGAACCTTGGGGCGCAAGCTCGGGGTGTTTCCGATACTCATCGAGCGTTCCCGAGCGAAGAATGTCCCGGCCTTCCATATCGTGGTGCGTCTGCACGCCCGCCAGCAAAACCCGTTCCCAGGTTTTGCGGATTTTCAGGCCGGAGCCGAACCATGGCGCATCCGAGGTTCTCAGAGCATAGGCATTGAAACCGGCACGGCTCCCCACCCTGCCCGCGCGCACCCTGCCGTAGCCCAAATGCACCGTCACGCAATCGTCCGGATGACCGGGAAGAATCCAAACGGGAGCTCGCACCGTTCGGCCCTGATACTCCAATTCCACCTGATCGGTAAGTACCCCTCCGTGCTCGCCGCCCCTCGCCCCAATTTCGTAGGAAAGATTCAACGAGGCGGCCGTAGCGGGGCTGACGATAGCCGCGTTGTCCCAGGTGAGTCTGGTCAGAGGCTTGGGCAGCTCCTGCAGCCAGCCGTTGTTCGCAAAGCGCCCGTCGTAAACCGTCGGATCCGGGCGGAAAACGATTTCCAGCTCCCCGGAGGGGCCGGGCGCCGGAGGCCGGGAGCTGGGGGCCTGAGACGGCATTTGACTGGCGAAGTCTGATCTCAAAGTCACGGGTTTAGGCGCAAGGGCCGTGTTCGGAATGA
The DNA here is from genome assembly GCA_003225335.1 of Acidobacteriota bacterium. Lineage (GTDB taxonomy): Bacteria > Acidobacteriota > UBA6911 > UBA6911 > UBA6911 > Gp18-AA60. Next base: position 5,676 of record QHZE01000240.1, read on the forward strand.
ACCCGTCATGCAAAGCTTTGCGCCAGAAGCTCTCAAAATCGGCGGACATGCTTGATTCTTCTCTGTTCTCCGCCACCCCGCCCCCGGCGCCTGAGAGCTGACCTCCCATGAAATGGCTCTTCCAATAGTCGCGCACGATGTGATAGCCGGAACGTTCAGGTTGATCCATCAATGCCGCGAGGATCTCGTGCGCGGTCTTCCCACGGTAGAGCGGCGCAATCAACGGTTGTACGATCGACGCCGTGCCGTCAAAGGCGCGGGCATCGCTCCACGACTCCAGATAGTGCGCCTCGGGGATATGCCAGTGGCACAGCGCCGAGGTTTCGTCGTCGTAGAGTCCCAGATGAACGCGCAGCCCTACCTTTCTCAGGCGCTCTCCGAAATTCAGGTCCGCTGGAGCGTTGTAGACCGGATTGCCACCCAGGATCAGCAGCACGTCTACATTGCCCGCATCCATGTCCCGCGCGAGCTCGCGCAGAGATTCCGTCTGATCCACGGAATTGGCTTCAAGGGGCTCGGTGTGGAGCACCGTCGCATCGGCATTGTCCAGAGCATGATTCATTGCGTGCGCCAGGGCGTGCACTGCCGGCGGCTGGAATTCACCTGCAATCACGATGCCCGAGCCCCGGTGCCGCTGAAGGTCGCTCGCCACGGCCTTGATCCACTTCGTCCAGCGATCGTCGGCCTTTGATTCTCCCCCTGCCGCAACTCCCAGCTCTCGGGCAAGCGCCCGGGCAAAGGGCTCTATCTCGCTGGCGCGCAACTGCAGCCGGTGGTCCGCCACCGATCCGGTATTGGAGGGGGTGCCCTCCACCACATAGAGCCGGTTCATCTCGCTGCGGCCTTCCTGCAGCCTGCGCCTCGAGGCAAATTCACGGGCGTAGCGCACGCTGCCGGGACCGCAGCTCAAAAAATCGGAATCCAGCGACACGATTACGCCGGCTCTTTCAAAGCGGTAGACGGTGTGGACGCTTTCTCCGAAGGCCAGAAGCGCGCCGGCGCGCACGTTGTCACGGTTTACGGGATCGTACTGGTGCCACTTCGCCAGCGGCAACTCGCTGAGAGTGGCACGCAGCTCGCTGGCGAGCGTCGGAGACGTCACGGTCTCGGTCAGGATGCGCAGCCCGGCGCCCTGGAGAGACCGCTGAGTCCGCACCACCGTGCGAAACGATCCCAGGAAGGCGGGATACGCGCTTATCTCCCCGAGGTGTGTCAGTGTCTGGGAGCGGTCCGGATCGTAGAGGGTGAGCACCGACGCCTGCGCAAAGGCATCCGTAGCTCCGAAACTGGCGGGATGGTCCGGATTCCCCTCGATTTTTGTAGGGCGCCCCTGGTGGCTTTCCGCGAGGACCCCGGTGGCGACGCCTCCGAGCGGCATTGCCGTGGCGAAATACAGAGGCTTTCCGGGAAGAAGCTCTTCCGGCTGGCGAACGTAGGGAGCGATCGGCTCCATCGGCTGTCGCGTACAGGCGCTCAGACCTGCCAGGGCAAGCGAAGCCCCCATCAGCCTCAGAAACCTGCGCCTCCCTACGGAATCGTTCCACTCCGCCGCGAACCGGGGAAATTCCCGGTGCAGCATTTCATCAAAACCCTCGGTCTCGGCCAGTTCCTCGAGACTACGCCAGTAATCTTTGCCACTTGTGTTGCTGAGCCGCTCCTGAATAGCAGATAAATCGAGTGATGAGTGATGAGTGATGAGAGACGCATTCTGCGTCATGCTTGCTGAGCCGGAATCCGCCGGCCCGGCAGATCCTTGAGCGCTTTCAGTTTCTTGAAACTCTCGCTGATTCGTCATTCGTCATTCGTCAATCGGTCTCACCGGTGGCAGGTGTCGCAACTGGTCAGCACTTCCACAGGCTGGATCCTGTACAACTTCGCGAGCTCCTTGCCGCGGTCGACCTGGTCCCGAGGCGGCTGCCACTCCATGTCATAAATCTTGTCGCGGGGCCTGAGGACGCGCTCGGGATTGCGGTGGCACCCGAGGCACCACTCCATCTGCAGCGAAGCGACCTGCCACATCAGCGGCATCTCGTCGACACGCCCATGACAGGTGGAGCAGCCTACTCCCTTGTGGACGTGAATGCTGTGATCGAAGTACGCAAAATCGGGGAGATCATGCACTCGTGTCCAGCGAATCGGCCTGCCAGTGTGCCAGCTTTCGCGCACCGCTTCCAGATACGGGCTGTCGGCGAAGAGCTGCGAGTGACAATTCATGCAAGTCCGCGTGGGAGGAATTCCGGCGAATGCGGAAGTCTCCACGGACGTATGGCAGTAGCGGCAATCGATTCCGTCATCGGCCACGTGATGTTTATGGCTGAACTGTACGGGCTGTTCCCGCGCGACAAAGGCCTGCGTATTGTAGGAAGAGCGGTTGAACTCGGCTATCAGCCAAAGAAACGCAGCCACGAAAAAGACCGAGCCGAAAATACTCACTCGAGAGATGGTGTTCGTGCTGGGGTGGAAGATCTGCGACATCGTCTGCCCAACTCGATTTCGTAATCCGGTTAGGGCGCCGAGCATACCACACTGCCGCGAAAATGGTGAATGCCCTTGATGAGATGAGACGGGTGCGATTAAAAGTGGGAGTCAAACAGCGCGGCCGGACAGACTGCGAAAAAATTCTATTTCGAACCAATGACATCCAAAGGGCAGTGATTGTTTTGGTGAAATTCGTGGCGGCTCCAGTGGCCACGAATTCCACGAATTAACACGAATTAAATTCTCCGCAGCTTCTGAGGCGTTCACGGCAGTCATAGCCAGTCTATTTTATCTGCACGCTTAAGTTTTTTGGGCAGGTCGACGAGCCGATGTAGCGGCGGAACGTAAATGCGACTCGACCGGATCCCTTAGCGTCCCCCGAACGTTTTGTCTTGCCTAATGTCTTCAAGGGCCCAGAGAGACCCGCTGGTCGAAGACTGCGCGAAGCCGGCCACGATAGAAACCGAAAAATAAAGTGACCTTGCGCGGGTCGTCCCCATGGAAGAGCTGCGCTGGGAGAGGTGAATGTCACTGAGGCGGAAGACACTCGCCGGCGAGGTCGTATTCCCGGCAGATGGCTTGTGCAGGAATCCTCTGGAAGGGCGCTGCATCCGTGCGAAGTTCGTACGAAGCAGCGTGTGACGCTGTAGCGCAATTTGTGGCAGCCACGGTAATGAGACCGGGCCGGCATCATTTCAAAAGAATATTACGTTCCAATTCCGGGATCCGATGGACAAGCGCAGAGAAACACAGACCCAGGACAGGTCAAGCGACAGACACGCCGGCACAGGTCTTATCCGGCCCACGGTCAAAGGCAAGTTTCTTTACGCGGGCGCCGAGAAATTGTTCGTTCGAGGGGTCACCTACGGAACGTTCCGTCCCGGCGAAGATGGCAGCGAATACAACAAGACCGTTGTCGAGCGCGATTTTCAGCGGATCGCGCAAAACGGTCTAAACGCGATCCGCACCTACGACCTCCCTCCGCATTGGTTACTGGACACCGCCTCACTTCATGGCCTCCGAGTGCTTGTCGGCCTGCCTTGGGAGCAGCACGTCACCTTCCTGGAGGACCGTCGATGCTTATGGGATATCGAACGCCGGCTTCGTGAGGGAGTGCGGGCTTTGTCGGGTCACCCGGCAATTCTCGGTTACGCGATCGGCAACGAGATCCCGGCCTCGATCGTGCGCTGGCACGGCCGCCACGAGATTCAACGCTGCATCGAACGCCTGTATCTCGCCGCAAAGTCCGAGGATCCCGATGGCCTTGTCACATATGTGAATTATCCGTCGACGGAGTACCTCGAGCTGCCTTTCCTCGACCTGGTCTGTTTCAATGTTTACATCGAATCACGAGAGCGTCTCGAACCGTACCTGGCGCGTCTGCACAATATTGCGGGCGACCGGCCACTCCTGATGGGAGAGATAGGGCTCGACAGCCGCAGGCACGGCGAGGACACGCAAGCCGGGTCCCTGGAGTGGCAGATCCGAACGTCCTTCGACGCAGGGTGCGCCGGCGCATTCGTATTCGGCTGGACGGACGAATGGCACCGCGGCGGTCACGACGTTGAGGATTGGGATTTCGGCATCACCGGCCGGGATAGAAGCTCGAAGCCGGCACTGGGCGCGGTTCGCCGGGCATTCGCAGAAGCGCCGTTTGGCGCGGTCCCTCATTGGCCTCGGATCTCGGTGGTGGTGTGCAGCTACAACGGCGCGCGGACCATCGGCGAGTGCGTCGAAGCGTTGTCGAAGCTGGATTACCCCGACTACGAGGTCGTCATTGTCGATGACGGCTCGACCGACGCCACAGCCGCGATCGTGAGTTCGTACAGTCACCACGGCTTTCGGCTTATCCGCACCGCGAATTGCGGCCTGAGCAGCGCCCGGAACACCGGAATGGAGGCGGCCACCGGCGAAATCGTAGCCTACATCGACGACGACGCATATCCTGACAAGCACTGGCTCAAGTTTCTAGCCACGACATTCATGAGTACCGATCACGCCGCTGTGGGGGGGCCCAACATTCCGCCGCACGGCGATGGCCCAATCGCAGACTGCGTCGCCAACGCCCCTGGAGGACCCATCCACGTCTTGATATCAGATCGGGAGGCCGAGCACATTCCCGGCTGCAACATGGCTTTTCGTAAAGCGGCGCTCCAGGCGATCGGCGGATTCGATCCCCAGTTCCGAGTCGCCGGAGATGACGTGGATGTCTGCTGGCGAATTCGGCAGCGGGGTTGGACGATCGGTTTCAGCCCCGCGGCCATGGTCTGGCATCACCGCCGCAACTCGGTGCGAGCTTATTTGAGGCAGCAGTGGGGTTATGGCCGGGCCGAAGCGCTGTTGGAAAAGAAGTGGCCGGACAAATACAACGGCCCGGGTCATTTGACGTGGAAGGGGCGGATCTACGGAAGAGGCCGGCCCTATGCAATGGGCCGGAGAGGGCGAGTGTATAACGGCATCTGGGGCAGCGCGCCTTTCCAATCCATCTACGAGCCGGCGGCGAGCCTGCTCCAGTGTTTGCCGCAGATGCCGGAATGGTATCTGGTAATCGCGATGTTGGCCGCCTTCTCCGCTCTGGGTTTCCCCTGGAAACCCCTGATGCTGGCGCTACCCCTGCTGGCGTCTGCCGTTGGCGTTCTCATCGTTCAGGCAGTCGCGAGCGCGTCTCGGGCGACGTTCACAAGCTCGACCCGATCTCGTGTGAAAAAGTTTGGGCTGACCTCATTGACGGCCCTCCTCCACCTGCTCCAGCCCTTGGCGCGGCTGGATGGGAGGCTGTTCCACGGTCTCACGCCCTGGAGGCGGCGCGTCACGTTTGGTCACGAACTGCGCAGCCGGCGCGTGTTTACCATCTGGAGCGAGTTGTGGCAATCGCCGACCGAGTGGGTCCGGTCTATCGAAGGTGCCCTTCAAGGTGCGGGCGCCGTGGTCCTCAGGGGGGGTGAATGCGATCCCTGGGACCTGCAGGTCCGAGGCGGGGTCCTCAACTCGGTCCGGTTGCTCGTGGCGGTTGAAGAACACGGCGCCGGACGGCAGCGCGTACGCATTCGCTCAAGGCCTAACGGCTCGCTGGAAGGCCGAATGTTGGCGTGGCTGCTCGCGATCCTTTCCGTGTGGTCCGCGTCCGACGGCGCAGCCGATGTCTCGGCGATTCTCGGAATATCGGCGGCCCTGCTTGTATTCCGCATGGTTCGGGAGTCCGGCGCCGCCTCAGCCGTTGTTCTTCGCGCCGTGCGCGGTATCACCGGGCGTGACCGCAAGCGATGGCTCGAGTCTTCAAGAGGAACGGAAGCCAACTTTTCCGGGAGTGTCCCGCTGCTACAGGGCGATTCGGCATGAACGACAGGCCTCTCGCGAGCATCATCATCAGCAGTTACAACTACGGGCGCTTTCTCAAGGACTGCATCGACAGCGCCTTGAATCAGACTTATCCCGAAACCGAGGTGATCGTCGTGGACGATGCTTCCGGCGACGACTCTCGCGAGATCATCGGAACTTATGCAAATCGGATAAAACCAATCCTCCGGGAAAGGAACGAAGGCGGACGGGCGACCTACAACGCAGTGTGCAGGTTGAGCCGCGGAGAGGTGATCGTGATTTTGGACTCCGATGACATGCTCTGCCCGACAGCCATTGAGTGCGCCGTGGCCCGCTTCCGGGATCCGGACGTCGTGAAGGTTCATTGGCCATTGTGGGAGATAAATACGCACGCTCAAAGGACGGGCCGCCTGGACCCTTGCCGCGTTCTCCCGGACGGCGACCTGCGCAAATACATCGCGCGCGACGGCCCATGGGGTTACGCCTTCCCGTCGACCAGCGGAAACGCCTATTCGCGCCGCTTTCTGGAACGGACTTTACCGGTGCCTTCCGGCACCTATGGCGATGCATACCTCTCGATGTGGGCGCTGGTTACCGGCACGATTCGAAGCGTTCGCGAGCCGCAGGGCTTCTATCGGATCCATGGCCATAACACTTACGGCGGCAGGACCTTTGACCAGCGCGTGGAGCTCGACCTTCGACACGCCGAACATTGCCTTGCCCGGCTTCGCGCCTACTATCAGGAGCAAGGCGCCCAAGTCGATACCGATGCTTGGAAGAAAGAGTCCTGGTACCACAGGCTTTACCAGTCCGCCCTCGACATCAAGGCGCAAATCCCGGACGGCGACACCTTCGTCCTCGTCGACCAGGACAACTGGGCCACAGGCGGCCGGGTCGCGGGACGCAGGGCTTTTCCTTTTCCCGAGTTCAATGGAGAGTTTGGCGGACCGCCCGCCGACGACACCGTAGCCACGGAGGAGCTTGAGCGCCGGCGCCGTGCCGGAGCGGCTTTCATCGTCTTTGCCTGGCAAGCGTTCTGGTGGCTCGATTACTACACCGGGTTCAAGAATTATCTCGAGACGCGGTTTCCCTGTCTGATGCGCAACGAACGTCTCATCATTTTCGATTTGCGCTCGAGCAACCGCGCGGAGGCTGAGGTTTAGCGTGATCGATCTGGCCCAGTATGTAGACCGGTGCAGCACCGGTTATGTGCACCACCGCTATGCCGAGTCACTGGCGCAGGTTGGAACGCCCCGGTTTTTACCGCAGAGCAGGGGTTGGATTCTCCAACGGAGTATTCCCGCCTCGGAATACCAGGACGCCATGGGGTGTTATCCGTTATTTGCGTGCGAAGACTGGTCGCAGCTCGATCGGGATCTGGATGACATAGGAGACGGTTTGATCTGCCTGTCGCTGGTGACTGACCCGTTTGGCGAGTGCGACGAGCATTCCTTGCGCCGCTGCTTCAAGGATGTGGTCTTTCCTTTCAAAGAGCACTTCGTCGTGGATCTGTCTGAGGCCGGCCCTTACGGGACCCACCCGCACCATCGCCGTAATGTTCGCAGGGCTTTGCGGGATGTGAGAGTGGAACGATGCCAGGCTCCGGACCAGTACCTGGATGAGTTTTCCAGCCTCTATGACAACTTGATCCGGAGACACAACATCAAGGGAATTCCGGCGTTTTCCAGAACGGCCTTTGCCGGGCAGCTCCAAGTCCCGGGGTTGGTCATGTTCCGGGCCGTGCATCAAGACGCCACGGTGGGCATCACGCTCTGGTACACGCAGAGAGACGTGGGTTATTACCACCTGGGAGCATACAGCGACGAGGGTTACCGGTTGCGGGCATCTTTCCCCATTTTCGCAACCGCGATCGAGCATTTCGCCGCGTCCGGGCACCGATGGCTCGATCTGGGAGCGGGAGCCGGAATCGGCGGCCCTGCAAGCGACGGTCTTGCGCGATTCAAGCAAGGCTGGTCCACCGGGACGCGAACAGTATTTTTTTGCGGGCGGATTTTTGACTCCGCTAAATATCGCGAGATCGTCGAGGCGAGCCGCGTGCCCGCGACGAGCTATTTCCCCGCTTACCGCCGAGGCGAGTTCGGTGCGTGAGCATGCGGCGAAAGGTTGATCCAGTGACTGTCAACGTTCTCATCACAGGTTGCGCCGGCAATCAGGCGCACTTCATCTGGAGCGCATTGAAGCGCTCGAGTCTGAGCCTGCGCATCATCGGGTGCAACTACGACCACCTTGGCGCAGGTCTGTATCAATTCGATGCGGGATACGTCGTGCCGCCCGCCAGTGATCCCGGCTACCTGCCCGAGATCGCCACGCTCTGCAGAAACGAAGACGTGCACATCATCATGGCCGGCAACATGGCGGAGATGCGGGCGCTGGCGGCGAACAAAGACCGGCTTTACGAACAGACCGGCGCGTTCGTCGTCACTTCGCCGATCGACGTGTTGCGCAGGACGGAAGACAAGCTGGCGGCCGCTCGCTATCTGGCTCAACTCGGCTTCGATTCGCCGCGTTCGGTCTTGCCGGATGAACGGAAAGAACTGCAGCGGTTTCTGGACGAGGTCCCCTTTCCGGTCATCGTGAAGGACCGCTTCGGGGCCGGATCGCAAGGCGTAGCGCCGGCTCATAACCGCGCCCAATTGAACTATCTCTTGAACAGCATTCCGAACGCGGTGATTCAAGAGTACCTCTGGCCGGACGACGAAGAGTACACCGTCGGGGTCTTCCTCTCTTCGCAGAGCACGCCTGTGGCCAGCATCGTCATGAAACGGCAGTTGGGGCTCGGCATGACTTGGAAGGCGCGCGTGCTCCCGGAATCTCCCCTGGGCGCCTATTGCGAGCGGATCCTCGAGGGGAGTGGCTGCGTGGGTCCCTGCAACGTTCAGCTTCGCCTCACCGCAAGGGGGCCCGTCGTCTTCGAGATCAATCCACGGTTTTCCAGCACGACCTCGGCGCGGTCCTATTTCGGGTACAACGAAGCCGAGATGTGCATTCGGAACTTCGTGTTGGGTGAATCGGTCCCGCGCCCTGCGATTCGAGGCGGCTGGCTCTTCCGCGCCGTGGAAGACGTGTTCGTCGACGAGGAGAGTGTCGAGAGTTTGAGGACCGCCGGCACCCGTCATCAACGACGGATTGGCGATCAAAATGGCAATTTTAGGAGGCATGAAAGGCATGAGTCGTGAAGGCGCGCTGCTGGTCCGAGCGAAGCAGGAAAAACAAGAACTGGAAGACTTGGCGGTCTTTGGCGGCGAGCCGTCTCTCGACGACAAACTGTATGTTGGACGGCCCAATATCGGCGATCGCGAGCGTCTGCTGGAACGCATCAACGACATCCTCGATCGCCGGTGGCTGACCAACAGCGGTCACTACGTCCAGGAATTTGAACAAAAAATCGCCGAAATGGCCGGGACAAGGCACTGTATCGCCACATGTAACGGAACCGTGGCCCTGGAGCTGGCCATCCGGGCGCTGAATATGACCGGCGAGGTGATCGTTCCGTCGTTTACGTTTATCGCGACGGCACACGCTCTGCAATGGCAAGAGATCACCCCGGTCTTTTGCGACATCGACCCGCGGACACACACCCTCGACCCCAAACAGGTCGAGCGCATGATCACACCACGCACCACAGGCATCATCGCCGTTCATTTGTGGGGCCGCGCTTGCAATGTCGACGCGCTCGAGGAGATCGCCCGCTCCCGCGGACTGACGCTCATGTTCGACGCGGCGCACGCCTTTGGGTGCACGTACCGTGGCCGCAAGATCGGAAGCTTTGGCCGGGCTGAAGTCTTCAGCTTTCACGCTACCAAGTTCTTCAACACGTTCGAAGGAGGCGCCATCACAACCAACGATGACGACCTCGCGGCGAAGCTGCGTTTGATGAAGAACTTCGGATTCGCCGGTTACGACAAGGTCATCTACATCGGCACGAATGGGAAAATGAGCGAAGTTTCGGCAGCAATGGGACTGACCTCGTTGGAAAGCATCGACGAATTCATCGGGGTGAATCGTGGCAATCACGCACAGTATGGGGAGGAGTTGGGTGGTCTGCGCGGCGTGCGCCTGATCCCCTATGACCCGGACGAGCAGTGCAACTACCAATACCTCGTTCTGGAAATCGACGAGGAGGAGACACAAATCAGCCGCGACGACCTGGTGCAGCTTCTGTGGGCCGAGAATGTGCTGGCGCGGCGGTATTTTTATCCCGGCTGCCATCGCATGGAGCCCTACCGCTCCTACTACCCGCATGCGGGCCTCATGCTTCCCGTCACCGAACGGGTCGCCGCACGAGTAATGCTCCTGCCGACGGGGACGGCGATCGGTCACGCGGATATTCGCACGATTTGCCAGATTCTCCGTTTCGCGGTCACGCACGGCGCGGATGTGACACAGATGCTCCGCTCGAGCCGGCCGCCGGGCATGGTAACGCGATGAAGCGATTTCAGCGCCGCCGTTTGATCCTCTTGGGCATGATGGGCCGTTGTCCTTTTGGGGGACAGACGTGGCTGTATCTGAACTGGCTCAGGGGGTTCCAGCGTCTGGGGCACGACGTGTGGTACGTCGAGGACGATACGGTATGGCCGTACGACCCCGAACAGAACGCCGTAACCGACGATTGCCGGTACGCTGCCGGCCATATCGCCCGCTGCATGGAGCGAATCGGCCTGCGGGACCGGTGGGCGTACAGGCTTGCCGACGGGAACGTCACGTCCTTTGGCATGTCTGAGCGGCAACTTAATGCGCTCTACGGTTCGTGCGATGCGCTCTTCAATATTGTCGGCGCGACGGACCTGCGCGAGGAACATATGGCCGCCCCGCTGCGTGTCTACGTCCAGTGTGATCCGGTCACCGCAGAGCTTCGCCTCGCCAACGGCGACGAGCATACTCGATCCGCTTTCGCCAATCACCAGGTCATCGCTACTTACGGAGAAAACTACGGCGCACCGGACTGCGGCGTTCCACTCAATGACGTTCGCTATCTGAAGACGCGCCAGCCCGTAGATCTCGACTTCTGGCAAGCGGATTACGACCCGGCGGCCCGCTTTTTCACGACGATCGGCAACTATCGCCAGAACGGAAATGACGTCGAGTACAAAGGCGAAACCTATCATTGGAGCAAACATCACGAGTGGGAGAAATTCCTGGACCTCCCGCGCCGCACGCCGCAACCATTCCAGCTGGCAATCAACCTGGACGATCCCGCGGATCGCGAACGGCTGGAAAGCCACGGCTGGCGTCTGGTGTCGCCGTTCCGGATGTCGCTGGATATTTTCGGTGCATATCCGCGCTATTTCCGCCAGTCCCGCGCGGAGTTCACGGTAGCCAAGGATCAGAATGTCCGGCTGCGCAGCGGCTGGTTCAGCGAACGCGACGCCTACTATCTGGCATGCGGAAAGCCCGTAGTCGCCCAGGACACGGGGTTCAGCAACATTCTCCCGACAGGTGAAGGGCTCTTTGGGTTCACGACCGGCGAGGCGGCCGTCGCCGCGATCGCTGCGATCAACGGCGACTACCGCCGGCACAGTCAAACCGCGCGGGCGATCGCCGAAGAATACTTCGAAGCCAGCAAAGTCGCGGCTCGCTTGCTTGCGGACATAGGACTCGACTAAGTCCCTGATTTCACAAATACGGTAACGTATTCCACCCCAGCGGGGCGAAAGGGAATTGGACGGGGGTGAGCGAAGCGAACCCCCGGGTAGAAGAAGAACGTGGCACGGGCGTCCCGCCCGTGTGAAGCCGTTAAGCACAAAGACGAGTCAGTCATGGCCGGGACGGCCATGCCACGAAAACGACAAAGATACGCACCCCGGCAGGGGTTGCAGGAGCTCCCCGCGCCCCTGCCGGGGCGCATTCATTTACTGCAATATTCCGGGGGTTCGCGTTCTCCGGCTAAGCTCCCAGCGCCCTTACAGGGCGCCCGGGCTTTATGAGGCACTAAGTGGCGACCAAGTTTCTCATCGTGAACGCTGATGATTTCGGCCAGAGCTGCGGCGTGAACCGCGGCATCATCGAAGCCCATCAGAACGGCATCGTGACCAGCGCCAGCCTGATGGTGCGTTGGCCGGCCGCCGCCGAAGCCGCAGATTACGCCAGACGCCATCCAAAACTCAGCCTGGGTCTCCACGTCGATCTTGGTGAGTGGGCCTTCAACGGCGAAGTGTGGGTGACCTTGTATGACGTCGTGCAAACGGAGAACGCGTCCGCCGTGGCAGCCGAGATTGCCCGTCAGTTTGCCGCGTTTCATCGCTTGACGGGCAACCAGCCAACGCACGTGGACTCGCACCAGCATGTGCACAATGAAGATCCCGCGCGTTCGATACTGATCGAAATCTGCCGGAAGCTCGGTGTCCCGCTGCGGAACGCCAATCCCGAAATTCATTACTGTGGGTCGTTTTACGGGCAGACTTCAGAAGGCGTTTCTGACTCTCAGGCCATCAGCGTCGATGCTCTCGTGAAGCTCCTCGGGACGCTCAAACCCGGGATCACGGAACTCGGTTGTCATCCCGGCGATGCATCGGATCTGGAGACGATGTATCGCAACGAGCGCGTTGACGAAATGAAGGTCTTGTGCGATCCGCGAATTCGCGCCGCCATTGCCGGCTGTGGCATCGAGCTGTGCTCGTTTCACGAGCTCTCAACCCGCACGACCCGTGGTGGAACATGCTGAGACCGGGAGACAACATGAACCCTTGCCTGGTCCCGGTGCAATTAAAAGTGCGACTCGCCTCAGGTGGCACTTTGGTGAGATGCACATGAGCAATCACGGCTCTTTCGGAGTGCGGCGACTTGTCGCCGCTATTGCCCCGGCGCCAAAAGGAAAGCGGCGACAAGTCGCCGCACTCCATGTCGGACTTGTTATTTGTCCGTCTCTTGCGCGCATCCGCGGCAGAAATCGACTTGCATTTCCAATTGCACTCGCTTGGTCCCTCGCGCTTGCACTGGCTCCTCCGGCTGAAGCGCAGGCCGGCAAACCTCCGCCGGGACATGAAAGGAACCTCGCGGTTCCGCGCGCCGCAGTGGCGCCGCTTATCGACGGCATCCCCAATGACGACGTCTGGCGCGGAGCCGCGCAGGCAAAGGATTTCTGGATTTCCGAGTATGGCCGCGCGCCGCGGGAAAAGACTGAAGTCCGAGTGATCGCCGACGACAAGAAGCTCTATTTTGCATTCGTATGTCACGACTCTGAGCCGGATTCCGTCCACGCGGAACAGCGGAAGCGCGACGGCGATCTTTCGCTGGACGATCACGTCGTGATCGAGCTCGACCCGTACCACAACCACCGGCAGATCTCGGAATTCGCCGTGAACGCCCGGGGTACGCAGTCCGACGCAATGGCGGGCGGACGCGCGCGCAAGATCGAGTGGAAGGGCGATTGGCAGGCCGCCGCACAGCGGACGAAGGACGGGTGGACCGCTGAAATGGCAATTCCGTTCGCGATTCTCAATTTCCAGAATGGGGCCGGCACATTCGGCGTGAATTTCGTGCGATACCACCATCGGACCCAGGAATGGAGCCGATGGGCGGACGTCACCCGGCAATTTCTCCCGGAAGAAGCAGGCCACCTGACAGACCTGCTTCTACCGGCTGAATCCGGCGGGAAGAAACTCACGGTGATGCCATATGCCGCGGGGGGGCGCAACCTCCCTGACAAACGAGGCGGCGTTCAGAAAGTGCCGGCGACCGCGGGTCTCGATGCGCGGTACGATTTCGCCAACAATCTGAGCGGCGTGTTTTCGGTGAACCCGGACTTCAGCCAGGTCGAAAACGAGGTGCTGAGCCTCGCCTTCGACTACAACGAGAAGTTTCGGAGCGACTACCGCCCCTTTTTTCAAGAAGGTTCCGCGTTCTTCGGAGACCGCGCCTACTTCCACGGAGGCCGAGTGCCGGACTTTGATCTGGGAGTAAAGTCCTTCGGGCGCGTGGGGGCTTTGCAGCTCGGCATGCTCGGCACGACGGGACCTGATGGCCGCAAGGATTATGCGGCCCGCGCCCTGCGAGAGTTTGGCTCGAACTTCAACTCGGCGCTCACGGTGGTCGGCAGCGATCGTGCCGATTTCAATAACCAGACCTCCGTATTTCAGGCCGGAGGCCGATTGAAACGGTATTGGGTTCTGGGCGCGGACTTGGCGGCGACGTCCACCCGGGGCCGCAACGGAGATGGGACGAGAGCCGTCGTGTCGGCCAGCTTCGAAAGGCCGTACTGGCAGGCGGGGGTGGGATTCGACCGAACGGAAAAGGGGTTCTTCCCGGCGGACGGGTTTGTCGCAGCCGACAGCCTGGATACGCGCGGCAGCACGGCCTTTGTCAGCTATAACCGCGCGTATTCCGGAGGGCCGTTTCACAGCCTCAACGGAAGCGCGACCTACGAGGAACGAGCCACTCTAAGCAACCTGCTGCAGCGCCGGAAGACGTCCGTGTACTTAGGCGGCGAGACACGATGGTCAAACATCTTTTTCAACGTGGGAACGACTGCCGGTCCCTACAGGCCCCTTGGCGCCGATCCGGGCGACTGGCAACCGCAGCTCAACAATGATCGATTCTATACGGCGTCGGTGTACTTCAACACGCGCAGCGATCGCTACAGCTACGGCCTGACATATTCATGGGGCTCCCTTGGGGGAGGCAAGTACGCCGATGTGGTGCCGAGCTTTTGGGTGAAACCGACACGAAAGACCTACGTCAGCTATAGCTACGAAGGAACGCAATCCTTCGGAGTGAACACTCAGGCGATTCTCTCGGTTTCGTGGGAGATCAGCCCGGAACAGGCCATTTCGGCGCGATGGGTTGATGCCGGGTATTACCGTCTGGCGTACCGGCGCCAGGTGCGGCGGGGCATCGACATTTTCATGGTCTTTGACGCCGACCCGTATACGCGGGACCGCTTCACAGTGAAGCTGACGCGAACCTTCAGTCTGTGGTGAGGCCGAGTGTGAAACTTCCCGATATTCAATCGTTGACGGCAGCGCTCTCCGCCATCCAGCGCGCCAAAGGATCGCCTCACGGACGAGTGGACGTCTTGGAACGGCGGCCGAACGAGTACAACAGCAGCTTTCCGACCGAGAAGATCACGATACGGACCGACAACGGGAATGTCCTCCGCCTGTTTTGCAAGTACGGTCACGGCTTCACGAAGAGCGGGCATGGGCACCGCGGCGGCGTACCCTATGAAGCTCTGGTGTATCGGCACGTGTTGCAGCCTGTCGAGGACATGGCTGCATTGTTCTATGGCTCCTATGTGGACGACGAGAGCGGGGAGACTTGGCTGGTGCTCCTGGACCTTGACAAGAGTGTGCGTGTGAGCAAGGCCGAGCATGGCCCCGGCATCGGTGCCGCGAGCCGCTGGCTCGGGCATTTCCACACGATGAGCGGACTTCTCGCGGTTCAGGGCGACGTGGCTTTTTTGAATGACTATGACGCCGGGTACTACAGAGGATGGGCTGATCGAACCTTGGAGTATTCCGCCCGGTTACATGACAGATTTCCGTGGTTGCCAATTCTCTGTCGACGCTTTGAAGAATTCGCTTCATCGCTGGCAATGATTCAAAAGACGATTATTCACGGTGAGTTCACTGGCCGTAACGTGCTGGTTGCCGGGGGGTCGGTGTACCCGGTGGACTGGGAGTCTGCGGCAGTGGGCTTTGGTGAAATCGATCTTGCCTGCCTGACGGAAGGCTGGCCGGCCGAATTAGTCCGGCGGTGCGAGCACGAATACAATATGAGCAGATGGCCCTCCGGAAGCTGTCCGGGGTTCGAATGGAGAATGGCTGCAGCGAAACTCTATCTCCAATTCCGATGGCTGGGCGATCGCGTGGATTGGACCCTTCACAAGAACGTGGCTTGGCGGTTCAACGAGATGCGTTCCGCCGCGGAGCAACTTGGCCTCCTTTAATGCCGTACAAGGTCGTTAACCGTGAATTCAACGCTGAAACAATTCCGCTTGCTTCGATATGCCAGACCGCACTGGAGCGGCCTCGCCGTAGTCCTCGTCACGATGCTGATAAGCGTCGGGCTCAGCCTGGCCAGCCCGTGGCCTATGAAGCTCCTTATAGACCAGATACTGAACGGGCAACCGGTGCCGCCGCGGATCGCCGCGGTCCTGTCCCTGCTTCCGGGTCCGGGCGGCCCTCGAGGCTTGCTGCTGTGGGTTTGCCTGAGCACGGTCCTGTTGTTCCTCGCGGCGGCGATTGCCGGGGTTTTCAATAGTTCTGCTTCGGTACGCTTCGGGCAACGCGCTACGTACGACCTGGGCGCCGATCTGTTTTTGCACCTTCAGAAGCTGTCTCTGCTCTTCCACCGGCGCCGCTCGGTCAGTGATCTGATGTCGCGCGTGACTGCCGATTCCTATTGCGTGCAGACTCTCGTCAATGCGGCGCTGATACCCATCCTCCAGTCATTGATCATGCTCGCAACGATGTTTCTGATCATGTGGCGCCTGGAACCGACGATGACGCTTCTCTCGGTTGCCGTGGCGCCGCTGCTGCTGCTGAGCATTCGTCTGTTCGGCAAGCGAATGAAGGGTCTGGGCAGAGAGCGGCGCGAGCTGGAGGTGCGAATGTCCTCCTTGGTTCAGCAATCGTTAAGCGCCGTTCCCGCGGTTCAGGCATATGGGCGTGAAGCGCTCGAACACGCGCGTTTCCGAAAATATGCGGATGAGACTGTCGAAGCTTATGTTCGCACGAACCGCGCACAGATGTTCTTCAAGCTCGCCGTCGGCCTGGTAACCTCGGTGGCGACTGCGGCCGCGATGTATCTCGGGGGCCTGTACGTTCTCCAGGGCAGGATCAGTGTAGGGACGGTCCTGGTGTTTCTCTCGTACCTCAAGTCCTTGTATGAACCAATGAACGCGATGGCCCAAGTGGCCTCTTCGCTCCAGACCATTTCCGTCGGTTCCGACAGGGTAATGGAGGTTTTGGATACCGCTCCTGATGTCAAGGACTCGCCTGACGCCGAACACGCACAACTGCGCGGGCATGTCTGTTTCGAGAAAGTGACTTTTGGTTACGACTCCGGCCGGTCGGCCCTCAGGGACATTTCGTTTGAGGCAGACCCGGGAGAAGTTGTCGCATTCGTAGGTCCGACCGGCGCAGGAAAAACGACGCTTGCGAGCCTCCTGGTCCGCTTTTTCGACCCGTGGTCCGGAACCATATCGATCGACGGACGGGACGTCCGGCAGATCCTTGTCCGCTCGTTGCGCGAGCAGATTGCGATTGTTCTTCAAGAACCATTCATCTTTGCGACCAGCGTCGCAGAAAATATCGCCTATGGCAAGCCGGATGCCACGCGGGAGGAAATCGTCGCCGCTGCTGTTGCGGCCAATGCGGATGAATTCATACGCAATCTTGCCCAGGGCTACGACACGGTCGTCGGCGAAAGGGGAGGAACGTTGTCGGGTGGAGAGAAACAACGGCTCTCTATTGCTCGAGCATTCCTCAAAGACGCTCCGATTCTGATCCTCGATGAGCCGACTTCTTCTCTCGACGCCCGAACTGAGTCACTCTTCCTCGAGGCCCTCGATCGCCTGATGAAAGGGCGCACCACATTCATCATCGCTCATCGGCTTTCCACAATTCGTAACGCGGACAGGATTATAGTTCTCGAGAAGGGTTCAGTCGTCGAACAAGGGAGTCATGAAGAACTGATCGCCCAGGATGGTCTTTACGCGCTGCTGCATCAGAAACAGTTTCACCCCGCACGAATGCCTGCCGTCAGCGAATTGGGTGTTCCGGCAAGGAAATGATGCCATTTGTTTGGAGTTCAGACTTTAGCGTGTCCGGTGCCGTGCCGCCTGAAGGCTGAACTCCGAACCTGACTGAAGCAGGCATGGAGTTCAGGCTTTAGCCTGCACTGGTCTGTGCCGCCTGAAGGCTGAACTCCAAACCTGCGCCCGCCATGACGCAAAATTTGACCATATTGTGAACTTGGTGACCACCTAGTGGAACTAGCGGATGGGAGGATACAGGCGGACCAGCCGGTGAGGCGAAACTCCCAGCTCGAACAGAGCGACCACGAGAATATTCACCAGTTGCTGCCGCACGACACCGCGGCGCAGAAACCGGCGCGCGGAGGTTACTATCGGCGCCGGCGCCACCACGAACCGCCCGTAGCGTCTTAAGCGGCGCAGGAAATCCACATCTTCAAGAAACGGCAGCTGCCGGTAGCCGCCCATCTTCCTGAAAATCTCCCGGCGCACAAAGAAGCCCTGGTCCCCAAAATGAAAGAATCGACCCGGATGCGTGGCGCACCAGGAGTAGAAGCGCAGCATCGGATGAGCGTAATCGAATCGCAGCTGGAAGCAGCCTCCGGCAACGGACGGATCCGCCACAGCCTTATGTATGCAGGTGAGAAATTCCTGCGGAAGCTGCGAATCCGCGTGCAGAAAGAGCAGCACATCCGTGCCCAGGCACCGGGCCCCCGCATTCATCTGCAGGCCCCGATTCGGCTCCGTGCACACTTCGGTACGGAAGAGCCGCCGGGCGATGGCCGTAGAGTCATCGATACTGCCGCCGTCCACGACCACAACGGGACACGATTCTGCGATGCGCGCCAGATGGTCCAGCGCGCGATCCAGAATGACGGCTTCATTGTAAACCGGGAGCACGATTCCGACGGACACGCCGTCGTCCCCGCTCATAGCGCCTCCCGAAAGGAGCCCGGCAATCCGCGGAAAAAATTCCGGCCGGCCGATCCGGACACGGGGGGTTGACGAAAAGAACTGGTGTCATTAGCATTGAGCCGGCAGCCGCGCGCCATTCTAGCACGCCAGGCCCGACCATCGTTTGGCTGGAAAAAACGTTTCCCTGGATTCTTACGCCTTCCAGCTGAGAATATGTCTCTCACAGTCAGACGTTTGAGAAGGCTCATAATAAGGACGCGGATCGGAGCGGATTCACGCGGATTCAAATCCGCGCGCGTCCGCTCGATTGGCGTCCTTAGGGCTCGCGCAGAAATAAATTCGCATTTTGATGCAGGCCCCCAGGCCCGCTGGCGAGGCGCGAGCGACGAGCTATACCCGGGGCGGTATGTGAGGAGCGGGCAACAAAGCCAGCGGGCTGTCCCGCTACGCGGGAGAGGGGCGCGTCCCGAGCGAAGCTCGGGATCCTCGACGATGTCCGACATCGCCTGCGTCGCGGCGTCTCGCATCTGCCCGCCCGGCGCTCGCGCCAAAATGTGAATTCATTTCTGCGCGAGCCCTTAAGACGGTCGCCAGGGATTTCAAGGGGTTCGCCCCCTCTCTGGATTCTTAGTCGAAAATGTCGGCCTTACTGGACGGATACGATCCCGGCGATTTTTACGACGAGATGCTGGCCACGCAGGGAAAGCCGCGACCACACTACGCCAAGCTGTACACCCGTCTCTCTGAAATGACGCCGGCACAGCTCAATGAGCGGCGCCAGCTCGCCGATCTTTCCTTTCTGCTCCAGGGAATTACTTTCACGGTGTACAGCGACGATCGCGGGACGGAACGGCTCTTCCCTTTCGATCTGGTACCGCGCATTCTGCCCCGTTCCGAATGGCAGCTCCTGGAGCGTGGGCTCTCCCAGCGCGTGATCGCTCTCAACATGTTTCTCCAGGATGTCTACGGTCCTCAGCGCATCCTGCGCGAGCGCAAGATTCCGCGCTCTTTGGTTCTCTCCTGCAGCCACTTCCGGCGCGAGGTTGTCGGTCTCCAAGTGCCGCGCGGAATTCACATCCATATTGCGGGCATTGACCTGGTGCGCGACTCGAAAACCGCAGAGTACCTGGTGCTCGAGGACAATCTGCGGACACCCAGCGGCGTCTCTTACGTCCTGGAGAACCGCCTGGTCATGACCCGGACCTTTCCGCGCCTGTTCCATCGATACGAGGTCCTGCCTGTGACGCAGTAC
>QHZE01000240.1:25660-41148 GCA_003225335.1 Acidobacteriota bacterium
ACCCGATCCTGCGCAGCGTGGAAACGTACGTCTGCTCCGAGCCGGCGCAGCTGCGCTACGTGCTGGATCATCTCGAGGATCTCGTTGTGAAATCAGTGGGAGAATCCGGCGGATACGGAATGCTCATCGGACCCATGGCCAGCCGGGCCTCGATCGCGCAGTTTCGCGACCGGCTGCGCATTGACCCGAGGAATTACGTTGCCCAGCCTGTGGTGAGCCTCTCCCGCTGTCCCTGTTACGACCCTGATTCCGGAGGCCTCGCGGGCCGGCATGTGGATCTGCGCCCCTACTGCCTCTACGACGGTGAGAAGGTGACCATCGTCCCTGGAGGCTTGACGCGCGTGGCGCTCCGGCCGGGATCGCTTGTGGTCAACTCCTCCCAGGGCGGCGGGAGCAAGGACACCTGGGTGCTGAAAGGGGAGGAGTGATGCTTTCGCGCATCGCCGATTCCTTATTCTGGATCGCGCGCTACATGGAGCGCGCGGAGGGCACGGCGCGAATTCTGGACGTGAACTACCACATGATGCTCGAGCAGTCCAATCAGCCGTATCGGCTGCGCTGGGATCCTCTGGTCATCATCGCCGGGGAACACGAACGCTTTTTCTCGCTGTACCAGGGAGCCACCTCGTATACGGTGCTGGATTTCCTGGGGTTCCGGCAGGAGAATCCAAACTCCATTGTGAAGTGCATCTCCAACGCGCGCGAGAATGCGCGGACCATCCGCGACCGGATATCGCGCGACATGTGGGAGGACCTCAACGGGCTGTTTCACGAGGTCAGCCGCTATTGCGTGGCCGAGGTCATCGCTACGGGACCGCATCGTTTCTGCAATCTGATCAAGTTCGGCACTCACCGCTTTCACGGCGTGACGGATGCAACGCTGTCTCACGATGAAGGATGGCAGTTTCTGCAGGCAGGAAGGGCGTTGGAACGCGCCGGAATGACGGCGCGCATCGTCGACGTACAATACCACAACCTCGTTGAAGGGCCCCTTTCGGAACCGGACAACCACCAATGGATGGCGGTGTTGAAGTCCGTCGCAGCCTACGAGTACTACCGCCGCCAGTACCGTGCCCGGATCGAGCCCGAGAAAGTGGCGGAACTGCTTCTGCTCCACGGGCTGCACCCGTGCTCTATCCGCTTCAACATCGCGGCCCTTCAAGAGGCGCTCCGGGCCGTCAGCGGCACCGGTCACGGGACCTACGCGAACGAGGCCGAACGGCGGACGGGTAAACTGCTCGATACCCTTGTCTACGACCGGATCGAGGATGTTCTCTCGCGCGGCCTCCATGCATTCCTGACAGATCTGCAGCGCACGTGCGGAGCCATCGGTGAAGATATCGCCAGGACCTACTTCTACTACCCGGTGGCGGAATGAACCGATTTCGAGTGCTTCATGTGACGGAGTTCAATTACGATGGCCCCGTCTCTGAGAGTTACAACCAAGTGCATCTGAGGCCGCGCGACGACGCGCGCCAGATTTGTCTATCCTTCCGGCTCCGAACAGATCCTGTTGCTCAACCCGCTGCGCATCGGGACTACTTTGGCAACTGGGTGCATCACTTCAACATCCTGCACAAGCACGAGCGCCTTCGGATCGAAGCAGAATCCGTCGTCATGGTGAGCGACCCGAGTCCGCTTTTCTCCGATTCGCTGAGCCTTGCCGAACTGGACGGGCGCCGATCGGAACTGATGGAAGAGTTTTACGAATACCTGGTACCGACCGCCTATGCCCCGAACACGACTCAGCTCGTGGAACTGGTACGCGGCGCCGAGGAAAAGGGCGGGGGGACTGCGATCGGTTTCGCGCTGGCTGTGACAGCTCTAATTTATGAGCGCTTTCGCTACGAGAAGGGCGCCACTCAGGTTCATTCCTCCGTAGAGGACGTCCTGAGGGAAGGAGCCGGAGTGTGCCAGGACTTTGCGCATCTTCTTCTCGCCCTCGCGCGCATGCGCGGGCTGCCAGGCAGATACGTCTCCGGTTACCTGGCGCCCAGCAGCCCCGGAAAGAAAGAAAGCGACATGGAGGAAGTACGCGGAGGCCTGTCCTCGCACGCCTGGGCGGAGATCTTCATCGCCGGCGCCGGCTGGCTGGGACTCGATCCTACTTTGGGCCAGCCTGTGTCGCAGCAGCACATACACCTGGCCTACGGGCGCGACTACGGCGACGTCGCGCCCGTACGCGGCGTGTACAGGGGACATGCGGGCCAGCGCCTCTCGGTCGACGTGCGCGTGCGCCCTGCCCTGGACGATGAAGGGTGCGAGCACCTGCAAGAGACGTGCGCCACGCCCGCTCCACCGCGTCGTCCGGAGGAGCCACCCCAGCAGCAGTAGCTTTTATTCACCACAGTCTCGCATGTGCGGCGCACGCCCAAAGACACATGAAAATGCGTCTCGCCGTCCTCTGGGAATGGCGAAGCAATGGTGCAGGTAGTGATAACGAGTACCCGTATACCACCCAGTCAGTCACGGGCGAGACGCCCGTGCCACGATGGCTTCGTGGCATGGCCGTCCCGGCCATGCCAGAACTTGACCGATTTGCGAACTTTGTGTCCACCAGAATAAATTGGGGGACAGTCACCGAAAATCCCGGATTTGGTTGCTTGCGGCGCAACTTCTTCCTCTGGGTTTTGAAGATTTCGGTGACTGTCGGGTGCAATCAGAAGTAGCAGTCGCCTCAGGTGCCGCTTTGGTCAACTGCAGACGAACCAGCTCTTTTGGAGTGTGGCGACTTGTCGCCGCTATGGCCCGGGCGTCAGAACGAAAGCGGCGACAAGTCGCCGCACTCCATATCGGACTCGTCATTTGTCGGTCTTTTGCGCGCATGCCGCGGCAGACCACTTCTAATTGCACCCGTGACTGTCCCCAAATTTGACTTTCAGGCTTCCGAGTCTTACCTTTCCAGAGCAACCCGTCCGATAAGGGCCGGACGGGTTTTTTAATTGCGGATTTCGGATTGCGGATTGAAGTTTGCTGGAGTTCGCGTGAATCCGAAATCCGAAATCCGCAATCGGGCTGAAGGGAGGGCACAAGAAATGAGACGGTCTCTGGTAAGAGTTTCCGGGGAGAACACAGCAACGGTGCGGGAGGACATCACGGCCGCGACACCTGTCTCCGATGAAGCCCTCCTCGACGCCTACTCGCGGGCCGTCATTAACGCCGCGGAAAGAGTCAGTCCTTCAGTTGTCAATATCGACGTTCGCCAAGGGGCGCCAGCCACGCAGAGACGTCAAACGCCGTCGCCTGAGGTGCGAGGGAACGGCTCGGGTTTCATCTTTACCCCGGATGGCTTCATTCTGACCAATAGCCACGTGGTCCACGGCGCAACCCGGATCGACGTGACGCTTTCGGACGGCCACCCGCACAGGGCTGATCTGGTCGGCGACGATCCGGACACGGATCTCGCGGTCGTCCGGGTCGATGCTCCCAACCTCGTTCCTGCCGGCCTGGGCAATTCTCGATCCGTACGCGTCGGGCAGTTGGTGATTGCCATCGGCAATCCCTTCGGTTTCCAGTGTACCGTCACGGCGGGCGTGGTGAGCGCGCTGGGACGCTCGCTTCGATCCGTCTCCGGCCGGCTTATCGACAACATCATCCAGACCGACGCCGCTTTGAACCCGGGCAATTCCGGTGGCCCCCTGATAACTTCGAATGGACAGGTCATTGGCGTCAACAGCGCCGTCATCTTGCCGGCGCAGGGCATCTGCTTCGCCATTGCGATCAATACGGCGAAGTTCGTCGCGGGCCGTCTGATCCGGGACGGGAAGATCACACGCGGCTATCTCGGGGTCGCCGGCCAGGACGTCCCATTGCATCGCCGGGTGGTTCGCTTTCATGACCTTCGGGCCGAGAGGGGCATCCTTGTGATCTCCGTGGAGGAAGAGAGCCCGGCTCAGCGAGCGGGCCTCCTCGAAGGCGATATCATCGTGGCGTTTGCGGGCCACCCGACGGCCAACATCGATGACCTGCACAGGCTGCTCACGGAAAGTCAGGTAGGAAAAAGAGCGCCTTTGACCCTACTCCGGAATCTGGAGAAGAAGATTGTCGAGATTGTCCCGGAGGAGTCCCCCGCAAGACGGAACAATTGACGATCGACGAATGAAGGAACAATTGAGGGATGGCGTCACCGTCAGGCCCGGCTGGCCGGCTCTGAAAAATTGTATTTCAAACCGACGACATCCAAATCGCAGTGATCGTTTTTCGTGGAATTCGTGGCCAGCAAAAACCGCCACGAATTCCACGGATCAATACGAAGCAGCCGAGCCGCAACCAAAAGCAAAATCACACCCCACTGCGCTCTTTGGAGTGCGGCAGCTTGCTGCCGCTTTGGTGCGGATGGAAACGTTCCATCGCCCTTAAAGCGCAAGCAAGCTTGCGCACTCCAAAGAAGAGCCACAAAATCTTGTAAGGAAAACACGAATTCACAGTCAAGAATGAAGCGATGAGGTCCCCCAGGTCTCTCGTTCGGCAATCGTCAATCGTCAATTTGACTTCACGCATCCAGCTCCCTTATAAGGATGCGCATGCCTAGCCTCTGGCCCTGGCTTCTGCGCCGTCCTCGATGGGTTCTCACGGCGTCCCTGCCTCTTACCGGCTTCCTCGCATGGCATCTGCGTAATCTCGATTTCGACAGCTCTCCTTCCACCCTCATCTTGTCCGGTTCGCCCGAGATCGAATATTACGAGAGGATGACGCGCGTTTTCGGCAGCGACAGGGTGCTGCTGATCGGGATTCGCGTCATGGACGCGCTGAGCCCCGAGACGCTCCAAAAAACACGGAACCTGACCTATGAGCTCGAAAGAATTCCGGGCGTCACGCGAGTTCTCAGCCTGACGAACGTGGCCGACGTGCGCGGCGGCGAGGACGAGGTCTCGATTGCGCCGCTGGTCCCCGAGGACCTGGGCGCGATCGACAAAGAAGCGCTGCGCGCGCGCCTGCAAGCCAATCCGCTTTACGAGAAGAACCTGGTTTCCCGGGATCTGCGCATGGCATCGCTGATCGTCTTCCTTGAAGATCCCGGGCAGGGCGCGGCGCTCGCCCGAGGACGCGAAATAACGCGCAGCGTCCGAGCCGTGGTCGGGCGCGCGCATTGGGACAGCCCGGTTATTCTGGGCGGCATTCCCGAAATGGAGCTGGAAGGAACGGAGAACATGATTCGCGACTTCCGGGTGTTTACGCCGGTGACGCTGGTTCTCATTGCGGCGATCCTGATCGCCAGCTTTCGCAGCCTCCGCGGTCTTCTCCTTCCCTTGAGTGTGAGCGGCCTCGCGCTTGCCTGGACCCTCGGTGTTCTGGTCTGGAGCGGCCGCCCGCTAAAGGTGACGACGCTGGTCTTACCCTCTCTGCTAGTCTCCAACGGTTGCTCTTATGCCATCCATTTTCTCGCCCAGTATTACAGATCGCTGGCAAGCGCCTGCGGAGGCGGGCTCGCTCCGGATCGGAAAACTCATCAAGCCGCGGTGCTGGAAACTTTGAAGCTGACACACACTGCAATTTTCATTTCCGCCATCACGACCATGGCAGGATTTGGCTCCCTTGCCTTCAACCGCATTCCGGCCATAAGCGATCTGGGGCTCTTTGCCGCCATGGGAGTCTTCCTGAGTTATGTGTTCTGTATCACGGTTTCCCCCGCCGCCCTGTCGCTTCTTCCTCCTCCCAAATTACACAACCCTGCTGGAAATCAAAGCGACCGGCTGAAGCACTTCCTCGAAAGACTGGCGGAGTTTGATATTCGGCGCCGGCGCTGGATCCATTTCATCGCGCTGGCCGCTTCGGCATGGGCGGTGTGGGGAATCTTTCGCATTGAAGTGCATACGAACTACCTCGGCTATTTTCACAAATCGGCGCCGGTGGTGCGGGCCGCGCAGGAATTCCATGAACAGCTGGCAGGCATCTCCCCGCTGTCGATTATCATTGAAACCCCACGCCCGCAACACGTCACAGACCCCGGCGTCCTGCGCGCGGCGGACCGGTTGCAACTCAAGCTTGCCTCCACTCCCGGTGTCGATCTCGCCGTATCCTTCGTGGACATCCTGAAGGTCCTGAACCGCGCATTCCATTCGGAGGACCCGCGCCACTTCACACTGCCCACAGACCCTGAAGCGATCCAGGAGCTTACGGAATTTGCCGAATCCGACCCCGGCGGGCTGAGCGCAGATTTCCTTTCCGAAGATCGCAAACTTCTGCGCATCTTTGCCCGGACAAATCTTTTCGATTCCAGCGAGATCAGACACTTGCTGGATGTCATTCAAGAAGAAGGAGCCCGGGTTCTTCCTCCCGGCACAACCGTTCATGCCACCGGCACTCTCGCGCTTATGAACGAGACTTCGGATCGGGTCGCCGCAGGGCAGGTCAAGAGTCTGGCCTTGTCCGTGCTGCTCATTGCCCTGATCGTAATCCTCTTGTTCCGGTCATGGAAAATCGGGTGCCTCGCCATGATCCCAACCGGAATTCCCATTTTGCTGTTCTTCGGACTGATGGGGTGGTCCGGTCTCTCGTTGAACGTCAACACGAGCATGATCGCGAACATCGCGATCGGCATCGCTGTCGATAACTGCGTGCACTACCTCGTGCATTTCCGCAAAAACCGCGGGCGCGGAGCCTCCACCTCCGAGATCACTCAACAGAGCCTGGCAAGCGTGGGGGGCGCGATGATCTCGGCGGCCACGGCCCTGGCTCTCGGTTTCCTCGTGTTCGGGCTGTCGCGCTTTGAGCCGGTCGCCCAATTCGGATATCTCGCGGCCTTCATCATGGCCACCAATCTGGCCGCGGATATCTTCCTGCTGCCTTCGCTGATGTGCTCAAAATGAAACCACCGATGAACACCGATCGTAAGGATTTTCTTCAACATTTTTTTCACCGCAGACACGCGGAGTACGCTGAGAATGTCTTCACAAATGACTAATGACAAATGACCGATGAGAAATGACAAATGTAGGGATGAGGGATTTTCTCGCGTGCAATTTGTCATTTTTCATTTGTCATTGGTCATTTGCCAAATTCTTCTCAGCGCTCTTACGTCTTCCTCCGCGGGACCTTATCTGGCGGGGGCGGACGCAGCCGGAGAACAGGTCGTTCTAAGGTACCTGAGCGAGTCCGCCAGGAAGGACGCAGTCCTTTCGATGGCGGTCGACTACACCGAACCCGGGAAAGAGCGCCTCCACCTGGAGTTCACCTGGATGCGCAAAATAAAACAAGGATTGGCTTCGCATCTTTTGCGCATCGAAACCCCCGAGTCCGAAAAGGGAAAGCTGCTCCTGGTGCGCGAGAAGCCGGGGGGCGGGGCCGATTATCTGGCCTACCGCCCGGGCAGCGTGCTCAAGAAAAAGGTCCGGATTACGGGCGCGCGCGAGTACAAGTTCAAAGCGCTGACCGTCTCGGTCCAGGAACTCATCGGAGGGGAGCTCCTGATGTATACCCACGAATTCAAGGGGGACGAAACTCTCGACGGCGTTCCCTGCCGGCTCGTGGAAAGCACCCTGCAAAGCCGGTTCCGAAACGATTCCGGCTATCCGCGCACACGGATCTTTTTTCGAAGGGATACCGGCATGCCTCTGCGATGGGAATTGTTTGGAAAGTCGGGCCTGCTGGAAAAGATCATTTCCATCGAGGAGGTCCGTAAAATCGACGGCATCTGGACCATTGCGCGGGCTCGCGTGGAAGATCTCAAGAAGAAGGGCCGTCTGGCGCTCACACTGAAAGTAGTCAACTACCATCCCGATCTTAAAGACAGCCTCTTCACCGAAGAGTACCTCAGGCAAGCCTCCCGCTAGCTGGCAAGGATTTTCCCTCAAATGACAAATGACAAATAGAAGTCAGAAGTCCGGACGACGGACTGCGATTTGTCATTTTTCATTGGTCATTTGTCATTTGCCAAAACGGCCTCTAGGGGTGGGGGCGGAGGTTGGCGCCCTGGAGATATGAGATGAGATCCGCAAGGTCGTTCTTGCTCATGTTCTGCTCGAGGCCGTCCGGCATCAGGGAGACGCCGGAGGCTCGAATCTCCGCAACGTTGGAACGGAGCAGAATTTCATCTTCGCTGTCGGAACGGCGCAGTGTCAGGGTTCCCGGCGTTTCTGCCGCGACCAAACCGTCGTGGATCACGCCGTCGCGTGTGATGACGACATAGTTGGTATACGCCGCCTGAATGGACTTGCTGGGATTCAGGATGTCTTCCAGCAATTGCGCCTTTGTCTTGCTGCTCACCCCTGAGAGGTCCGGTCCGACGCGCCGGCCCTTCCGGGCCAGGTGGCAGATCGCACAGTTCTTTTCGAATATTACGTTCCCCTTGACCGCGTCTCCCGCAAGATCCAACGCCGGACGATAAGCTTGCAAGACTTGCGTTCGATCGCTGGGTTCCTCCCTCAGAATCTGCCGGGCCCGCGCGCTGATCTTGAAGTCTGGATTGCGCAGGAGTTTTTCCCGTCTCGGCAGGTCGAGGGCGCCGCGCTCGATCCGCCCGCTCTCGACGGCGTCGAGCAGCGCGGGGACACGGTCTCGATGGCTGAGCAGCGCATCCAGGACTTCGACTCGGACGGCGGGGCCAAAACCGTTCCAGCGAGAGATCAGCTCCTCACTGACTTCTTTCCTATCAAACGAAGAAAACGACTGAAGGGCGGCTTTCAGCAGCGCGGGGTCCGGCTGCGAGGAAAACAGTTTCCGGAAGACCGGGCTCACCTCTTCAAACGTTCCGCCCGCCAGAGAATCGATTGCCATCGCGCGCCGCTCCGCGGGAAGCCGGGTGTCCAGCGCCTCTCCCGCAGCCAAAGTAACAAATTCGCGGAGCTCCAGATGCCGGGCCAGGCTTCGGGCCGCCGCCTGCACTTTGTCGGACCGGCTCGTCAAGGAGCTTTTCAGCAGGCGATCGGCGGAAGGGATTTTCAGCCGCACCGCTCCCGCGATCTTTAACCCGCTCGCCAGGCCGCTCAGCCCGGCTTCTTGCAGGTTCTCGGAAGCCAGGATTCTCGAGCCATGCATCAGCTCGAGCAGACTTGCAATATCGTTTGCGTCCTTTCTGGCGCCGGCAACCAGCGCGAGCTCTTTCAGAAATTGGGCGTTACCGTCTTTCTGGAAAGAGGAGGTTTGGGAGAGGATGGCTCTCAGGAGCGGAACGCAATGGTTCGGCGTCGAGCTCAGAATAGCGGTGCGGAAAAATCGGCTTTCGCCATGCTTCGCCGCCAGAACTGCAAGCGCTCTCAAGATCCGATCGGCTCCGGCGCGGTCACGCAGCAATTCACCCAGGCTCAGCGCCAGCTGAAACTCAACGCGTGGCGAAGGGTCGTCGACCATGCCGGCCAGCGTATCGGCAAGCTGCGGAAAATCCTCGGCCAGCCTCACGGCGTGCTCCCGCAGCCCCGCCTCAGGATTTTGCAAAGCGCTCGCGACCAGAGAGGGCTCCAGCGCCGACATTCCTTCGAGCGCGTACAAGGCATGAAGCCTGGCCTGCGCCGAACCCCCTGCCAGCGCCATATTTTTCAGCGAAGGAATGACACTCCTGTCTTGCCGCTCGATGAGCAGGCGCTGCGCTGTCAATCTCCACCACCCGTTCGGGTGCGAGAGCAGGCGCACCAGGTCTTCGGGCCCCGCTTTGCGAAGATTCGGTCTTACGGCCCTCGAAGGCGGCGCATCCCTGGGAACGATGCGATAGATGCGTCCCAGCGTATCGCCGCTATAGAAGTTCATGTCCTTCTTCAGCTCCTCAGGAACGGACTCGGGCGTTTCGATGAACTCGCGATACATGTCCACCACATACAGGTTTCCGTCGGGAGCGTTGGCAAAGCTGCAGGGACGAAACCAGGAATCGGTGGAGGCAAGGAACTCGCGCTCCTGCTCTTCGGGAGGGCGGCTGGCGACAAATGAGATCCCGTCGGCGCGCAGGATGTCTCGATGCACGAGGTTGGCGCTGACGTCGCCGGTAAACAGGTTGCCCCGGCACTTTTCTTGAAAAGTATCCCCGCAGTATACAGTCCCTCCGGAGGCGCCCGAAAAATAGCCGCTCGCCATCTCGGTCGAAGGATTCAAAGGCCGCACTTGTTCGAGCTTGTTTTCACGGTAGCGCTGCTGGCGCATCTCTGTCCGGACTTCCCGCCAGTGTTGCGGACCGGTGAGCGGGAAAATCCGGGCCGAAGGTCTGCCGTGATCCGAAATATCTTCGGCGGGAGGGCCGGCGGGAAGGAAAGGATTTCGGATCATGTATCGCCGGGGCAGGATCACATGGCGCACATGAACGGTGTTCTCGGTGATGAACCGATGCCCCCAATCATCCATGGCCTGGCCGAATTGCGTCGGGCCCGATTCCGCTTCAAAGAGACCGCGGTCCAGACGAAAACGGAAGTCTGCGCCCAGGACCGAGACCGCCGGCGCCTCCGGACGCTCGGCAAACGTGATGCTGCCGCGCTGGCCGTTGTTGGAGGCGTAGATCCAGTTATCGATTCCGAAGCGCAAATTAGTGATCCGGCTCTCCGGGTTCACCAGCGCAAAACCGGTGAACACGGCTTGGCGCAGGTCCGCCTTTCCATCACCGTCCGTGTCCTTCAAATAAAGGATGTCCGGCGCCGCAGTGACAAGGAGTCCTCCCTTCCAGGGGAGCATGCTCGTCGCCTCGAGCAGGTTGTCGGCAAAGATTGTGGATCGGTCAACGCGCCCATCGCCGTCGGTGTCCTCCAGCAAACGAATCCGGCTGCGCGGAGGCTTCCCGGGCGGAGGATCCTCCGGATAGTCCCGCATCTCGGCGGCAAAGGCGCGGCCCTCTTCATCGAAAACCACTTCCACGGGATCGACGACATACGGCTCGGCGGCGAACAGCTCGATGCGAAAGTCGCCACTCAGATGGAAACTGCGAAGAGCTTCTTCGGGAGAGAGTGGCCCGGGTCCCTGGCGCCGGGAGCACGTGAAAGACAGAAGGCAGAGGGCGGCGAGCAGAAGGCAGCGGAGTAGAGGAGCAGAGGGGCAGGGGAGCAGAGGGGCGGAGCCTAACCGGAAGACAGAAGGCGGAATACCTCGGCTTTCTGCCTTCTGCCTTCTGCCTTCTGCCTTCTGCTTTCTGCCTTCTGCTTTCTTCCGTGCTATTGCCATGGAGGATTAGATGTTACCATCACCGTGCACGGATATGACTGGAAACCTGACCCGACGAAACTTCCTGGCCGCAGCGGCTGCCGCGTTCGTGCGGGCGCAGAGCGCGCCTGAACTCATACTCGATATTCATCAGCACGTCCTCTACAACGGCCGAACGAAGGACCAGCTTCTGGCGCACCAGTTGGAGCATCAGATAACCACGACGGTACTCCTTCCCGGTGAAGGCTGGATGCTTCCCATTCTTGGCGGCAACAGGGAATGCGCCGGGTTTCAGGCCGAGCATCCCGGCCGTTTCGTGCGCTTCGCGTGCTCCGATCCAGCGGAGTCGCGCACGCCGGATGTCCTGCGCGGGGATATCCGGCGCGGCGCAATCGGTATCGGTGAAATGAAGTTTCATGTCGCTGTGGACTCGCCGGAGATGCGCCAGATTTACAAGCTGGCGGAAGGACTCGGCGTCCCGGTGCTGATTCACTTTGAGTATGAGACCTATAACACCGGCCTGGAGCGTTTCCAGGCCATTCTCAAAGCTTATCCAAAAGTAAACTTTATCGGCCACGCGCAGACCTGGTGGGGAAATATCAGCGCCGAGCTGGACCCGCTGGACCTCTACCCCAAAGGTCGCGTGAAGCCGGGCGGCCTCACCGACCGCCTTCTTTCGGACTACCCTAACATCTACGGAGACCTGTCCGCGGGATCGGGGCTAAACGCTCTCACGCGGGATCCCGATTTCGCGCGAGACTTCATCCGCCGCCATACGCGCAAGTTGGTTTGGGGGAGTGATTGCGACTGCCGCGACGGAAAAGGAGGCGGAATCAAGAGCGGTCAATGTCTCGCCGCGCAGTCCCTGCCCTTGCTTCGCAAGCTCGCCCCCGATACAGCGGCCTTCCGCCGCATCGTCCACGAAAACGCCTCCGCCCTGTTGCGCCTCAAAAAGTCGTAGATGGCACAAAGCCCGCACCGGTTTAGCCACAGAGCCACGGAGACACCGAGAAAATCTTGTGCGGACTTGTTCGGAGTTCAGGCTTTAGCCTGCCCAGACCCAGTGCAGCCTGAAGGCTGAACTCCAAACTCTTGTCTCTGTGGCTCCGTGGCTCTGTGGCTAAAGAGTGAATTGAGAAATGCCTCCCAGACTATCTGTTGCCCATGGCTTCTTCGACTTCGGCGACGGTTCTGGGAATGCCGGGGCCGAGGACGCGAGCGCCCCCGGCGGTCACCAGCACGTCGTCTTCGATGCGGATTCCCCCGAAGCTGCGGAAAGGTTCCAGGCGATCGTAGTTGATAAAGTCCAGGTGGAGCCCTTCGCTCCGCCAGCGGTCGATCAGGGCTGGGATGAAATAGATCCCCGGTTCCACGGTAAGAACAAAGCCCGCCTCCAAGGGCCGCGCCAGGCGCAGAAAATTCAGGCCAAACTGCGGGCTGCGTTTTTCGCCTTTCGGGTACCCGACGATGTCTCCGAGATCTTCCATATCATGGACGTCCAGCCCCAGCATGTGCCCAAGGCCGTGCGGGAAGAAGAGCGCGTGCGCCCCGGCATCGACCGCGCCGGCAGGGTCGCCTCGCATCAGCCCCATCGCGCGCAGCCCTTCGGCCACAACGCGGCTGGTGTGAAGATGAACCTCGCGATATGGGACCCCTGGCTTGATTTGCTGTATGGCGCTCGACTGTGCTCGAAGGACGGTTTCATACACTTCCGTCTGGGCCTGGCTGAACCTGCCGCTGACCGGAAATGTGCGCGTGATATCGGATGCGTAATGCCCGGGAGACTCCGCTCCCGAGTCGTTGAGCAGGAGCTGCCCGTCTTCGAGACGGTTATCGTAAGAATGGTTGTGCAGGGCTTCTCCGCGCACGGTTACGATAGGGTTGTAGGATTGCTGGCGATTCTCGGAGAACGCAATGCCTTGAATGCATCCTGCAATCCGATACTCGTGCGTCCCGGGCCGCGCCGCAGTCATCGCGGCCCGATGCATCCGGTTCGTAACCTGGAGCGCTTCTTCAATCTCGGCAACTTCCAGATCTGATTTGACCGAGCGTTGCTTTACGACTTCTTCTGCCAGGCGCTCCGATGCGCCGGGGATTACGTCCGTCGGATCGATGACGAGCAGCTCGGCCAGCCGGAAGAGCGAAGAGGCCTGATAGGGCGGCAGGTAATGGACGTGCAGGCCCTGGCTGCGAGCCCGCGTGAGATACGCTCCGAGACGGCCGATCTCCTCCACCGTGTCAATCCCCGCCTGCTGCGCCAGCTCCACACGTGTGGGGGCTGCGCCCATCCAGACGATGTCGTCGATGTGCGCAGGAGGGGCGAACAGAACGTCGTAGTCAGGATCAGGATAAGAAAGAACAGCCAGATAGGGAGCCGAGATGCCGGCATAGTAGAGAAAGTGCGAGCTCTGGCGGAAGGGATAGGTATTGTCGCGATAATTGCGCGGCTGGAGATCATGCCCCAGCCAGAGCAGCACTCCGCCCCCCACGGCCTCGCGTATCTTGTTCCGGCGCTCCCGATAAATCTCCGACCAATTCGCATTTTTCATAGCCGCGCATTATACTACGCACTCTTGATAAAGCCTCCCTTTGCGCACTTAGCGCCTTCGCGGTGAACTGAGTACCGACCGCGAAGACGCGAAGAGCGCAAAGGGTCTCGTATTATCACGAGGTACAGGGAGAAAGGACATGAAAAACGGAAAACTGCGCAGCCAGACATGGTTCGCCCGCACCGGGCGCGACAGCTTCGTGCACCGAGCCTGGCTGAAGGCCGAAGGCTTCTCCGACGCGGTGTTCGAGAACCGGCCCGTCATCGGCATCGCCAACAGCTGGAGCGAGTTGAACAATTGCAACAGCCACCTGCGCCAGGTGGCCGAGGCGGTCAAGCGCGGCGTGCTCATGGCGGGAGGAATGCCTTTGGAATTTCCGGTGATCTCGCTCGGTGAAGCGCTCATGAAGCCCACCGCCATGATGTTTCGTAACTTAATGTCCATGGACGTAGAGGAGTGCATCCGCGCCAACCCTCTGGATGGCGTCGTTCTCCTCTCCGGCTGCGACAAGACGACCCCGGCCATGATTATGGGAGCCGCATCGGCAGACATTCCCGCGCTAGTCGTTACGGGCGGACCCATGCTGCGCGGGATGTGGCGCGGCATCGAGCTCGGCTCCGGCACGGACGTTTGGAAATACTGGGACGAGCTGCGGGCGGGACGCATCACGGAGGAGGAGTGGTGCGAAATGGAGAGCTGCATCTCGCGCAGCCATGGACACTGCATGGTCATGGGAACCGCCAGCACGATGACCAGCCTCGCCGAAGCTCTGGGCATGACCCTTCCCGGATGCGCGGCGATCCCGGCGGCAGACTCGCGCCGGATGGCGATCGCCGAAGAGAGCGGGCGCCGTATGGTCCAGATGGTGCACGAGGATTTGCGACCCTTAAAGATATTGACCCGCGAGGCTTTTGAGAACGCCATCCGCGTGGACATGGCGATCGGCGGCAGCACCAACGCCATCATTCATCTTGTGGCGATGGCGGGGCGCGCAGGCCTGGATCTGCCCCTTTCGCTCTTTGACCGGATAAGCCGGGAAACCCCGTTCGTCGCCAACATCCGCCCCTCCGGAAAATACCTGATGGAGGATTTCTTCTACGCGGGAGGCGTTCCGGCGGTGATGCAAGAGCTCTTGCCGCTGCTCCACCGCGGAGCTCTAACGGCGACCGGAAAGAGTGTGGAAGAGAACGTGAAATCTGCCCGGATCCACAACACGGACGTGCTGTTTCCTCTCGACAGGCCCCTGCACCCGCAGGGCGGAACGGTCATCCTCTCCGGTAACCTTGCCCCGAACGGCGCCGTTTTCAAGCAGACCGCGGCGTCTCCTCACCTGTTAAAGCACACAGGGCGCGCGGTCGTTTTCGAATCTTACGACGACTTGCGGGAGCGCTTCGACGATCCGAGCCTGGATGTGGACGAACGCTGCGTCCTGGTCTTGAAGAACGCGGGGCCCAAAGGAGCGCCGGGGATGCCCGAATGGGGGCAGCTTCCGATACCAACAAAACTGCTGAAAAAAGGCGTAAGGGATATGGTGCGGATCTCGGACGCGCGAATGAGCGGCACGTCCTATGGGGCTGTCGTGCTCCACGTCGACCCGGAGGCTGCGGTGGGAGGAACACTGGCTCTCGTCCAGGACGGAGACTTGATCGAGCTGGACGTCGAAACGCGTAAGTTGAACCTGCAGGTGCCGGACGAGGAATTGAATCGCCGGCGCGCCCGATGGGAACCACCCAAGCCGTACTATGCGCGAGGCTACGGCAAGTTGTTCCTGGATCATGTCACGCAGGCGCACGAGGGCTGCGACTTCGACTTTCTCCGCTTCCGGTAGATCTGCAGAGGGGCAGAGGAGCCGGGGAGCGGTCAAATAACAAATGACCAATGAACAAT
>QHZE01000241.1 GCA_003225335.1 Acidobacteriota bacterium
GATTGGTATTTGCAGGTCGAAGAGCCACCAACCACCCTGTACAGGTTGGTTCATTCCGAGTAAGTGAAACGGGTTTGCCATGCACGAAGGATGTTTTTTTAACCTATGGTTTGTACCCGTGTTGTAAAGCACATGCGGATAGCCCAATCTCATACGTGCACTAAATGAGTGCGACTTTTTTGTCAAGACTAATTGTACTGCTGGCATCAGAGCGACAAAGGAGGTGGCTGCCACTATGCAGGCATGAGCATGCTGTGTACCGAATACAATGCAGGTCGTCGGTGGTTGATTTGTCATTTTCGGCGTAAGTACCTTTAAAGGATTGTTAAGCATTCCTTCCGATGGACGGGGTGCCAGACGCCCCCTGGGTCAGTCGTTCCGTGAGTCCGTTGGGCCAACGCCCGTCTCTCAATCAACCGCTTACAGAAAAACCGTCAATTGATGACATTTTTTTTGGTACTAATTCGCGCTTTTTGCGATGGTGGGTTCATAACCGACTCAACTGCTGTTGATAATAAGTGACTTACACGGCTTTGTGATAGGCAGCCGACACAAACCATCAAAATGTTTACTAATTAATACCTATTTAAGATGCATATTTGAGGGGTATTTGTGGGGGTCAAGGTGTAAAAGTGTGGGTTGCCTACTCGCCGCCTACCAACCTACGAATAACGATTCATAGCGCCGCCGACCGCTGAGAATACTCTGTAATCGCAGGGATGACTTGAGACGAAGCCTGGATGAGTTGACTGCTGACACCCCTGACTCCCACACAAGGGTGGTCTTTAAGGTCGATGACATGACCCCCGTCAGGACGCCCCGCCGTGGTCGCTCGATGTGGGTGCGAGGCGAATCGTCGCGATGAGTGTGCGGGATCCTCGTATGCACTC
Source organism: Acidobacteriota bacterium (assembly GCA_003225335.1). Classification (GTDB taxonomy): domain Bacteria; phylum Acidobacteriota; class UBA6911; order UBA6911; family UBA6911; genus Gp18-AA60. The sequence continues at coordinate 891 of QHZE01000241.1, forward strand.
CTGCGAAGGCCACCGGCGCTCGCGCATGAAGTGTCAGCACAAGGGTAGCCACGGCCAATGCAAGAAAGACGACTGCCAATCCAAACGAATAGTCCCGCGCACGCAGGTGCGTAACGAGGGCGCCAACGAAGAAGCAAACCAGGCCCAGTGCAGCGGACGCCCCTACGAATGGCACGCCGATGCCGACCAGCAGTCCAACCGCAGCCGCCCCTTTGAGGATCCCCAGCAGGGGCATCCAGGATTCCGGCACGCCCACTCTGGCCATGTTGATGCTGATCTGTTTGTAGCGGATGAAGTCGAGTGTGGCCGAAAATACGTTAGCAGCAGCGGTCACGACAGTAACAATGAGATAAGCGATAAACATGAGTTACGCTCTTCCTTTTTCAAACTCGCCGATGGTGTCAATTGCTGATCCCTACGATCTTGTGCTTCGAGACGTGATCCTCCGCAGCATTGAGCATGAAATCGGCGACATCCGCCCGCGAGATTTTGAAACCAAAACGGGGCAGGTGGCCCTCTCGCACGCGGTACTTTCCGGTGTAAGGCTTGTCTGTAAGTTCCGGTGGTCGCACCATCGTCCAGTCGAGATCGCTTTCCTCGAAAATTCGTTCCATGGCGGATGCATCGGCGACAATGGCTGGAAAAAACAACCGCCCCAACAGATATGCCGGGGGCACGATGGAATCCTTGAACAGGAAAGCTACGGACTCGACCACGACGCGCTTGACTCCGGCCTGCAGCATGGCGTTTGTCAGCGCAGTGGCAAATCGTTGAAGAAGGTTCTGGTCGGTTTTCGACACAGGCGTCCGTGGACCGAATGCCGACACAACAGCATCGTGACCGCGAATAACCTGTTCAAGCGCATCACTGTTTAGCAAGTCTCCTTGCTGAACGCTAACGCGACCATTAAACGCCCTGAGCGGATCGGGCGACCGAACAAAAACCGTTACAGCATGACCCCGTTCAATTGCCTGCCGCACGATCTCCACGCCCGTTCGCCCTGTCGCGCCCAGTACCACCAGCTTCATTCGCTCCCGTGCTCCCATAAAACTTCTCCCGAAGAAATTGTCCTAACCTCGCTGTCCTCGCGGTCTTGATCTACTGCATGTTGATGGAGGTCATCCGCCGCCCCGAAACAGTTTGACTGCTTGTGCGGTGCGACCCTGTGCGCAGACCGCACCGTCACCAGGACCCTGGCTATCTCTCGCGTGCTTTATTAGCCAACCTGTCGTCGATTGGAATGACCACCACTGTAAAGGGCGTTCCAGCGTCGTCGCTCACTTGCGGGAGCACACTCCCGAACTCATTGGCTCCGACCATCGAGTTTTCGTAATAGGGGCAGAAGATCATCATGTGCGGGTGCCAATGACCAATTCCCGATCCGAGATTCTGGTCCGCAGACCACATGTAAGCAAAACTGATACTGTCTCTTCTCGGAAGGTCGCCTTTGACGTATGCCGCTTGGACACCTTCGGCAATTTGGTCCGGTCCCTTTCCCTCGATGGCAAGTTTCGTTCGCAGTTCGTAATAGGGCAGTACCATTCGCGCCGCTGGCGCGGTGAAGCAGATCGGTGCACGAATGGTTGGGTCGTAGACGATCTGGCGGAACTGCGCAGGGGTGTATGTAGGCGCCGAGAACCCGCGCATGACCATGCAGACGGAGCCGTTATCGCCCTGCTGCGCAACTTGGAATCCGGACTTCGTCAGCACCTTAATCGTGGCGTGGTCCGAAATCGAAGCAGGGGCAGCGCTCCGGGCAAGGACTATCTCCGCGTCCTGCGGCATCAGATACTCGCTGATGGGTGGATACTTGGCCTGCGCGCGAGCAGCAGACGCATTGAGGATCGCCGATATCAACAACAACAATGTGATTGTCAGTTTTTTCATGTTCGACCTCCTTCTCCTTTTCCGAATTCTTGTGTAGCGATGATTCGCGTTTATTCTTCCTGTCACGGAAGCGCGACTGATTGCCACCCGCCGCCCAGGGCCTTGTACAAAGCAATTAAATTGACCGCCTGCGCCGCGCGGCTCTGAGCGAGCAGGTCTTCATTGGCGTAGAGTTCGCGCTGCGCATCGAGCACGGAAAGAAAATCCGTAAGACCGGCTTTGTAGAGTTCCGAGGAAAGACGAACAGCTTCTTCGTTCGACTTCACTGCGTTCTCCAGGCGCTCACGCCGCGATTGCTCCTCGGAGTAGTTGACGAGCGCGTTTTCGGTTTCCTCTAAAGCGGAGAGCACCGTCGAGCGATATCCAATGACCACCTGCTGCAGGCGTGCATCCTGCACGCGAATGTTGGAGCGGATGCGCGCGCCGGTGAAGATGGGCAAACTGACCGCCGGTCCGGCGGAAAAGAAGTTGCCCATGCCCAGAGTGATCTCGTGCAATTGCGAAGCCTGGCGGCCTGCAGAACCAAAAAGCGTAAAGCGCGGGAACCATTCTGCTTTGGCTTCGCCTACTCGCGCTGTCGCTGCTGCGATTTGTGCTTCGGCCTGGCGAACGTCGGGTCGGCGCTCCAGCAATTCAGAACGCAGCCCCACCGGAACCTCAGGCGGGATCATCGGCACCGGCGCAGTTGGCGACACTTCCGCACGCAATGCGCTGGGCTCCTGCCCGAGCAGAACACTCAGGCGGTGAATCGAAATTTCGATTCCGCTCTGCAAACTCGGTACAACGGATCGCGTTGTCTCAAGTTGCGCCGCCGCACGAGCAACGTCGAGTTCGGTTGCCAGTCCGGCGGTTGCGCGCGATTTCGTTAGATCAAGCGTGTCCTGCTGAGTCGCAATGTTCTTCTGCGCGATGTCCAGCCGAAACTGGAATCCGCGCAGTTCAGCGTAGGTGCGGCCAACCTCGCCCAATACCGCAACCAGCACGTCGCGACGCGCCTCTCTGGCTGCGGCGACATCAGCGTTGGCTGCCTGCAATCCGCGACGTACGCGTCCGAACACATCCAATTCCCAGGAAGCATCAAAGCCGCCCTGGAAGTTGTTGAATTCGACCGGCACGATTGCCGCTGCTCCATTTGCTGGCGCGATCACCCTTTGCCGATTGCGAGTAGCGGACGCGGACGCCTCGACCGTGGGAAACAGCCCTGACTTCGCGATCCCGCGCACCGCTCGCGCCTCAGCAATGCGAGCTGTCGCGAGCTTGAGATCGAGGTTGGCTTTCACTGCGCGCTCGATCAAGCTGCGGAATTCGGGATCGTTGAATGAAAGCCACCATTGTTCGACTGGCTCGCCTGTGCTCGTGCCTCGCGCCTGCTCACCACTCCACTGCTGCGCGACGGGAGCTGCTGGTCGCTTGTACCTGGGGCCAACGGCGCAACCCGATAGGAACAGTAAAGCGGGACTCAACACCGCCAAGACTCGCCGCGTCATTGGGTCCCTCCCGAGGCCGAGCTGCCGGCGTTCCTGTGAGCAGTGCCCGAAGGAAGAGGCGTCTCTATGTAGACATCCATCTGCTGCCCCACGTACACAGGCGCGTTGGCATCACTGATTTGGTAAATGGCCTGCAGTACGCGAGTGTCCACGCGCTCGGTGCTGTCGCCGGTCAGCGACTTTTTCGGAACGACGTATGGCTCGAAATGGACAAACTCAAGAGGAAATTTCTGCTTCGTATCGCCGCGCACGTAGGCAACGGCAGGCGTGTTCGGGCGCACACGCCAGGCGTCGTTCTCATCAACATCGGCGCGGATGTTGAGATGTGCGCCGCCGCCCATCATGATCAGCGGCTCACTGGTTGGTCCGCACTGCGCAAACTGACCGACGCGAACTTTCTTCTGCAGGATGACGCCGTCTATCGGCGCAGTCATTGTTAGCCGTTCGATGTTGATCTTGACTTGCTTCACCTGCGCCTCGGCCTGGTCGACCTCTGACCGCGCCACTGCAATATCGGGTCCCCATGCCCCTGCCTTCAACAGCGCAAGTTGAGCTTGGGCTTCATTCAAACGCGCCTGCGCAGCTTGATAAGCAATGCGGCGGCGCTGCACATCTTCTTCGCGCACTGCGCGGCGATCCGTAACGCTCTCGATCAGCTTCATCTGTACTTCGGCGTCGGCCAGAGCTGCTCGCGCCTCGCGCACTTTGGCTTCGGCGGGCGGAATGTCTTCGGCGCGTGGTTGCTCTTCCAACTTCTTGAGCTTCGCCTGGGCCGCTTCCAGTGCCGCCTGTTTCACCCGCAAGTCGGCCTGAAGATCGCGATCGTCGAGCGAAAACATTTTCTGACCAGCATGGACCCGATCACCTGCGTTTACATACACAGCGGTTACCAGCCCTGAAACTGAGCAACTGACCGCTATGTTTTCCGTTTCCGGCTCAACCAGACCAACAGCCGCTACCGCCTGCTGTGAAGAGGGAATCGGTGGAGCAGCCAGAGGTTCGGTTGCGGGGCGCTGCGGCCGAGCCGCGACAGTCCAGCTAACTGCAAACGTGATACTCAGCAACGCGAGGACAGGAAGTATCAATCTCTTCATGACGGATTCTCCTCTTACTGGATTGCGGGAGCCGCGGCTCCGAAATTTGCGATCTGGCGCGCTCGCGCGGCCCCCGGTTCGATCTCTTGAATGCGGCCGTCGTCCATGTGCGCAATCGTGTCGGCAAACTCGAACACACGCGAGTCGTGCGTCACCACGATGACTGCGCGTCCCGGCCGCACAGCGACTTCGGAGAGCAATTCCATGACCGCGTGGCCGGTTTTTGCGTCAAGCGCAGATGTAGGCTCATCGCAGACGATCAGGCGCGGTTGATGAATCAGCGCGCGTCCCAGAGCAACCCGCTGCTGCTGACCACCGGAGAGTTCCGAGGGCAGCGCTGCGGCGCGGTTCTCCATACCCAATTCGGCGAGGAGCTTCGTGGCCTCTCTTACGGCGTCAATGCGATTGAAACCCGCAGCCAGCAGGGGCACGGCGACGTTCTCCGCCGCCGTCAATGCCGGCAACAGATTGAACTGCTGAAAGACAAAACCGAGATTGCGACGGCGAAACTGAATGCGCTCTTGCTTCGTCATTCGCGCAGGCTTCTCGTCGAGCACTTCCAGTTCGCCGCCGTTACTGTCCAGCAGCCCCGCGATCACCGAAAGGAGAGTGGTTTTGCCACAGCCGCTCGGCCCCACAAGCATGCTGAGTTCGCCCATGCGGATTTCCAGATCCACACCTCGGAGCGCATCTACGCGGGAAGCGCCTTGGCCGAACCATTTGGTTACATCGCGGCAAACAACTGCGGTTTCATTCGCGTTATTCATGTTTAGCCTCTGAAAACAACTGCCGGTTCGAGCACCAGCACCTTGCGTATGCTCACTAGGCTGGCGACAATCACGATTAACAGCACGATGGCTGCATCTCCGACAATGACCTGCCAAAGCAGCACGATGCCGCGTGTGGCGATCTTGTGAACGAAGATTGAGAAGAAGCCCGCCGCCATCCCCATTCCGAGCGAATAGCCGATTGCGCCCACCAGCAGCGCCTGCAGCACGATCATGGCGACAATGCGACGGTCGGAAACGCCGATCGCTTTCAACGCGCCGAATTGCTTAAGGTTCTCGATGGTGAAGATGTAGAAGGTCTGGCCGGCCACAACCGTGCCCACGATCAGCGCAATGGCGACGGTCAGGCCGAAGTTGATTGGAATGCCGGTGTGCTTCAGGTAATAGACAATCGTGGCCCTACCAAACTGGGTACTGCTCATCGCTCTCAGGCCAGTTGCACTTTGAATGCGCGTGCTGAGTTCGGCAATCGACACTCCTGCCTCGGGCTTGGCGAGAACGAACGAAAGCAGATTGCGTTCGCGCCCGACATAATTGAGCGCCTGGCTGTAGCGCGTGAAGACGACTGGAAAGTTGGTGAACGGCGCCGAAGCATCGCAGATACCGACCAGGCGCACACGATGATCATTCATCTCCAGCGTGTTGCCGAGCTGCAGTGGGCCATCAGGAAAAAAGAAGCGGTAACCTGCTTCGTCGATGATGGCGGCGTCGGGCTGGCGCAGGTCGGAAGCGGAGCCTAGAAGCATTTTGTGAGGCGTGCCTACCAGCGTGGCATCATCCAAGCCAAGCAAAATTACGACGCGAAACTTGCCGTCCGGGCTCTTAGCGCGCGGCTGCCCTTTGAACAATGGCACGGCCCACTTCACTCCAGTCACACCACGCACGCGGTAGAGGTCGTCGTCCGTGAGAGCGCTGACCTCGTCGAAGTACTCCGTGTTGCGGTCCATTACCCAGACATTCGCATCGGTGATGTCTACGATCTGGCTGCGCGTACGGTCCATGATGCCCGCGAAAATCGAAGCCTGGTGCGCCATCAGGAAGGAGGAGAACGCGATGGCAAAAATCAGGCCCAAATACTTGGCGCGATCGCCGGTAAGCATCTTGAGTGCGACAAAGTTCACAAAGCCTCCTTGATTCTCGACCGGGCGCTTAGGCAGCACTATGTAAAGGCCATTAGCCTCGGCTCCTGCCCGGTGTTGCCAGTAAACGTCGCTGGCTGGAGATCTCGACCAGTTCCGCTGATGAGTTGCAGCGCTCGGATGCGAGCTTGCTCTACGTCACGCGCGCCGCAGTTCAGGAGTGTCGCGCATTCCGGAATGCTGTACCGCTCAAGCACTGCCATGGCGAATACGAATCGCGTGAATGCGGGGAGCTGCATCAGGCGTCTACGCACTTCAGCGATTTCGTCTCCGACCGTGTCGTGCCAAGTCTCTACTGAGCTTTCTCCGCCGTTGGGCCTGGGGTTAACAACCTGGATCGCCTGCTTCACGATTGCTCGCCTGCTCCACGACCGTGCTCGATCGGGAAACACATCCGCTCCTTTCAGACAATGATCAAGCGCAGCAAGAAAGCACTGCTGAGCCATTTCGTGATCGGCCGTCAGCAAGAGCGCCAGCGAGTAGAGCGCGCTCATGTCTTCGTTGAAGATCGCGCAGAAGTCCTGGGGAACTGCATGCATAAACCGAGGATTGCCGGCCGCTGCCATTTTGCTCATCATTGGTTGCCTACCTTTCTGCTGTGGGTTTCCCGTCTGCGTTCGACCTGCTGTAGAACGTGCTTCGTGAGAACGCCGCGGCAGCAATTGAACGTTGCGCCGTCGGCCATCATTTGGAAGAGAAGGTTCTCTCCACGCTGACTGATTGCGGTCACGTCCTTCAGATCAACGACGATGGTTCGCGTTCCGTCTGCGCGCTTGGCCTCTGCCCAACTCCGCTCCAATTCGGCAATCCACGGGTCGACCAATCTGCCTTCCAAGACCAGCGTCCGCCGGTGCTCGTTATCGATGGCTGTGATCTTCAACATTGCGTACCCGCCGGTAGAGAAGGCACGGGGAATGCCATTGTGGGCACACTGACGTGCAACGCAGAAGCAATGCAAAATCACGAGCTTGCGGATGCGTGGACAAGCAAGCGAGGAAGAAGTGTCGAGCTAGATGTCGAGAAGCTTCGACGAATGACGATGTCAGTGGTGTCTTGATTTTCTGCAAAAGCTATTCGCGGATGCGGTCAACTGCGCAGAAGGGGCCGACAATGTGAAGGGGAGTGCCTGGTGGTAACTCAAACCGAAACAATCACAATGCTTTGGATCAGCAAAGAAAGTGTTATTAGCCTGCCCGTCGCTTGGGTGCGATCTCTTCCAGGAAGCCATCGCGCCAACTGGACCAATGGGGATGCCAGCTAAGTTCGCGTTTAGCTTTTGTGTTCGACGCGCCCCGTACTTCTGTCATGAGAACAATGCCGGGTTCACCTACAGCAAGCCGCGCGAGAAATCGTGGAACGTGCCGTGGTGGTGGGGCGGCGAGCGCTTCGGCAAGATACGGCAGCCATTCGGATACGCGCGCCGGCTGGTCATCGGTGATGTTGTAGATGCCCGATACGTCGCGCTCGACCGCCGCAAGTGTCGCTTGCGCTGCATCATCGATATGAACAAACGACCAAACTCCGCCTCCACCATCAACGACAGGGAAGCGGCGCCGGCGGATATCCTCAAAAACAGAGCCGCCCAGTCCGAATGAAGTTCCCGGCCCGTAGAACGCTCCATACCGCAGAACAATGCCTTTCATGCCCTGCGCGCCGAGTACAGCCACTTCCAGGTGAACGATGGCTTCCAACGTCTTGCGCATCGCGGCGGGTGGATGCGGATCGAGAGGATCACTTTCCGACTTGATCGGTCCACCTACTCTTGTATAAGGCCATGCCGCGTAACTCTGCGCGACGAAGCGGCTTGTTCCTGCTGCCTGCGCGGCGACAATGAGATTGTCGGTCCCTTGTGTTCTCAAACGGTTAGTCAGCTCGAACTCCCGATCGAATTGGCGGACGTTGAGGCGCTCGGGGATAGCGGTGAGCTCGTGCACGACCACATCAGGGTTCGCTTTGCGAAGCGCAGCCATCACTGCGTTCGCATCGAGAACGTCGAGCACCTCGGCTTCCGCGCCCATCAACCGCAGCCCTTGCGACTTGGCGAGCGTTCGCGTTATTCCGATTACCTCATGGCCGGCCTGCACGAGAAGTGGAACAAGTCGCCGTCCGATAACTCCCGTTGCTCCTGCTACAAGAATCCTCATAACAACTCCTAATTGGCGGGTTCGCATAGCAACACGTCCCGATGACCCGTCTGAGGCACACGCTTTTTTTCCAGCCAAAAAGCGACTCCTGCGAGCGCGAAGTAAAGGACGAGGGCGGTTATGGCAGCCCCACGATCTGAGGTCGGCGGTTCGCCAAAGAACACTACTGCCTGGATCGCAATCATCACCACCCCGAAGATCAGCATCCCGTAACAACCGCCACGGGTCACCGCTTCTGTTCTTCTCCAGTACAAGTACATCCCACCGAAAAGGAATCCGATTTCAAGAGCAAAGGCGGCCGCAGGATGGTTCCATAGTCCAAGACCCACCTTCATGCTGTTATCGTAGAGCGGCAAGTCGGGACGGTGAACGATCAGATCCAATATCCAGTGAGAGAACACGGCCACACCGACGATCGCTCCGTTGCCCCAACCATCGGCTCTGCGGACCAGCGAATAGACAACGCCTGCGGCAACGGCCCACAGGAGCGCTCCATCGAGGCTGTGTGTGTACGGCATGTAATAAAGATCGAGGGGATTCGTCGCCGTAATTCCGGGGACAATGCGTACTTTTTCAATCCCGAGAATTACGAAGATCGACCAAAAGACATCGAGCAGTTGCACCGCGAGAAATAGAACCCACAATGGGATCCGTTTCTGGAGAGCCTTTGCTGCAAAAGTGGGTCCGTAATGGCCTACAAACATTTGCCTGATCCTCCCGCCCGGCACACAGCTATGAGAGCAGGTCGCTTGCCAGTCGGCAGTGGGTCGAGGTTGGTGGCAAGTGTTTGAAAATGCGGATCTATAGGGCTGGTCAGAATGAAAATTTGGAGGTAGTGTCGATTGACCGGTACGGTACGGTCGACAGGTGTCGAACGTTTACGACACCTGTCGAGCGGAGACGTTGATGCCCAGCTTCTTCATGCGCGAAATCAGCGTTGTGCGTTTTAGCCCAAGGCGGGTGGCCGCGCCGTCGGGACCGCCGACGCGCCCATTGGCCTCTCTCAGTATGCGCACGATTTCGTCACGTTCACTGGAGCTGCTCTTGATAACCAACAGTGGATGAGCAGCACCGTTCTTCAACTCTTCGATTGGGAACTGAAGAGTTGTGCCCCGCGTGAGAATCACTGCCCGTTCCACGAAGTTTTCAAGCTCACGGATGTTGCCCGGCCAGTGCCATTCCGTCAGTTTCGCCATGGCTGTTACTGGAACCCCGTCGATCTGCTTCTCCATCCGACGCGCGTGCTTTTGCGTGAAATAGTGGACGAGCAGCGGAATGTCTTCGGGGCGCTCACGTAAGGGTGGAATGCGGATCGGAAACACATTGAGGCGGTAGAAAAGATCGCTCCGAAACTGCTTTTCTTCCACCATCTTCTGCAAATCGCGGTTTGTGGCAGCGACAAGCCGAACATCGACACGTTTGGTGTGCGTGCTGCCCAGGCGCTCGAACTCGCGCTCCTGCAAGGCGCGCAACAGCTTCGGCTGAATCTCGGAAGGAATATCCCCCACCTCATCGAGGAACAGCGTGCCGCGGTCGGCAAGCTCCAGGCGTCCGATCTTCTGCGAGATGGCGCCAGTGAACGCTCCTCGTTCGTGACCAAAGAGCTCGCTTTCGAGAAGTCCCGTCGGAATCGCTGCGCAATTCATTTTCACAAGCGTGCGGTCTTTCCGCCGACTACGGTCGTGGATGGCGCGAGCAATCAACTCCTTCCCGGTTCCAGTCTCGCCCAACAGCAAAACCGTCGAGTCACTGGCTGCCACGGTTTCGACCATCTGTAAAACATGTCGGAGCGCGGAACTCTGGCCCACGATCCCTTCGAAATCCATCTCTCCGCGGATTTCGTCTTCGAGGTACAGCTTCTCCTGCGCGAGCTTCTCTTTCAGTTCTGCGATCTCTTTGTATGCGAGCGCGTTTTCAATAGCGATAGCGACCTGCCGCACGATCTGCTCGAGGAAATCAACATCGTCTTGGGAGAATGGCTCTTCTGCGAATCGCGACAGCGCCAATACTCCTAGCACCCGGTCTTTACTGATGAGAGGCAGGAAACAACCCGACCGCAAGCCCTCGCGCAAAGCCGAGGCGGAGCAAGCTTCGGGACAATCTGCCTGGATCTGCGATCTGCTTCGCAGTTCCACCTTCCCAGAACGAAATGCGGCGCCGAGCGGCGAGCCTTCCACCGGGATTCGGGTGTCCTCCGTCAGGAATCCCTTGCTGTCCGGGAAATCCAATGCATAGACGCCGAAGCAATCGCCATCCGGCTCAGGTAGCGCGACTGCTGCGGCATCGCATTTCATCACCCGGCGGACATTACCGGAGACTTCCCGGAGCAGTTCGCGAAGCTCCAGATTTGACACCAGTCGGTTCGTCAGGTCGAGCACGAGCTCCAAGCGATCATTCTTATCTTTAAGCTCTGCCTCCGCCTGCCGTGAGGATTCGAGATTCAACGCGTTATCAAGTGCGAGAGCGAGATGATTGGCCACTGAAGAGAGAAACTCGACTTCCTCTGCCGAGTACGCGGCTGGACGCGACACTCCAATTGCGAACACTCCGAGGCGTCGGTGTACGGTCGTGAGAGGCAAGACGCACGACGAACGGATATCGTATTGCTTGAAGTACTCCCGCATCCGCGGGTACCGCGTCTCGCGATGCCAATCGTGGATGACAATCGGCACCTGGTTCGCATACACCCATCCAGTAGGTGTTTCGTGCGGCTGGAAGTCCGGAACGTGCACTTCCTCATTCCTGCCAGGCGCGTGGAACATGCGCCACTGTACCGCCTGCGTGGCCGGGTCCAGCAGGATCACAAGCACATAGTCGAAGGCAATGAAGCGCTGTAATTCCTCAGCAAACCGCTCGCGAAAAGTTTGAATGTCGCGATATCCGGCAATCGCCGTGGTGGCCCGAAGCAGATCCTCGTAACGGCGCACCGGTACGTCTGGGGACAGTTGGACTGCTTGCGCGTCGGTAACCATGGTCGGGACGCCCACCCCTCTTGGCAAACTTCTCCGTCGTCTGCGTTAGATTGAAAGGGGCCGACACAGGATTCGCATATTTTCTGCAGCGCATTTCACACTGCCAATCTTCGTCTCAGGCTGTCAATGGTTCGCCTGCCCTTTGGGCATGAACTGTTCGAGCAAAGACTTGAAATGGGTGCTCAATTGCAGCGCTTCGCTCTCCTGCTCAAACAATGTGCGAGGGTCAGCAGAGCTCTTGAGCGCATAACGTAGATACGACAGCCGCATGAGCCAGAGCGCGTGCTTGAGGTCTTGATCGCTCTTAACGCGAAACGTCACCCAGCCTGAGCCGGGTGCCCAGTGGTGCTTCTCGGCGAGACTCTCTGCCAGGAGCGCATCGTGGATCGATCGCGGAAACGGAATGTCCACGACACCGCCTGCGTGGACGTGCCCAACTTCTGCGCTCCCGAAGCGGAACTCTCGGCCTCCCCTCACTTTGGATACCTTGATTTGACACTTCGATTCAATCTGCTCGCATCGCTGCACTTGGGTTCGCTACCAAAGTTCTGATCGGTCCACCATCGACAATCAGATCCGCCCGATCATATACGCCGGCATTGATTCGAAAGGGGAGTTCCTCCGGACCTAACGAATTAGGTAGCAACTGGGGAACAGCGTGGTGCGCTGGTAATCGGCATTAAAATAACAGGAGTTGGTGAGCGCGGAAGGAATCGAATGCAAAGCTAAACGCAAGCTGAGGAACTTACGAGGAATGGAGACTGTCTGAATTAGACGGCAATTACTTCATCTCGAGAATTCTGAGGTCGGCGATTCGAAACGATTCCGGCGAGGAGAACGAGCAAGGGAGCGTAAAGTAGTCCAAGTTCGTAGAAAGGAATGCTTATTGTTCCCCCAAAGTTCCCTTGTTTGTTCGCTTAATGAATCTGCGGCACGCATGGCAAATTGCAGGTTTGTTACTGATGCATAAGGGACCGTTCAGTAGTTTCTGCACATTCTAAGTCTCCGTTCTGGGTCCACTTGCGAAACTCAGCTTTCTTTGTGTGGAAAAGCAATCTTTTCGGCTCAGTTCCCGAGCAGGCGAGCATCGGGGAGTTATCACGCGGCTCGAATCGACGGCCGCTTTACGGGTAGTAGCCCGTTTATCGGGAGCTAACCGATGAGTCCCGAATTGACCTGTATCTGAGGGTTGGCCTACCATTTCCTGCGAAATGGCCGTCCCTGCCCATCTCGTCGGCCAGACTCTCGGACACTACGTCGTTCTCGAGCAGATCGGCGCCGGCGGAATGGGCGTGGTCTACCGCGCTCACGACGAGCAGCTCGATCGCGACGTGGCCCTTAAGGTTCTGCCCTTCGGCATGCTCGCTGACGACGCTGCCCGAAAACGGTTCCGCAAAGAAGCCCTTTCGCTCGCCAAGCTGAACCATCCCAACATCGCCACGGTATTTGAATTTGGCAGGCAGGGTGGCATCGATTTCTTAGTGACCGAGTACATTCCCGGTGTGACCCTGGATGCCAAGCTGGTGGCAGGGGCTCTCCCCGAAAAAGAAGTGGCACGTCTGGGCACTCAGTTGGCGGAGGGACTGGAGGCAGCCCATCAACAAGGGGTAATACACCGCGACCTGAAACCGGGCAACCTGCGCATTACACCCGACGGGCGGCTGAAGATTCTCGATTTCGGGCTGGCACAACTGATGCCACACGCCAGCCAAATAGGCCTTACCGTCACGCTGACGCAATCGCAACAAGTCACAGGCACGCTTCCCTACATGGCTCCCGAGCAATTACGCAGCGAACCTCTCGACTTCCGCAGCGACATTTATGCCGCTGGAGCAGTGTTGTACGAGATGGCAACCGGGCGGCGACCCTTTGAAGACAAACTCTCGACCATACTAACCAACAATATCCTGCACAAACCATCCCCTCCACCGGGACTGTTCAACCCCACGCTGTCGCCGAGACTCGAAGACATCGTCTTGAAGTGCCTAGAGAAAGAGCCGGACAATCGGTATCAGTCCGCCAAGGAGTTTGCGGTCGATCTGCAACGGCTTCAAAGCCCCAGCATTGCTCCTGCTGTCGCCGGGGCGCGAATCCAGCTGCGACGCCCAGTCATGATGACAGTGATTGCGGTGCTTTCGGTGCTGGCGCTGCTCTTCGCGGTGAACATAGGCGGATGGCGGGAGCGGCTGCTTCGCGGGCCTACTCCACAGATTCGCTCCCTTGCCGTGTTGCCATTCGAGAACCTCTCCCGCGACTCCGACCAGGAATATTTTGTCGATGGAATGACTGAAGCGCTGATTACCGACCTGTCCAAGATCGGGGAGCTGCGGGTGATCTCCCGAACGTCAGTGATGGAGTACAAGGGAGTCCGCAAGCACCTGCCAGACATCGCAAAGGAACTGAACGTGGAGGCAATTGTGGAAGGTTCGGTGCTCCGCTCCGGTGAACGAGTGCGGATCACGGCGCAGTTAATCCGCGCGACCACCGACGAGCACCTGTGGGCTGACAGCTACGATCGGGATTTGCGTGATGTGCTAGCTGTGCAAAGCGAGGTGGCGCGAGCAATTGCGGGAGCAATCCACGTCACGCTGACACCACAAGAGCGCCTGCGACTGCGGCGTACTCGCCCGGTTAACCCCGAAGCACATGAAGCCTACCTGAAGGGTATCTTTTACTTGCACCAGCTGGGTCACAGAGATCCCGAAAAAGCGACGCAATACTTCCAGCGAGCTACCGACATCGACCCAGTCGATGCTCTGGCTTACGTCGGATTGGCTGACACCTACCTGTTCGGCGCTGTGCGATCAGACCAAACCTTCTCGTCCCGCGAGGCCCTCCTTAAGGGCAAGGCGGCCGCGTCAAAGGCGTTAGAAATCGATGGCACGAGCGGTGGCGCTCACGTAGCATTGGCGCGGATCAGGGAGTACTTGGAATGGGACTGGCCAGGGGCGGAGGCCGAATTTACACGGGCTCTGGAGGTTGACCCCAATAATGCCGATGCACATCGATGGTACTCGACCTACTTATCAGTGATAGGGCGGCACCCAGAAGCCATCGCGGAGATGAAACGGACGCAGGAACTCGATCCGCTCTCACGCGTCGTCAATGTGGAATTAGGTTGGTCTTATTTGTACGCACGGCAGCATGATCGCGCAATGGAGCAATGGCGCAACGTGCTTGAAATCGAGCCGAACTACTATCTGATTCACCATTCCCTCGGGCTGGGATATCTCGCAATGGGCAAGTACCACGAGGCTCTCCCAGAGTTCGAGAAGGCCATCACACTTGGAGGGGGATTCGATCTGTGGAACCTCACCCCACTGGGGCGCGCATATGCCCTGTCAGGTAACCGAGTCAAAGCACTCCAGATACTGAAACAGATAAACCAGTTATACAAGCCACGAACTGTTCCCCCTGTAGCAGTCGCAATGATTTACTCGAGCCTCGGCGAAACAGACCGCGCCTTGGCGTTTTTAGAAAAGGCTTATGAGGAGCACTCGACTGATCTGGTCTACCTGAAGGTTGATCCCGTCTATGATCCCCTCCGCTCCGAACAGCGCTTCGAAGATCTTATGCGGCGTATGGGACTTCCGCCATAATTTACGGTCGCCGGCGCACTTGACAAGGCGCACCGCGCCGGCATCGTGCATCGCGACCTGAAGCCCAGCAACGTCATGCTGACCAAAACCGGCGCCAAGCTGATGGATTTTGGTCTGGCAAAACCAACTGCGCCCGCGCTGGGCGCAGCGGTTTCTGCTGGCGGGCCGCTTACTCCTTCCCCGCCCCCACCATGACTCTTCCCTCGCTCACCTCGCCGGCTTCGCCGCTCACGCAGAAAGGACATGTTCTAGGCACATTTCAGTACGTGTCTCCGGAGCAGTTGCAAGGCCGCGAGGCGGATGTGTGGAGCGACATCTTTGCCTTCGGCGCGGTGCTGTACGAGATGGCGACTGGCAGGCGGGCGTTCGAAGGAAAATCGCAGTTGAGCGTCGCCGCTGCCATCCTGGAGAAGGAACCGGAGCCGGTCAGCAGCTTGCAGAAAGCTTCGCCTCCTGCACTGGACCACGTAATTGCAACTTGCCTTGCCAAGAACCCCGATGAGCGTTGGCAGTGCGCCGCCGACGTGGCCCGTGAGTTGGTCTGGATTGCGCAAGCCCCGACTCGTGCACCGGCGGCCAAGAACCGTCACCAAATTCACAAGGGCGCTCTGTTTGCCGCAGCCGTTGCGCTCGCGGTTGCGCTCGGGCTTTGCCGGCCATGGCAGCCCTCTGTACCACCCGCGAAAATCGGATGCCGAGATGCCTCACGACTCGATCGAGCAGGTCATCTTGCGACGGGGTTCTGCCCGCAGGTTTGCCCAAGTGCCGATCAGTTTGGCGCAGTTCTCCACCATGCTCGATCGAGCCACCCGCGGCGTCCCCGCAGATTTCCTCGATCCGCCGGGAGCTCAGCTCAATCAGATATACCTGATTGTCCACGCAGTGGAAGGTCTGGAATCTGGAGCCTATGTCTTCTATCGCGATCGCGGCGTGCTTGAGTCACTGAAGCTGGGAAACTTTCGCGCCCAGGCCGGTCACCTCGGATTGGACCAGGAGCTGGCCGCGGACGCCGCCGTGGACATATTTTTCTTGGCAGACTTGCGGCCTATTTTGCAGCGCTTCGGAAATCGTGGATACCGCGCGGTGCAGCTTGAAGCGGGCGTCATCGGCGGCAAGCT
>QHZE01000022.1 GCA_003225335.1 Acidobacteriota bacterium
CCCCATCGGATCGAAGGCCAGGACCAGGAACCCGAGGCAGGCCAAACCCTGACAGCAACGCTGATACGTTGGCCAGGCCTTGCCGTTGGGCGAGTGCCCCATCTGAAACAGTACACCGGGATAAGGCGGATGGCGCCCGGTGGGGATGTAGAGGTTCGCGGGGACGTGAAAGTCCGGCCGGGTCTCGTACAAGATTTTCTCGACCCGATAGCCTCGACGCTCAAACGATCCGACGGCACGCTGGTTCAGCGGTGTGCGCTCTGGTAACCCGCCGACCAGTTTCCAGAAGGTCTCGCGCACCCACCGCTGGCGCGCGTGAACCGCATCGGGAGCCGTGAGCTTTGTGATGACCGCGTTACGGCGACGATAGGAAGCGGCAGCGAGATCGCGGAGAAAGTCCGGCAGGCAGCGGGAATAGTGCCGATACGCCACACCAGAGAATACGTTTTGGGGGTTCGGCCTGCCTGCAATGGCAAGAACAGCTGGGAGAGAAAAGAACTGTCGTCTGGTCATCAATCCCGGCATCGTGTGGAGACGGGCTTTTTGCGTAACATTAGTTTCCACCAACGCGACCCTCCGCCGCAAGGAATCCGGCGCTTGATCTCCGACGCCACGCTCGGGGGAGCACGTCTTCTGCAAACCGTGCCCATCTCGATTAGGCGGACATGTTCACGCGGGTTAAAATTTCAGCTTCAAGGCAAACTGAAGAATCCGCGGACCAAAGGCCGAGGTGATTCGACCAAAGCTGCCCGCGCTGACCCTGGAGTTGGGTGCTCCGAAGTTGACATTGTTAAAGATGTTAAAGAACTCTGCGCGGAACTGTATCGACGTATGTTCCGTGACTTTCATCGTCCTTAGCAGACCCAAATCTGTATTGAAGAATCTTGGACCCCGCAGAATGTTTTTCCCCGAATTTCCAAATGTCCCGAAGGCATTCAGCACGAATTTGGAGGTATCAAAAAACTCTTCTATCAGCTCGCCATGAGGGCGACCAGAACCGAGCTGCGCGTTACCGCCGAGAAAATCCGCCCGGGTTCGATTTCTCCCGCCGCTGAACGAGTTGTCGATCCCGCTAAAAACAGAGAAGGGGAACCCGCCCCGCCAGTTGACATTGGATGTCAATTCCCAGCCATTCAGAATATGATGCGGAATGCCCGCTACCTTTGCGTTCGGTAGCTCCCAAATACCGGAAAACTTGAAATAGTGTGCGATGTCGTCATCCGACAGGCCGTAGTCAACGCGCCGGTCGAACGGGTTGGTCCATCCAAAGTCATTGAGGCCCTTGGACCAGGTATAGTTGGACAACACCGAAAGTCCGTGAGCGAAACGTCTTTCCACAGTGAACTGCAGGGCATTGTAATTGGAGTTGTGGGTTGATTCATCTTGGTCAATCCTGCCAAAATCCTTGTAAATACGCCTTTCCTGAATGTTTCCGAAGGTTGATTGCCCAGGTATGTAGATGGCGGGGTTTACGTTCCGGGGTATCATAAAATCTCCGTAGATCAGGTGCGTGCCCTTGTTCCCGACATAAGCAGCCCTGAACAGCCAGTCCTTCCCGAACTGCCGTTCGAGCGTTAGATTCCAGGCAATCAGCGAAGGGGTTTTCATATTCCTGTCGATCAGCTTGACACCGCCCTGAACAGAAACAGGCAATACGAAAATCGCCTCCGGTCCCGGCACATTCGGACCGAACTGTTCAGGAAATGGGTTTGGCACTCCGGCGCTGCCATAGGGGTCTTGAAAATCGATATCATTGAACGCAAGAATCTAAAAGCCAATGCCTCCACGAAGGCTCGTTTTGCCATCCTGTGTCAATCGATACGCGAAACCCAGCCGGGGGGCGATGTTGCCCAGTTGATTTTCAACACCGGCCTCGGGACACCCCTGATCGTGGTTCTCGCCTCCGTAAATTATTCCGACGGGGGCGTTGGGATAGCGCTCAGATTTGGATCCCGGCACGAAACAGGCTCTGCGCCCTTGCGACTCCGGGTAGGCAACGAAGGGATCCCACCGAAGACCGGGCTGGAGGGTTAACCGAGAAGTGATGCGCCAGTTGTCTTGAACAAAAAGGTGCCACTGATTGGACTGCGGAAAATCTGAATACTCGCCGCCTCCTTGCTCGAACAGACTGGCACGGCCCATCATAAAGTCTGCCAGGTTATCTCCTGACAAGGCGTCAAAGAAATAGAAATACCCGGCCTTTTGGTAGGTATTGCTAACATTCGACCAAGGCCGCACCAATTCGCCACCCAAGTGCAGCTCGTGTCTGCCTTTTGTGAGGCTGACGTTTTCGCGGAACGTCCACGCCCCATGGGACCAATTTCCAAAGTGATTGGTGTCTATGGTGAAGTATCCATCCACCGGAAGGTAAATCTCCGCCGGTGGCTCCTGTGTTGCAATCCTGACACCAGCATCAGCGAACGAAAAAGGGGCGGTTGACCGCGATCCGCCGACCTGTCGGCTCCAACCCACTTGAGTACTAAACAACACGTTGGCCGAAGCACTGTAGGTGTGATTGACAGAGGAAGTTTGCACTCTCACCGTATTCGCCTGGTTGCTTGCGGCAATGATGTTGCCCTTTGGGACGACGGACGGTTGGTCAAAGTTGGCGAAAAAGTAGCGGCCGCTGACCTGCTGTTTTCCTTCATTCCAGTCGATCTTCGTCATGAACTGGTCATCATTTTGCGCAAAAGGAGAGCCCGCATAGGTCAATTGTCCATCCGGTCCGTTAGGCAACGGTATCCATTGATCGGTGAAGAACTTGGATACCGGGCTAAAGCGGCTCACCGGTATCTGATTACCGGGGAAAGGAGTCTTTGTCACGGGATCGACAATCTGTGTGTCGACAGACGAGAAGTCGCCGGTGCGTTGTTCCTGGGTAGGGACAAAGGCGACTTGGCCTTCTGCCGCGCTACGAATGCGCGTACCTTGATAGGTGCCAAAGTAAAATAGCTTGTCTTTTCGGATAGGCCCGCCGATGCTTCCTCCGAATTGATTTCGTCGAAGGTCGTCGTGCTTGGGAGCAAAGAAGTTCCTTGCGTTAAGGCTGCCATTCCGCAGGAATTCAAATAAGCTTCCGTGAATTGCATTAGTGCCAGACTTGCTGACAATGTTTACAACGGCGCTGGCAGAGTTTCCGAATTCAGCCGAGAGGTTATTAGACTGCACATTGAATTCGTGAATGGCATCGGGGTTCGGGAAAGGCAGGTTCATGTTCAGCTGGGGATCGTTGTGACCCGTGCCGTCAAGCTGATAGTTTAGATGAGCGGGTCCGCCCCCGTTGACGGCGGCTTGCTGCTGGCCAGGGTATACCCCACCCTCACAACCCAAACCACAATACCGATCTGAGGTGTCGGCGGTTCCAGCACCCAGAAAAATCAGCGATTGGGCTGTTCTGCCGTTCAGTGGCAAATCCACGATCCGCCGTTCATCCACGAGTTGCCCCACCGCCGAGGTGCCCGTAGTAACAAGATCAACTTCCTCCACAACGGTGATGGTTTGGGTCATTTCTCCGACGCGCAATGTTACTGCCTGAGTAGCCGTCCGGTTAACAGTCAAAGTAATTCCATCCTGGACATAGGTGAAAAATCCGGGCTTCTCAACCGTGAGCCGGTAATTTCCAACCGGCAATCTTGGAAATAGAAACACTCCGAGCGCATCTGTTTGCACGGTTTGTTTGAATCCAGTGTCCATATTCCGGACTGTTACATTGGCATCGGTCACCACTGCTCGCGAAGTGTCAACTACTGTGCCATCCAGGCTGGCTGTCGTGACTTGAGCAGATACAGGCGAGCTCCACACCAACACAATTATGGTCGCCAGCCGGAAAATCCCCACGTAACCTTGACAATTGAGATGGAGACTCCAGAGACTCCTCATCGATGTTGCCGTAAAGGAAAATCACGAATGGAACACATAGCACTGGTCCAGAGTCTGGTAAACGCGCGCGGAACGGGGATCCTGGCGCATGATTCGGCGGTAAGACCATTTAGACAATTTTCTGTAGGCTCGGCCCGGTTGATACGCGTACTCAGGTTCCCTCGGCGAAAGGTCAGACAAGGCTCGGTACCGGTCCAGGAGTGCCGGCACGTTTCCGCTCCGTTCGTAGGACGGAACGAGCTGCAGGCGGACAAGAGAGCGAGGGCGGCGATAAATCGCGGCACTCCAAAACAATCCTGTTAAATCCTGTAATCCTGTCAAACAAATCCTGTTGATCCTGTCCAAAGAATCCTGTTATCCCGTCAGAGCGCGTCGATCGCTCGGGCGACACGGTTCGCCGAGCGTGTCGCCGCTTCCATGCCCCAGTTGAGATTGTCCGCGTAGGCCCCCGCGAAATGAATGCGGCCATGCGGTTCCATCACAAGAGGCCAGAACTTCTTCAACTCGCCAGGCGCGTAATTCACCGGTTCGCAGGCAATCGCCCAGGGATCGCGTGCCCAATCGACTGTGAGAGCGTGCTCGATGTCCTCCGACTTTCCAGGATAAAACCTGCGGAATGTCTGCAGCGCATCCTCGGCCGGAGTCAGACCCTGCGCCGTGCCCACGAGAAGCGCGCGAGGGGTTTCGACCTCTTCCGCTATTCTCCAGACCTGCTGGAGGGTGGGTTCGCCGAACTCCATGTTGATGCTGATTCCGTCCTTCTTCCAGAAGGGCGAGCGCGCCTGAAAGATCGGCCGGCTCGCGGTGTAGTAAGGAAAGTTCTGGATGACATATTCCTTCGTCTCCGGCCATCCCGGTTTTACGGTCAATTTCCTAAGCATTACCAGGGACATGGATGCGACCAGATACTCCCCTTCGATCTTTTTGTCCTGGCCGGACTCACGGTAGCTTACCGTCACTCCGGATTTCCCATGCTCAATTCCGGTCACCGGGCAACCGAGACGGAGCCGCTCGCCCAGCTTGGAGGCGAAGGTGTCGGTCATCCCCTGGTTTCCGCCTTTGATCCGGAAGACTTTCGGAGGCCACAGAGGGACGCCGCGCAAATGGAGGATCGCCCCGTGCCAGACCACGTGAAGCGCCGAAGCGCGTCCGCCAATGTAGCGAAGGGTGGCCGGCGAAGCGCCCTCCTTTTTGAGCAGGTCTCCTATCGTGATCTGATCCAGAGCATCCAGCCCGGCGTCAAAGGGCCGGTACTCGTCCTTGAACCGCTCCATATAGGGCTCAAGGTATAACATCGCAAGGTTCCACCACGGTTCCCGCGCGAGGTAGTCGATCTCGCGCTGGTTGAACCCGAATTTCCTGAGAACTTTCGGATCCGAGAGCATGCTCTCCGTGTACATGTTGCCGTCGATAAAGCGAATCATGTCGTCGCGCCGCAGATAAGGGAGCGCCGTCAGGTTGAACTCCTTGACATAGTGCCAGAAGAGGTCGTATCCCGGCTTTGTGAAATGCTCCGCTCCTGCGTCGGCATACAGCCCGTCTGCGAGACGATCGCGGACTGTCATCACATGACCGCCCGGCCTCCCGGCGGCTTCCAGGACTGTGACGTCGTGCCCGCGCTTCTTGAGCTCGTAGGCGCAGCAGAGTCCCGCAATCCCGCCTCCAGCCACGATGACTTTCTTTGGCCTCCCGGTCTGAGCATCGGAGGGGAAGGGCGCAAGAAGGGCAGCGCCTGCCATTTTCAATACGTCGCGTCTGTGAACGTCTTTTGAATGAGCCACGAGTTTTGCCTTTCGCTTATGAGCCCGGATTGTAGCAGAAAAATCAGACCTCAGACCTCAGACTTTAGACTTCAGACCTGAAGCCCTGAGGTCTGATCTTCGCGGCCAGATTTTTTTGCGTTTCCAGGTCTTGTAATCCGCGGGGTGGGGAAATAAACTGTGAGGAGTTGGTCATGAAAACGGGTTATCGCAAATCGGCGTGGAGTAAGGTTATCAGCGGTTCGTGATGGGCCCGGGATCCACGGATAATTCGCGCAGATTCACGCTCCTGGCTGAGATTGCTGTTATCTTGGCGCCGGTGCTCATGATTGTATGGGGCACGCCTCTTCTTATCGAAGAAAAGAGGAGGAGAGACGCCGTCGATTTCTATCTGATGGTGGCGGCGGTTCTCATCGGGCTGGCGCTCAATCGATATCGGCGAGAGAGCCTCCCCGAGATTGGGTTGCGCCTGGACAACTTACAGGAGGCCGGCCGCGAATTGTTGGCTTTCACTGCGACGACCTCCGCCATCATACTGGGCGTAGGGGTCGCTTTCGGCAGCGTCAACCTGGGGATGCGTTTCCTCACTCAGTTGACGGTTCTTCCGTTTTGGGGGTTGCTGCAGCAGTACGGTCTCCTGGGAGTCATCAACCGCCGCCTCCGGCAACTCTGCGCACGGGAACGGTGGAGCGCCTGCATCACGGCGGCCATCTTCTCCGCGATCCACCTTCCCAATCCGGCTCTCGCGGTTGCCACCTTCATTGGCGGCTTCTTCTGGACCCGCACTTTTCAGCGGCACCCGAATCTGATCGTTATTGGCCTCTCGCACGGCTTCATGAGCGCGCTACTATCCAACTCATTACCGCACGCTTGGCTGCCCAGTATGAGAGTCGGTTGGGGCTTTTTTAATTGACGATTGACGAATGAAAAAAAGATTCATTCGTCAATCGGAGGGTCGGCTGCCTGAGGCGTAGTAACCCTGGCGGGCCCGAACGCGCAGGCCTGCGCGCTTCGGGATGCGCACCTGGATGCTTCGGAAGTTCCCGTCTTTGCGGGAGTCTGAGGAGTAGTAGCCCAGCAGATATTGGGCCTGAAGCTCGCTTCCGATCCGCGCGAATATGGCGGTCAGATCCTCGATCTTCTCGGGAAGGAAGGCAGCGCCGCCCGTGTGGGTGGCAAGTGCCTCCATGCCTTCCTGACCTTTCAAGCTGATATTGTTCAACCGGATCGAAGGCCCGCCCGGGTTGATCGAGTAAAGTAGGCAATCGGCCCGCTGGACCTCGCGCAGTGAATCGACGAGCGTGTAGCGATCGCTGTTGTTGTCCTCGCCGTCGGAGATGACCACCTGGACCCGTCGTGCATCGCGGGCGGCGGAACGCTCCAGATACTGCGCCGCCGCCACCACCGAATCGAAAAATGCGGTCTGGGCTTTCGTCGGTTCGATCTTCATGAGACTGGCAATGGCCTCCGGAACCTGGCTCGTCCGCTCGCTGACGAGCTTGGGAGATGGGCCGATGGAAAAGATCGAAACGGCGTCTTTGGGCCGCAGGACTTCCTTGAGAAACTTGGAGGCCGCCTGCTGCTCGAACTCGAAGCGCGAACTGGTGCTGCCCGAGATATCGAACAGCAGGGCGAGGTCTACGGGCGTTTCCCCCGGTTCTCCTAACCTCGCCACCGACTGAGGGCGCCCGTTCTCCTCAAGGGCGAAATCGCCAATCTCCAGGTTCTGAACCGGGCGCCCCGTAGAGTCCGTAACCGATACGGGGACGGCAACCAGGTTGGAGTCCACACGTATGACCGCATCTTGAACCGGGACGTCAGATTGAGGAGGCGATCCGGCTTCGTTCTGCGTAACTCCGGGCGACAGGGAGGTTGTGTCGGGTCCCAGCCGTGACCGATCATCGTAGGAGCGGAGAGGAAAAGAGATCAACAAAAGCGCGAAGAAAGCCAGCCAGCCTCCCCACGTAATTCGCTTGAGCCGCATGAACATCCTTCGTGCTTGCTTTCAATGGAGCGGCCCGCCTTGCGGCGAGCCGCTCTCAGCATTAAAAAACCCGGACGGGGTCATTCCGTTCCGGTAGTCGAGGTGGGCTGTCCGGACTCGAGGAGTCCCTTGTTCACCAGTACCTTCACCTCGACGCGCCGATTCTGCTCGCGCCCATCTCTAGTCTTATTATCGGCCACAGGCATTTTTTCTCCATAGCCGAAGGGTGTGACAATGCGGCGCAGAGGGACGTTGTGATTCTCTGCGAGATACCGCACGACTGCGTCCGCGCGCATCTGGCTCAGACGGCGGTTATAGTCCTCCGGGCCATCCGCCGAAGCGTATCCCGTAATCTCGATGACGTAACCCTTGTCCGTCTTTGCCTCCTCGGCGAGCTTGTCGAGCTCTTCCTTGGCCTCTTTCGAGAGAGCCGCGCTGCCGACCTTGAAGGTGACCGTCATGCTGTTCTTCACGTCGAAATCATCCAAAGAAGAGATGCGGGTGTTGATCCGCTTGTCGGTCGAGACAATCTGCTCCTTGGCGGTATTGACGCCCGCGAGGGCCGCGTCCGCCGTTTCCTGAGCTGCCTTTGCTCCGCCTTTCGCGATATTGGAAATCGCCGTCAACTCCTCTACCTGTCCGGAAAGGCGCTGCTGGTTCTGCTCGGCCTGCGCCAGCTTGCCCTGCGTGTCCTTCAAATCGCCTTCGACCGGGCTGACACGTGAGTCCAGCGAGCTGGCCATTCGAAGATCAAGCTCCGTAAATCTGATCTCCTCGGCGAAGAACGTGCCCGACGCCTCCTTGCGGCCCTTGACCGCGACGTTCAAGCCGCGCAAGAGATTCGTCGTAGCGTAATTCTGGGCACCCCGGAAGGGATTCTTCTTTTTCTCCTTTACCTTGGTTTCGCTCGTGAGAGTGACTACAACATCCTGACCGGCCTTTTCGCGCAACGTGAAGGTGTCGGCCTCACGCTTGACGATAACGCCCGTAACCTCCGTCTTCTGCCCCGTGGCAACCTGCGCCGGCGAGGTTGTGGCTGCACCCGCATAAAAGACTGGAACTGCGAGCGCAATAGCGAGTGCACACGTAAGCGCCCACAGAAATCGACAATCCGAAACGGTTTTCATGGAAGTTCTCCCTGGCTTTTCCTCATTCTTTTTACTTTTTGTTGTTACCGATGCCCCACTCG
>QHZE01000023.1 GCA_003225335.1 Acidobacteriota bacterium
GTTTTCCGGCCATGATACCAAACGCCTTGTTCGCACCAAGAGGACCTGGTGCAGATTTCAAAATCCTCTCAGCCGGGATTATGAACGGGTCTCTTATGATCGAGGGGATGCCTCCACTTCACCCCCGGGAAGCGAGCGAAATCGCGGTCCGTCGTGATCCACGTGCATCCGTATTCTAATGCCAGCGCAGCGAAGTAGGCGTCCTACACCAGATTGCCGCGGCAATCGGCGCGCCGGCAGAGGTCGCGAAAGAGCGGCCAATGCTGCTCCCCGGCGCGCAGAGCCACCGCAGCGGGAGCGGTGAGTGATACATCCAGAAACCGTTCGGCAACTGCACGGGGAGTTGGCGGCCTGTAAATGCCAGGATGGGTGGCAATCCGCAGCGCCGCAGCCTGCACCGGCTCAAACAGCACCAGCCGCTCGGCTCCATTCAGTGCATTCTCGAGCCAGGCCCGGTACCGGCTGTGGCGCTCGCTCTCCGCCCGGATGGCGTAAAGCAGGACGTTGCACCGCCATCATCGGAGCCCATCCAGCCGGTCATACACCGTTCCCATGTCATCGAGGGTGATGCCCGGCTGGAGCCCGTCCCCGCGAAATGTCGGCAGGCGAACCGGCCGACGGGTACCTGCTTCGCGCCGCTGAGAAAGGCGCAGCCTGAGAGCCTCCTCGATTAGAGCTGCAAGAGTGGTGCCGTGCCTCGCCGCATATTCTTTGGCTGCCCGGTGGAGCTTATCATCAAGAATAACCATGTTCTCATGCATAAAAGCATGAGTCGAGGGCAGAGCTATGTCAATTCTTTCACGAAATGCGGACTTCCGCTCTGATTCGAGAAGGGATGTAGTGTGATGGACACAAGGATTTCGTGCGGCGGTGGACCGTGGAGGAGATTCTTCGTGTCTTCGTGGTGGATTAGACGCGGCACTTACCACGAAGGCGTGAAGACGCAAAGAAAATCGTCAAGTTTGGTTGCGGGTAATTCGTGGCTCCCGGAGTCCGTGGGGAGCGTGGCGCAGAGCGGGCCGCGGCGGCGTGCTATAATCGGCACTCTCCATCGGAGGTCCGGACCATGCAGGAAGAGGCTGCAAAGATCCATCCGGCGCTGGCGCCGTGGATCATCTTTTCCAACTTTTTGAGGAAGATCTACGTGGAGCGCGGACTGATCCGAAGCTTCGTCGTCCGCGACCTGAAGTCCCGCTATGTGGGATCGTTTATGGGAATCTTCTGGAGCGTGATCCACCCTGTAGTCCTGCTGGTGAGCTATGTCTTCGTTTTCGCCGTGGTCTTCGGCCAGCGGCCGGTGCCGGACAGCGGAACCGACCGATTCTGGCTCTTCCTGTTCTGCAGCATCCTTCCCTGGCTGTTCTTCCAGGATTCCGTGCAGCGCTCCAGCACCGTGGTAATCGACAACGCCAATCTCGTCACCAAGACTCTTTTCCCAACAGAGATCCTGCCGTTGAGCGTGCTGCTGGCCGGGACCGTGAACCATCTTATCGGGTTCTCAATCCTGCTCGGCATTCTGGTTTTCGGCTTTGGCAAGATCAGCGTATTCGTTTTCTTCGTCCCTTTTTATTTCCTTTGCCTGATGCTTTTCACCCTGGGATTTTCCTGGTTGGTGTCGAGTCTGAATGTCTTCGTCCGGGATATCTCTCAGATATTGAGCGTCATTCTTACGTTCTGGTTCTGGTTTACGCCCGTCTTTTACTCGCCGGAGAGGTTCCCTCCCAGACTCCTGTTTATCGTCTACTGGAACCCCCTCGCCCACGTCGTCACCGGCTATCGGGATTGCCTTTTGCGAATGCGGATGCCCGACATGAAGATGCTCCCTGTTCTGGTGCTTGCTTCTCTTGTGGTGTTTGTGGCAGGTGGAATGTTCTTTCGCATCACGAAGCGCGAATTCGTGGATATTCTCTGATGCCGGCGATCCAGGTGCGACACCTGTCGAAAAAATACCAGATCTACCGCCGCCCCGGGGACAAGCTGCTGGAGCTTCTCAGACCCGGCAGGAACCAACTACACCAGGAGTTCTGGGCTCTGGAGGACGTCTCTTTTAATGTCGAGCCGGGAGAGACTCTAGGCATCATCGGGCAAAACGGCTCGGGCAAGAGCACGCTGCTGCAGATTCTGGCTGGAATCATGAGGCAGACGCGCGGCGACTGCCTGGTGCGCGGCAAAGTCTCGGCGCTCCTGGAATTGGGTTGCGGCTTCAATCCCGAGTTCACGGGGAGGGAGAATGTTTTCATGAACGGGGCCATCCTGGGTTTCGATACGCCCGCCATGGAACAGCGCTTCGACGCCATCGCTCGCTTCGCGGAGATCGGAGATTTCATGGACCAGCCGGTCAAGACCTACTCCAGCGGAATGTTCATGCGCCTGGCGTTCTCGGTTGCCATTCACGTGGATCCCGACATCCTGCTGGCGGATGAGGTCCTGGCTGTGGGCGATCTGGTCTTCCAGCACCGATGCATGCACCGCATGAATCAGCTCCGCGCTGAGGGGAAAACAATCATCATAGTTACTCACGACCTCGGAGCCGTAACGAGATTTTGCGACCGCGCGCTCCTCCTGGACCAGGGGCGTCTGCTAGAAGAGGGCAGACCCGATCTGGTAGTGCAAAGGTATCACGCTCTGGTTTTTGAACGGGAGCGCCGCTATGGCGGCCTGGACACGGTTACGTCGGACCAGATCTCTGCCGATACGACCGCCGTATCAGGCGAGATACCGGTCGTTCATTCGATTCCCAACGTGGACTACCGGTTCGGCAACGGCGAGGCAGAGGTTCTGGGCATCGAGTTGCTGGACGACAAAGGGAACTCCTCACGCGAGGTGTTCGGCGGCCAGAAAGTCGTGGTTCGAGTTTCGGCGCGGTTCATGCAGGACGTCGACCGGCCCATTCTCGGGTATACCTTGCGGGACCGGTTGGGAATCGAGATTTCGGCCTGCAACACCTCCTATGCGGGCCGGCTCCTGCCCCCGGCCAGGAAAGGGCAGATCATGACCAGCGATTTTTGTATCAAGCTGCCGCATCTGGCCGCGGGCAGCTATTCCCTTTCGCCCGCGGTAGCCCGAGGCAATGTGTTGAAGCACGACATGTGCGACTGGATCGACAACGCGCTGGTCTTCAATGTTCGACCGGAGGATCTCGTCTACGGGATGCTGAAGATGAACGTCGAGGTACAGAACTACGTAGGAGCAGTTCCCGAACCCCTGACCACGGACCACTGAACGGTTGGTGGAGGGCATGAAATGCAGGGGAGCAGGGGAGCTGAGGAGCAGGGGGGAGGCGGAGCGAAGTGGTATTTCCGATTTCCGTAGGGGTGCAGAAGTGCGAGTCAGGTTCTGCCGCGGGATGCAGTCCGATATGGAGTGCGGCGACTTGTCTCCGCTTTCCTCTTGCCGCGGGGACCATAGCGGCGACAAGTCGCCGCACTTCAAAAAGTGCTGGTTCGTCTGCACCCGACGAAAGCGGCACCTGAGGCGACTCGCACTTCAAATTGCACCCTTTCCGTAGAGACGCCCCGCCGTGGCGTCTCACGAAGGAATGAGCCCACGTGATTTCGATCGTGATCGTCAATTGGAACTCGGGTAAGCTGCTCGAGCGGTGCGTCCGGTCGCTGCTGGAACACGCGGCGCATTGCGAAGTCGTCGTCGTGGACAATGCCTCCGAAGACTTCAGCCTCGATTTCGCCCGAAAAGTAAATGCTCCCCTGTCGCTCATCCGAAACCCGGAAAACCTGGGCTTTGCCGCGGCAAACAACATCGGCTGGCGCCGAAGCGCGGGGGACCCGGTACTGTTTCTAAATCCCGATACCGAAAGCACACCCGGGGCGGTGACCCGTCTGGCCCAAACGCTGAACGAAGACTCCTGCGCATGGGCTGCCGGCGGGAAACTCGTGAGCCCTTCCGGACGCCGGCAGGCAGGCTTTGATGTGCGCGCCTTTCCGACTGTGGGGAGCGTGGCGGCCGAGATGTTCTTATTGGACGAGATCTGGCCTCGAAATCCCTGGTCGCGGCGCTATCTGTGGCTGGATGAAAACCCCGAGTCTCTCGCCGAGGTAGACCAGCCCGCAGCAGCCTGTTTGATGGTGCGGAGACCCGCTTTGGAGCGATTGAACGGGTTTGACCAGAACTTCTACCCTGCCTGGTTCGAAGATGTCGATCTGTGCCGGCGCATTCGGGACCGGGGCGGCCGCATCCTATACCAGCCGCAGGCGGAATTCCTGCACCACGGCGGATCGAGCCTCAAGCACCTCGCGCGCGAAGAGTTCCTGCGGTATTTCCATGCTAACGAGATCCGCTACTTCCGCAAGCACCACGGCAGAGAGAAAGCAGACCGCATTCGCAAGCTCATCTGCAAAGGGTTGTATCTGAGGGCCGCCCTCTCCCTGATACGGCCTCTGGTCTTCGGAGCCACCCGGAAGTCCTCCGCCCGGACCTTCTGGCGGGCCGCGCGCTATTTCTCCGGGGGAATACCGGAAATCTCATGAGCCCGCGTGTCCTGGTCAGCATTGTCACGCACAACTCCGCCGCCTATCTCCGGGCCTGTCTGGAAAGCCTATCGGAGCAGACCTGCACGGATTTCGTCTCATGTCTTTGGGACAATGCGTCCACAGACACCACACTGGAAATCGTCTCGGAACACGCTGGCATGTTCCATGCCACGCGCTTCTCCCCCGGGAACATCGGGTTCTGCGCGGCGCATAACCGTCTCATCTCCTCCGAAAATTCGGACTACGTCCTGATCCTGAATCCAGACGTGGCGCTCGATCCGTGGTTCATAGAGATCCTCGCGCGCGCCCTGGACCAGGATGTGACGGCCGGTTCCGCAACGGGAAAACTCTGGAGATGGCCTGCGGGAGACCCTGCTCTGCCCTCCGAGGAGAAAATAATCGATACGACGGGGATTTATCTCACGCCGAATCAGCGCCACCTGGACCGCGGGTTGGGCGAAACGGACGCGGGACAGTACGACAGGCGGGAGTATGTGTTCGGCGCTTCCGGCGCCGCGGCATTCTACCGCCGCCGGATGCTCGAAGAAGTCAAAGCGGGAAAGGAGTACTTCGACGAAACGTTCTTCGCGTACCGCGAAGATGCGGATCTGGCGTGGCGGGCGCAGTGGCTCGGCTGGCGTTGCCTTTATGTTCCGGAAGCGCGGGGGTTCCACGTCTGGCGCGTCCTTCCCGAGCGCCGCG
>QHZE01000024.1 GCA_003225335.1 Acidobacteriota bacterium
AGTTCGATTCGATTTTCACGACCGACAAGCCAGTCATCTTTGCCTACCACGGCTATCCTTGGCTGATTCACCGCCTGACTTATCGGCGAACGAATCACGACAACTTTCACGTTCGCGGATACAAAGAGGAAGGAACAACCACCACTCCCTTCGATATGACGGTCCTCAACGAATCGGATCGTTTTCATCTAGCAGGCGATGTGGTCGACCGGGTCCCTCGCTTGCAACGCGTCGGCGGACATTTCAAACAGTTCCTGCGTAACAAGCTCGTCGAGCACAAGCAATACATCTGCGAACATGGAGACGACTTGCCGGAAATCCGGGATTGGAAATGGCCTCATTAGGCTATGAAAATCCTAGTGCTCAATTCAGGTTCCAGCAGCCAGAAGAGCTGCCTGTACGACATCGGAAAGACCCTTCCTGCACATCCGCCTGCACCAACCTGGGAAGGCAAGATCGAATGGAACGGAGACCATGCCGATATCCAAGCACAGAATTCACAGGGAGCCCAGCTGAAAGATCGCGTCAAGGTTGCTTCGCGCTCGGATGCCATCGAACACCTATTGGATACTCTATGGAGTGGAAGGCTGCGCGTACTCTCTGCGCCTTCCGAAATCGACGGAGTAGGTCATCGAGTTGTGCACGGTGGTAAGAGTCTCCAGGAGCCAACCGCCATCACACCGGAAGTGAAATCTGCTATCGCGCGCATGTCCGCCTTTGCGCCATTGCATAATCGCGCCGAGCTGGAAGGAATCAAGATTGTCGAAAAACGTATCGGCACGGTTCTCCAGGTGGCTGTATTCGACACAGGGTTTCACAGCCGACTACCGGAACCAGCCGCCGTATACCCTGGCCCTTATGAATGGCTCGCGCAGGGGATCCGTCGTTATGGATTTCACGGAATCAATCATCAGTATTGCGCCGAGCGCACCGCACAGCTCCTCGGCAAGAACTTACGATCACTGAAACTCGTAACCTGCCATTTAGGAAATGGTTGCTCTCTGGCGGCCATTCGCGAAGGGCGAAGCATCGATTCGACCATGGGATTCACGCCCCTAGAAGGGCTAATGATGGGAACGCGTTCAGGTTCTGTGGATCCCGGGATAATGACTTACTTGATGCGAGACAGTGGCTTGACGGGACAGCAGCTCGACGAGATGCTCAACACGAGATCAGGCCTGCTGGGAATCTCTGGGATTTCGGGTGACATGCGGCAGATCGTGGCCGCGATGAGAGATGGCCATCCACGGGCGAAGCTGGCTTTTGAGATGTTCGTCCACCGCCTTCAAGCTGGTATCGGCGCGATGATTGCGGCACTGGGCGGGATAGATACGCTCGTCTTCACGGCCGGAATTGGAGAGAATTCGCCTGAGCTGCGCGCCGCAGCTTGCGCCAACTTCGGATTTCTTGGCCTGAAACTCGATCCCGTGAAGAATGAGCAGGCATCTGCGGACCAGGATATCTCGCTTTCCGATTCAACAGTTCGCGTGTTAGTCGTGCACGCTCAAGAAGACTGGGCTATCGCCCGAGACTGTTGGCGCCTGATTTCAGCAAGAAGCGAGGGCCACGCGACGGTGATCTAATCAAAACGCCACACCTGTGTAGTCTCGGCCGATCTTCTCGCCACTAGAAGCGGCATGACGGCAAACACTCCGACCGCCACATAGTAGACTGTTCCCGCTACGGGATCTCGGGCAGCAAGGTACTCCTTGATCGAGAGACCTCGAAGCCAGAGCACAAGAGTAAATTCTGCGACTAGCAGTAGGCTAAGTGCGATGCCACCCATGCCGAGCCGACTCGATGGTGTTGGAGGCACAGCAAGTCTCCGAACGATCCACCGTGCCGTCACAATTGCGATCGCGAGCATGATGGGCATTTCCAAGAGTTCGGCCATTCTTGTGCCGAGTCGCGGGGCGATCCACAGGATGCGGATGGGGCCAAGGATGAATCCTGCTCCGAAAACGACTGCGAAATAGAGCACGCCAGCTTTCAGAATCTGCATTCTCTCGCCTGCCGGGGTTGAGGCCAGCGAACTGTCACGAGAACTCGCTGCAGCCTCAACCCCCTTGTGTTTCACCGCCTCTGATGCCGGTGTGATGGCGCGGTGCGCTTCATCCACGAACCGTGAGGACTGGGCACGTTGCCTGCGAAACAACGTTGTGGACTGTTCCGATGTTCAGATGCGTTGCAAGGCCTTTTGCCGGCCGGGCTCCCATCACGATCAGATCCGTGTGCCGCCGTTTCGCAACGTCCAGGATCTTCTCTGCCGCTGGTCCCTGCTCGACGATGTAGGTGGGGTCGCACCATAATCCGGCTTGCTCCGTAACCAATTGCTGCAGCTTTCGCTCCTTAACATCCACCACCTCTGGGCTGTCAACCAGATCGCCGGCCTTCCCGTCTTCGATCACGTGCAGCAACACGAGATGCGCTTGGTTCTCCAGCGCCAGAGATATGGCGTAGGGAGCCGCTGTTGGGGAGTCAGCCGTTAGATCTGTGGCATACAGGATTTCACGCATCTTTGCGTATTCGTCAGACCAAACGTTCACATGTGGGCCAACCGTGAGCACCGCGCACGGCGATTGCCGAAGAATCTGTTCGGCAACCGAACCGAGTATCGTCTTTCCAAGTCCCGTGCGCCCGCGCGTCCCCAGCACGACCAGGTCAATTTCCTTCTCTTTGATCAGGCCGGATACCACTTCCCAAATGTTGCCTTCGCCGATCACGACTTCGTGTTCGATGCACTGGAGCTGTTCATTCAGGCGTCCGGCATCTTCTTTGGTCTCCTTCTCCGCTGCCTCTGCCATCGCTGCCCAGGCGTTGGGTGCAGCAGCCGTGTAGTCGTCGAATCTATTCACATGCACGCCATACACCTTTGCGCCATAACGCTGTGCGATTTCGATCGCGATCGGTGCGGCTGCGTCCGCTGCTGGTGAAAAGTCCGTTGCGAACAAAATGTTCTTCACTGTAATTCTCGTTCTTGCTTGAACTGCTTTCATGGGCCACCTCCCTCTGCCCTCTTGAATACGACTTCACGTGCTCATCTCGCTGTGACGGCCATCACTTTCGACCGTGACTCAGATCACACAGTCGCCAGAGTTTCTTTGCTAGGGTTTGACCCGTGACAGGAGCTGAGCTCGAATCGATCTCCCGCCGTCACGTTCGAGGAGGACGAAATGGAATCCATTCACGAATATCGTGTTGAAGCCATCGGCGCAGGGGGACGCAACGGCGTCGTTCATGCCGAAGGAATCCTGCCGGCCATATCGTTTAGCCCACCGCCTGAATTTCAAGGTGAGGTCGGCCGGTGGACTCCAGAACATTTCCTGGTTGCCGCCGTGGCCAGCTGCTTCGTCAGCACTTTTGAAGGAATGGCACAGACCTCGCGTCTGGAATTTGATTCTTTGCGATTGGCCGCGGAAGGTGTGCTCACCAAACAGGACAGCGGTTGGCGCTTTACAGAGATGCGATTGCGGCCCGCCGTCACCGTCCGGAAAGAAGGAGATCATGACCGGGCCGTTCGCCTGCTTGAGAAGGCCGAGAAATCGTGCCTCATCGCACGGTCTCTTCAGTGCAAAGTCGCTCTCTTCCCGGCTGTCGAGATCGAGGAAGAATTGTCCGTGCCGGTAAGGGGATAACTTTGCGGTTCGTCACGCCCGAGCAAACCGAAGGTCAGATCTCGGCTCGTGCAAAGAGCCTACGTTTCGCAAATTCAACGAGAAATAAGTAAGTCGCAGTCGAAATCGCGAGGAACGCATAGAAAGGCCCGGGCAGCGCCGTAAACCCGAGGTCGCGCGCGAGAGGGGCGTACGGAATCAGGACACCGATCATCACGATCACAATCGTGGTGATTGTGAGAGGAACACTCGGGCGGCTTTTCAGCGGATTCCGGGTCGTGCGGATGACGAAGAGCACAAGCGTCTGCGTAGCCAGCGATTCCACAAACCACCCGGTGTGGAATTCTACTTGGCTGGCGTGGAAAAAGTGAAGCAAGACGTAAAACGTGAGGAAGTCGTAGATTGAGCTGATCGGTCCAATGAAAATCATGAAGTTCCGGATCAGGCGCATGTCCCAGCGACGGGGAATACGCACGTAGTCCTTGTCCACATTGTCGGAAGGGATCGTAATCTGAGCCGTGTCGTAGAGAAAATTGTTCAGCAGGATCTGCGTGGGGAGCATGGGAAGAAAAGGAAGGAAGGCCGACGCGCCGGCCATGCTGAACATGTTGCCGAAATTCGAACTCGTGCCCATCAAGAGATACTTTAAGACATTTGCAGATGCCCGTCGGCCTTCGATGATGCCTTTATGCAAAATCTGGAGGCCCGGCTTGAGCAGGATGATTTCGGCTGCGTCCCGCGCGACGTCCGCGGCCGAAGAAACGGATATACCCACATCCGCCGAGTGCAGCGAAGGGGCATCGTTGATTCCGTCACCGAGGTAGCCAACCACGTGGCCGCGGTGTTTCAGCGCGTGGATAATCCGGTGCTTCTGCATCGGCGTGACGCGCGCAAACACGGTGGTTTCCTCGGCCAGATGTTGTAGTGCGGGATCGCTCATCTGTTCGAGTTCCTCGCCGAGAACGATCGTCGGATTCTCTAGTCCAACCTGTTCGCAAACATGCCGTGCGACGAGTTCGTTATCTCCCGTCAGAATTTTCACCTGTACGCCATCGCGCTTCAGTGCCTCAATGGAC
>QHZE01000025.1 GCA_003225335.1 Acidobacteriota bacterium
CGCAGGAAGATCTCCCGGCGTTGCGGGTCTGCGTAACGCTTGGACAGCAGCAGATCCGCCATCAGCGCGTTGCGCGGGTTCAAGCCCAGATCGGTTTGTTGCAGCAGAACGAAGCTCTTCAGAAGGAGACCAGCGCCGACGATGAGCATGACGGTGAGTGCCATCTCGAAGATGACCAGCAGGCTCTGCAACCGTTTCTCGGTTCGCTCGCCGGCGTGGCTCCGGTTTCCTTCCATGCTCGCACCGATCCCCAGGGTTAGCGTCAGCACTGCCACGGCTGAAAAGCCGGGACTCTTGCCGAGACCCCTGAAAGCGTAGCGGAAGTCTTGTAGGAGGGTTTCTATGAAATTCACATGGCGCATATCGCGACACTCCTCCTTCTTCTGCTCGATTCCCTCCATCGCGCGAACGGCAACGCGGCGGGACTCTTCCGGCGACAACCCCCTGGCGATTTCCTGTTCGATTCTTTGATCGAGGTGATAACGGAACTCTTCGTCGAGCTCCCGTTCCACCTGGTTGCGCCGGAACAGCGTGCGGAGCCGGAGTCGGACTCTGTAGAACCACCGCCACTCTCGCATAGCGCTACCCCTCGTTCAGCCGGATGACTCGGGAGATGGCGCCCGCTAATCGTTCCCAATTGGCGGCTTCGTGCTCCAAGGCTCGTCGACCGGGCCGCGTCAGGGAGTAGAACTTGGCCCGCCGGCCATTCTCCGTCACCTTCCATTCGGCGGTGACCCATCCCTCTTGTTCGAGCTTGTGTAGTGCGGGGTAGAGCGAGCCGTCGCTGACTTGCAGCACTTCCCCGGACACCTGTTTCAGCCTCTGGCTCACTGCCCAGGCGTGGAGCGGTTCCAAGGCGAGGATCTTTAGGAGAAGCAAGTCAAGTGTCCCTTGCACAAGATCTGTTGGTTTGCTCATTGATTAACCCTCGGTTACCGAGCTTAATGATACAGCACGTACCCTCGGTAAGCAAGGGGAGGAGGGGAGCTTTGTCAAAATAGCCTCGCGCGCTGGCACGCCGGGGCCCCCGAGTAGTCGCCAAAGTGTTTAGAGACCACTCTTCGGCGCAGATTCCGGTCAATTGGACGTAATACGCCCTAACCGTACAGCTGGCTGGATACTCGATGGAACCGTCCCAGTCGCCACCACTTTTCCGATAAGCCGACTGTACGTCCAAGTGGCCGGCTCCGTAAACACTACGGCGTCAGACAGGGATCTTCGACGGCCGCTTTCGCACTGCCGGGGCGGCGGTGCTCGCTTTAACCCACGTGACCATGGTCGCCGGCCCCGACACGCCGTCCGCTCGAGACGTGACGGTGCTGGCGCGTAGCTCCCGGATCGTCACGGGATGCCGACTATTTGTCCGCCTGTCCAGCAATCAATGGATCGGCGCAACCACTCTATGGAATGGCCCGATTCCTATTCCTGCATTGGATGTGCTTTCAGCCACCGGGCTGCTGCTTGCCGGCATTTAGGGCAGTAAAGCACTTCAGCCGCATTCTCCGGCTGTACCACGCAGCCACCCATCACATAACGATTACTGTGCGGGAACAGGTTGTCCTTGGCTCTTTCGAACGCTGGGCAGGGCAACACCAGACCATATCCTAGTCCGACGATATCGACTTTGAGCCGCACATCGTGGACTTCACATACAATCGCTGCCGCTGTTCCGACAGACTTCGCCAGAGGCGAAACCAGGCGCGGTCCAATGCGGATTGGCAACCCTCTGTCTCCTATCAATTCGGCAACGACTTTGTTTCTTAAGCCACTGAATGTAGTTGGATAAAACGCAAAACTGACCAGCACTCGCCGAAGGGGATTGCCTCTGCTTGGTTCAAACAGCCACGAGGAAAGCGCCCTTTCGGCTGCGCCCTGGAAGCGGCTGTCTCCCTTTATCGCTGTGGCAATCCCAATCTTGCCGTCTGACAGCAGGAACACTTCGCAGATAACAAATCCGCCCTCGTTGATCCCTTCCGGGTAATCAGGGGTAATCATGGACAGAACCTTCGGCACTGCCTGGCAATATAGACTGGCCGGAGAAGTCACAATGCGCGTTGCAATGATCAGACTGCAGATGCTGCGCATGGCAAATCCTGATTGGTATGTCTGGTTTCCAGTGTGCATCGCATCCCGGCCCATGATTGTCTTGTCTGCCGCTATTTTCTGAGCGATTAGACAGCGGCATTATGGAAAGGTTCCAGCGGCTCGAGTTCAGCGAGCCAGCCGGGCTACGAAATATCAAGAAAAAGCTCCCAAACACGTCCATTTGGCCGTATAACGGGCTATCCGTCCCTTAGTAACTAATAGGATCTACTCTCTGGGCCAGCGGTGAGGAGGCCGCTGGCCATGAAAAAGAAGAGGAAAAAGATTGCCAAGAGCACTGCCCGCAACAAAACCAGGCTTCGCCTTCCGGATCTCGATCAAGCAAAGGCAGCCGTTTTGAACAGCCTGCGCTCGCCAGAATCGCAGCGGGGTTATCAACATGCCCTGGACGAGTTCATTGCGTGGTATTGCTCCGAGCCGCGTCTCTCGTTCAACAAGACCGTTGTCACTTGGTACAGAATTCACCTTGAATCTCGCCAGTTGGCACCGGGCACCATTAACGTCAGACTCGCCTCCGTGCGGCGACTGGCATATGAAGCCGCCGATTCCGGGTTGCTCAGCCCTGAACTCGCCGCTGGCATTCGTCGCGTTAAGGGAGCAAAGAAGCTGGGAGTGCGGCTTCGCAACTGGCTGACGGCTGAGGAAGCTCGTTTGCTCTGGCAACTTCCGAGTACCGATATTCTCAAAGGTAAACGAGATCGAGCGATTCTGGCAGTCTTGTTAGGTTGCGGGCTTCGCCGCCGTGAACTTGCTCAACTCCTTTTCGACCACTTTCAGCGCCGTGAAGATCATTGGGCGATAGTCGATTTGATAGGCAAGGCAGGCCACGTCCGGACTGTTCCTGTTCCAGAGTGGGTCAAGCAGACTGTTGATGAATGGGTGAATGCAGCTGGAGTTACGAATGGAAAACTGTTTCGGTGCGTTTGCAAAGCCGGAACAGCCTGGGGCGACGGCATGACAGAAAAAGTCGTCTGGCATGTCGTGAAGGAATATGCCGCAAAGCTCGGCTTGTCGAAAGTCGCGCCACACGGCCTCCGCCGGTCCTGTGCACGCCTGTGTCACGCAGCCGGAGGCGAACTGGAGCAGATCCAATTCTTGCTCGGCCACGTCTCGGTGCAGACGACGGAAAAGTATCTCGGATGCAAGCAGCGTTTGAAGGGAGCGGTAAACGACCAGATCGGCATCGAACCCGCACTTTAACGGATCGGGCATGCTCTGGCAAAGCCCAATGGACGGGATGCCGACTACACGGCAAAGTGGAGCGTTCGGGGTCCGCGGTTCAGCTTCCTTCGCTGTAACTCTGGGCGATTTGAGGTGATACTGAAACCGATGCTGCTTGTGGGAAGGGGATTCACCAAGGGAGACCGGTGTGTCTCCGTCGGCTCGCACGCCGGGAGAATTAGAGTCGGCGTCAGTATTTCCGCCTAACCGAACGGCTTATCATACGTCAAAATGGACGAGCGATTATGGGAGGATAGCCCCGGGGGATTGCTTCAATGCAAACATTTCTACAGGACCTGCGCTACGGCCTTCGTGTGCTGGCGAAGAACTCCGGCTTCACTGCGGTGGCTGTCATCACGCTGGCGTTGGGCATTGGCGCGAACACAGCGATCTTCAGCGTTGTTAATGCCGCCCTATTGCGCCCGTTGCCCTACGAAGATCCGAGCCGTTTGGTGTATGTGTGGTCGGCGGAGAAGGCGCGGGGGATCAACGAGAGCACCGTGTCCATTCCTGACCTGCAGGATTGGCGGGAGCAGGGCCGCGCCTTTGTCGGCATGGCGGGATGGTGGAGCGGAACCTACAACCTGTCGGGTGGCGACGAAGCACAGCAGGTTGACGGGTGGACCGTCTCGCCGAATTTCTTTCATGTCCTCGGTGCCAGGTCCCAGTTGGGTAGAACGTTTGCTCTGGACGAAGAACAGGGGACAAAGGATCGCGTCGTTGTGCTCAGCCATTCCCTCTGGATCGGCTCATTCGGAGGTACCCAGGGAGTATTGGGAAGGACCATTACCCTCGACGGCGAGCCCCACACCGTAGTCGGAGTGATGCCGGCGGAATTCTCGTCGCCTTTCCCCGATGTTCAACTCTGGGTCCCGTGGCCTTCTAGGGCGGAGTCGATTGCTCCTCGAGGCGCCCGCTTCATGAGGGTGATCGCCCGCCTGAAGCCAGGTGTGACCATCGAGCGCGGCCAGGCGGATATGGATACGATCGCACGGCGCCTTGCGCAGACATACAAGGAGGACGCGGGGGTCACGGCGTACCTGATTTCTGCCGCGGAACAAATTACTGGAAGCGTACGGCCGGCGCTGTTGGTGTTGCTCGGTGCTGTGGCCTTTGTTCTTCTGATCGGGTGCGCCAACTTGGCCAGCCTGCTGCTGGCGCGGTCGGCGGCGCGCGAAAAGGAATTTGCCATTCGCGCGGCACTCGGCGCTGACCGCTGGGACTTGGTGCGTCAATTGTTGACGGAAAGCGTGCTGCTCTCGGTTCTCGGCGGCGCCGCGGGGATTCTGATCGCGGCCTGGGCAGTTCGTTACTTGCGCGTGATGGTCGCAAACCAAGTGCCCCGTGCGCAGGACATTGGCTTAGACGCACCCGTCCTTTTGTTCACCGTGGGATTGTCCGTGCTCACGGGCCTCGCCTTTGGACTGTTCCCTGCTCTCGAGTCGTTCAAAGACCAGCTCAACGAATCGTTGAAAGAAGGAGGCCGCGGTTTGGGTGCGGGAGTGCACCATCGAGTGCACGACCTTCTGGTGGTCTGGGAAATGGCGCTGGCGCTGGTGTTGCTGGCGGGCGCCGGTTTGCTCGTGAATAGTTTCGAGCGTTTACGCGCCATAAACCCAGGATTCAATCCAGACAAGGTGTTGACGTGCCAAGTTTCGCTCCCGTCGTCGAAGTACAAAAATCCCCAGATCGCGTCCTTCTTCCAGCAACTGCTCGAGCGGGTTCGCGCTCTCCCTGGAGTGAAGGCCGCTGGTGCCACCATGACCATGCCGCTCCGAAGTCCCAACAGCGGGTATTGGAGCGGACTGAATATCGAAGGGCGCCCCGTCGTGGTAAGGGAATCGATCCCTATAGTGAACTTTGCTCAGGTCACGCCCGGCTACTTTCGTGCCATGGGCATTTCCCTTCTTAACGGCCGTGCGTTCACCGATGCCGACAACAGCGACCAGAGCCCCAAGGTGGCCATCGTCAACGCCACTCTTGTCCGCCGTTTCTTCTCGGACGCTGATCCTATCGACAAGCGCATCTGCCTTGGAGAGGACCCCTCGAAGGGTCCTTGGCTTACCGTGGTCGGCGTGGTGGGCGACGCGGCTCTCCAAAGCCTGAGTGACCCGCGGTTTCCGCAGGTGTTTTCGCCGCACGCCCAGGGCGTGGAAGGAGGAGTGGCCGGGAATATGGAATTGGCGCTGCGCACATCTTCCGATCCGTTGAGCCTTGCTGTCGCCGTTCGGAATGAAGTCCACGAGTTGGACAAGGACCAGTCCGTGGCCGACATCCAAACGCTCGATCAAGTGGTGAGCGCGTCACTCGCGCAGCCCCGCCTGAACACCCTGCTGCTTGCCGGTTTTGCGGGGCTCGCCCTGCTGCTGGCCGCAATCGGGATTTATAGTGTGATTTCCTACTCGATCGCACAGCGTACGCGGGAGATCGGAATTCGCATGGCGCTAGGCGCGCAGCGCAGCGACGTCCTGAAGTTGGTCGTCAGACGCGGGATGATTCTGACCCTAGCGGGGGCAGCGATTGGGCTAGTGGCAGCTTTCATCCTGTCGCGCCTGATGTCGAGCCTTCTGTACGGCGTCCAGCCGAGCGACCCGCCAACGTTCTTCGCCGTTTTGGTGGTATTGACCGGCGTGGCGCTGCTCGCCACCTACATCCCCGCGCGCCGAGCTACAGATGTCGACCCCATGGCGGCGCTCCGGCACGAGTGAAACTGGTCGCATCCACCGAGGAAAGGCCCTAAGTGAGACCACAAGAAATCAGGACTGGTGTACAAGAGAACCGGAAGGTTGAGATTCTGAGCAAGGCGGTGTGACGTGATCCGAGCCGCGTCATTTCAGGCAGTCAACGGACATCCTCGAAATAACTGTTGAAGGC
Source organism: Acidobacteriota bacterium (assembly GCA_003225335.1). Taxonomy (GTDB): domain Bacteria; phylum Acidobacteriota; class UBA6911; order UBA6911; family UBA6911; genus Gp18-AA60. Next base: position 6,199 of record QHZE01000025.1, read on the forward strand.
ACCCCTTACCACAAGGAATCAGGATTACGCGT